>JAZUMP010000063.1:0-24992 GCA_045603725.1 Christensenellaceae bacterium
GATAGAGTAAGCGAAAAAACGTTAAAAAAGAATCTGGCGTTAATTAACGCCAGACCTAAGAAAGTTTTACACTTTCAAAAACCAGTAGATTTATTTTATGAAAATCTTGCTAAGTGTTGCACTTAGTTTGACAATTCACTATACCAAAAATCAAGCACTAACCGAAAGGAAAGTGCTTTTTTTATACCAAAAAACAAGGGGAAATCTTATGTTGAACAAATAAAGAATCGTTGTTTTTGTCAAACACTTGAAGAGTTCCGCGAGTCGTTAGCGAGAATAATCGCTAACAAATAAAAAATCGCTATTTGTGTCTAACTTCAAAAAAATCACAAATAGCGTAGGTGCAAGGGGCGAGCCTGCCCCCTTAACGCACTTTTATTATAGCAGACAAACTTTATTAAGTCAAGCAAAACTGTTTATGAAAACGGCACGCAAAAACGCGTAATGAATATGCTTGTATTAAGCGACAAAGCCGATGAAATACCAAGTGGAAGTGGTAAATATAACCACGAACTTTATTTAATCGAATACACAAAATGGCTTGAAGGCTTTATGGTGCGTTCTCACGGATATGTGAATAGTCTAGGCAAAATCTACGCCAATAAGACTTGGGACGGACAAGATATTTAGGAGATACGCCAAAACAAAAAAATCCTAAAAAATTTTACCCAAAACCCTTGACAGACATATTATTTCCATATATAATATAAATATAATAATGATAATCATTATCAATATGTAATAAATTTGAGTATACATAAGCAAGGGGGTAGAGATGAGTAAACAAAAAGAAGTTGTATATACCGTGGTTAATAGTAGTTTCGACCATCCTACAGCAGAACTCGTTTTATTTAGGGCAAAAAGTTTAATGCCGTCTATAAATCTTGCAACGGTATACCGTAATTTAGACGCGCTTTCTAAAGAAGGTAGGATTAGGCGTGTAAAACACGTACTTGGCGATAGGTTTGATAGAACGCTTCACCACCACGCACACTTTATTTGTGAAAAATGTGGCGAATTTACCGATATTTCTACAATAGATTTAAAAAAGGTAGTTGACAATTTGCAAATTTCAATACATAATATAACTAGCGTAGATTTCGTAATTACGGGAACTTGCTCAAATTGTAAAAATAAAGGAACTAATTAGGTTTATAAAACCTATTAAATTTAAATAATAAATGATATTAAGGAGAATAATATGGAACTTAAAGGTACAAAAACTGAACAAAATTTAAGAGAAGCTTTTGCAGGCGAAAGCCAAGCGCGCAACAAATATACTTTTTTTGCAAGCGTTGCTAAAAAACAAGGTTTCGAACAAATCGCAGAAATCTTTTTAAAGACTGCTGATAACGAAAAAGAACACGCAAAATTATGGTTCAAACATTTAGGTGAACTTGGCGATACTGCTGAAAATTTAAAAGCTGCTGCTGAAGGCGAAAATTATGAGTGGACTGATATGTACGACCGTATGGCTAAAGAAGCCGATGAAGAAGGCTTTACTGCAATAGCCGCTCAATTTAGAGCAGTTGCTAAGGTTGAAAAGACTCACGAAGAAAGATATCAAGCTCTTCTTAAAAACGTTTTAGAAGAAAAAGTTTTTGAAAAAACTGACGTTGTAGTTTGGGAATGCAGAAATTGTGGTCATTTACACATTGGTGTTAAAGCCCCTAAAGTTTGCCCTGTATGCGCTCACCCAGAAGCTTATTTTGAAGTAAGAAAAGAAAATTACTAAAATATCTAAAAGGTCTGCCGTCGGGCAGGCCTTAATTTTTTAATTATGATTAAAGACGTAAATATTTTACTCAGCGTAGTAAACACAAAATTAAGAGATGAATACTTTTCGTTAGAAAATTTTTTAGACGGATACTACGAAGCCGAAGAAGTAATAGAATTTTTAAACGCAAACGGGTATTATTACGATGAAAAATCTAATTCTTTTAAAATATGATTTTAAAGTATCAATATTTATATTGAAAATTGAGTACGTGTGTGGTATACTAAATAAACGATTAGAATAAGTTCTAAAATACAAATAAGGTAGTAATTGTTTACGAGTTAATTACTTATAAACAAACGTAGTTGGTAAATATGTCTAAAGGCTTAATTATAATTAACAAATACAGCACTATGCCGTCAATGCTTAGTCAAGCAAATCGAATTAAAGAAGAGTTTGATAAACTTGGGTTAGAAGTCGAAATAGTAAAAAACGGCTACTATCCGTATTTAAACGAGAATTGCGATATAGTAAATAGTTATAAGGGTATTGACTTCGTTGTTTATTTAGATAAAGATAAATATCAAGGCGAACTTATAGAAAAGTCGGGTATTAGGTGTTTTAACAAAATATCTGCAATAACTAATTGCGATGATAAAATGCTAACTTTTTTAAAACTAATTGGCAGTGGCGTTAAAATTCCTAAAACTATATCTGCGCCACTTTGTTATGGCGATTATGACGTTGATGAAGAAGGACTTAAAGAAGTTGAAAAAACGCTAGGTTTACCACTAGTTTTAAAACTTTCGTTTAGTTCGCTTGGTAAAGGCGTATTTTTTATAAACAATTTTGAAGAACTTATTGAAACGACAAAGAAATATAAACGCGAAGCAAAAATTTATCAAGAATATATTTCTTCAAGTTACGGCACGGATATTAGAGTTATTACCGTTGGTGGTAAAGTCGTTTGTGCTCTAAAACGAATATCTAAAGAAGATTTTCGTTCTAACGCGGCGCTTGGTGGATATGGCGAAAGGGTTGAACTTAAAAAAGAATATAAAGATTTAGCCGAAAAAATTGCTAAAGAGTTAGACCTTGACTATATGGGGGTTGACTTGTTAATTGGGAATAGTGGTGAGCCGATACTTTGCGAAGTCAATTCTAATGCATTTTTCAATTTAGCAGAAAAGGTTACGGGCGTTAACGTTGCAAAAGCGTACGCTGAACATATATTTAATACTATAAAAAACAAATAAAGGAGTATTTATTATGATAGTTGATAAAGTTGAAAATCTTAAAAGGTACGATTACGTTCCAAACGTAAGTAAAGCAGTTGAATTTTTACAAAATAACGACGTTAAAAATCTTGAAAACGGCAAGTATGATTTAGGCGATGAGTGTCGCGTTGCAATTAGTGAATACGATACTAAAGAAATCCCCGATGAAGTTTTGCTTGAATGCCATAGAAATTATATAGATATTCAAATGCTCGTTAGCGGTGAAGAGGCTATGCTCACCCAATCGATTGACGACGGTGAAGAAAAAGTTCCGTATAACCACGTAAAAGACGTAGAATTTTTCACTGCTCCTTGGTATAACACTATTTGCTTATACGACGGAAACTTTGCAATTTTATTCCCAAATGATTTGCACGGTCCTTCTTTTGCGATTGAAAAGAGCGAAAAAGTTAAAAAATTAGTATTCAAACTTAAAATCTAATATGGAAAAAACTAACGTTTCAAGGCTTTTAGATATAAATAATATTGATTACGAAATGCACGAGTATAATCCTGAAATTACTGACGGTAAAGAGGTTGCAAAACTTGTAGGAAAGCCAAGTGAAATGGTTTTTAAAACCTTAGTTACCGTTGTAGGCGTTAAAGAATATAGGGTTTTCGTAATACCTGTAAATACCACTTTAGACTTAAAAAAAGCGGCAAAATCGGCAGGGGTTAAAAGCGTTGAAATGCTAAAGCAAAAGGATTTGCTCCCACTAACCGGTTATATTCACGGTGGGTGTTCACCGATAGGAATGAAAAAACCTTTTATAACTTTTATTGATGAAACTGCAATGCTTTTTGATAGCATTTGCGTTTCGGCTGGTAAAGTTGGGAAACAAATAGAAATTTCTCCAATAAAACTAAAAGAATTTATTAAAGCAGAGTTTAAGGATTTAACTTAAATGAAAGGGCATACTAAAATTAACAAGTTTAAAATAAAACATATTATAAAAGACTGTTTACTTTTTTTACTTGCGCTAACAGTGTGTGCTTTTGCCGTTTGTAAAAACGGGTTTAAAGATACTTTAACTAAACTTTTAACCCTAATATTTTACGGTGCAGTTGGATTTATAGGGTTTTACGTTATTTATTTTATAATAATAAGTATTTCTAAAACGGTAAGTGCAATTTCTATTAAAAAGCGTAAAAAACTTTTAAAAAGAATAAAGTCGTTAGAAATTTCAAGTGAAAAGTACAGTTATAACTTTTCTCTTACCGTGGAAGAAAATTTTAAAAATTACTTTGAGTTTTTAAAACGTACTATTATAGAACTTGCCACGAAATGTGGTTATAAAGGAAAATATTTATACTTAAACTTTACTTTTATTGACGCGTTAGATTTTGTAAGTACTACGCTTGCCGTATTAGAAAATAAAGTTGACTATATACTTTCACTTCCTATAATTAAAAATTTTAATTTGCAAGATAAGCCTATAACGGTACTTGAAAAAACTTTAAACAATCTTATAGAAAAAGAAGATAAAGTTAAAGAAAAGCAAACGCTACAAAGTAAAATATTAAGTAAAACCGTAACCGTTGGCGTTAAATTTTTATTTAAAGATAAAGTTAATGAAGAATTAAACAAAGTCGTTAATTACGTTGGCGTAAAGTGGTGTTTAATTTACACTAAAAACAATAAAAAACTACTTAAAAAACTTTGTAAAAACAATTCAAATAATAACGAAGGAGCAATAATTTTATGATAGAAATTATAAACGTGATTGCGCCTTACGTGTATATATTTTTAATCGTTGGAAGCGTGTTTTTTGGAATATCTTTGGCGGTTAATTTTTGGTTGTCTTTAACGATAAAAAGAGTTCGTAACGAAACTGATAAAAATTTCAGTAAATGCGTTTCAGAATATGAGCGTAAACAAGTAAAATATGCGATAAAAACTGCAAAAACCAGTTACAGCAACTGGCAGTTGCAAAGTGATAAAAATAGGAAAATTAAATTTATAAATAGGTTTAGAAAAGCGTTTAAACTAAAAGAAAAACCAATTTTAAATGAAGATAATGTTAAAGATATTTTTATTAATCTTGTTAAAGACGTTTACAAGCCGTTTTCAAGTGAAAATGGAGCCGATAAAGGATATTTGAGATTTTCTAAAAACCAAATATTTTCCATACTTAACAATATAACTTTAAGAGTGGATGAAATCTTAACAAAATCGGGAGTGAGTTTTCTAAAAAACGTTAAACTTGCAGTAATAGTAAACGGAATAGAAATCTACTCGAATTATAAAAATTTTTTAAGTAAAATTTGGGTTGTTGTAGTCTTTAATTTAATTAACTTTTTTATGTGGTTTTTAAGAATATTTTCACCGGTTTCAGTTAGCAAATATTTTATTAAAAATTTATCTACTCAAAATTTATCTGAACTTATTACTGATACGTTAGTAGAAATCGTTGGTAAAGAACTTGCTGTCGTTTATAAAAATAATCAAAAACAAGATAAAAACACGATTAAATCAGTTAAAATTGAGCGTAAGTAGTTGTGATAAAAATTTTCTTTTATGTTTTACATAAAACTATTTACAAAGATAAAATAATATGATAAAATCTAATATGGGGAGAGTTGGCTCACTAAAAGATTTTTATAATTAGGTCTTACATATGATTGGTAGAATTCATTCGGTATTTTCAGGTGGTACGGTAGACGGGCCTGGTATAAGATTCGTAGTTTTTACACAAGGTTGTCCACTTAGGTGTAAATATTGTCATAATCCCGATTCGTGGGACGTTAAATCTGGCGAACTTAGAAGCGTAGAAGATTTAACTAAAGAGATTATTAAATACAAAAACTATTTTGGTAAAACTGGTGGCGTTACCGTTAGTGGTGGCGAACCGCTTATGCAGATAGAGTTTGTAACTGAACTTTTAAAATCGGTTAAGTCGTACGGCATACATACGGCGGTAGATACTTCGGGTTTTACTTTTAACGAAAATAACGAAACAAGCGTAAAACTTTTTGAAGAATTAGATAAATACGTTGACCTTTATCTTCTTGATATTAAGCATATTGACGATGAGATTCATAAAAAATTAACGGGCGTATCTAATAAAAACACTTTAGCATTTGCAAAATGGTTAGATAGTAGGGGTAAAAAAGTTTGGATAAGGCACGTTTTGTTAGAAGGTTTCACAGATAACGACGAGTATCTTAAAAAGACTAAAGAATTTATAAATACGCTATCTAACGTAGAAAAGGTAGAAGTTTTGCCTTATCACACGATGGGCGAAGTTAAATACCAAAAATTAAATTTAGAATATGCTTTAAAAGGGGTAAATCCCCCGTCGAAAGAAAGGGTTTTAAACGCAAGGGCGATACTAGGAGTAAATAAATGATAAATAACTCTAACTTTAAAGAAAAACTTAAAGGGCTTCAAGTAGTTGAAATAAGTGGGGAGTCATGTGCAAATTGTTTAACGCTTATGCCACTTCTTCACGATATAGTAAGTGAAAGAAGCAATCTTTCATTAGTTCATATTGAAGCCGATGAAAACACGGTAGAAATTATGAAACACTTTAACGTTGACCGCGTTCCTACCGTGCTTTTATTAGACGACGGTGTAGAATTTGCAAGAGCGACTGGATTTCAACCACGTGAAATCTTTGAACTTTGGATTGACGCTAAAATTGAAGAACATTTAAAAAATAGGTAAAAATTCGTTTATTAACGGTTTATATACAATAAAAAATTAAGGAGTAAATAAAATGAAAAATTACAAAGGTTGGGAAGGTTTTGTCCCAGGTAAATGGAGTAATGATGAAGTTAACGTAAGAGACTTTATTCAAAGAAACTATACGTTATACGAAGGCGATTCATCTTTCCTTCAACCTGCAACTGAAGCCACTAAAGAATTATGGCAAGACGTTTTAGGTTTATACGAAGAAGAAAGAAAGAACGGTGGCGTTTTAGATGCTGATACTAAAGTAGTATCAACTTTAACTAGCCATGCTCCAGGCTATATTGATAAAAAACTTGAAAAAATCGTAGGTTTCCAAACTGAAAAACCATTAAAACGTTCTCTTCAACCGTTTGGTGGTATTAAGATGGCTTCTGAAGCTTTATCTATGTACGGTTATGAAATCGACCCTAGCGTTAAAGAAATATTTACGAAATACAGAAAAACTCATAACGACGGTGTGTTCGATGCTTATACCCCTGAAATGAGGCTTGCTCGTTCATCACACATTTTAACAGGTTTACCTGATACTTACGGTCGTGGTAGAATAGTTGGCGACTATAGAAGAGTTGCTCTTTACGGTATTGATTACCTTATTAAGAAAAAAGAAGAAGATAAGGCAATTATTAGGGGCGAAATGCTTCCTGATAAGATTAGAGATAGAGAAGAAATCTCTGAACAAATCAAAGCGTTAAAAGATCTTAAAGAAATGGCTGCTTCATACGGCTACGATATTTCCGAGCCTGCAACTACTGCAAGGGAAGCAATTCAAGCAGTTTACTTTGGTTATCTTGGTGCTATCAAAGACCAAAACGGTGCAGCGATGTCAATCGGTCGTATCTCTACTTTCCTTGATATATATATTGAAAGGGATATTAAAAACGGCGTTCTTACTGAAATTGAAGCACAAGAACTTATCGACCATTTCATTATGAAACTTCGTATGGTTAAGTTCATGAGAATTCAGTCTTATAACGAACTTTTCTCTGGCGACCCAACTTGGGTTACTGAAGCAATCGGTGGTATGGGTGTAGATGGTAGACCGCTCGTTACTAAGAACTCTTTCCGTGTTCTTCACACTCTTATCAACTTAGGTCCTGCTCCAGAACCAAACCTTACGGTTTTATGGTCAAAAAATCTCCCTGATAATTTCAAGAAGTTCTGTGCTGAAATTTCTATTAAAACTTCATCAATTCAATACGAGTCTGACGATTTAATGCGTCCTGAAATGGGCGATGATTACTGTATCGCTTGTTGCGTATCTTGTATGAGAGTTGGTAAAGATATGCAATTCTTCGGGGCAAGAGCAAACCTTGCTAAGTGTTTACTTTACGCTATCAACGGTGGTAAAGACGAACTTATGAAGGATAAAGTTACCGGTAAACCTTTACAAGTTGCTCCTAAGTTTGAAGCAATCACTTCAGACGACGTTTTAGACTTCAACGAAGTTATGGATAAATACGAGCAAATGATGGATTGGCTTGCAGACCTTTACGTTAACACTTTAAACCTTATTCACTATATGCACGATAAGTATGCGTACGAAGCAATAGAAATGGCTCTTCACGATACTAAAGTTGGAAGATTCTTCGCAACAGGTATTGCTGGACTTTCTTGCGTTGCTGACTCGCTTTCAGCAATCAAATACGCTAAAGTTTACCCAATTAGAAATGAAGACGGTATCGTTACCGACTTTAGAATTGAAGGAGACTTCCCTAAATACGGCAACAACGACGATAGGGTTGACGAACTTGCAGTTAAACTCGTTAGGTCGTTTATGAATAAAATTAGGTCTCACTACACTTATAGAGAATCTATTCCAACTATGTCTATCTTAACTATTACTTCTAACGTAGTTTACGGTAAGAAGACTGGTAATACGCCTGACGGTAGAAGAGCAGGTGCTCCACTCGCTCCAGGTGCTAACCCAATGCACGGTAGAGATTCGCACGGTGCTTTAGCATCACTTGAATCAGTTGCTAAGATTCCTTACGAACACGCTAGAGACGGTATTTCTAACACCTTCTCTATTACGCCAGAATCACTCGGTAAAGACGATTAAAAAGTCCCTAATGCTTCGTTATGTCGGTTTTAGCCCCTTGACATACGACTAGTATAGTCGTCGGGGCATAAAACCACCCTAACTCGCATTATGAACTTTTTATCAAATTAACTCCGTAAAATATACAAAAAGTATAATTTTAGGGGCATAAGCCGAGTCTAACTCGCATTATATGCTTTTAATTTTATCAAACGTTACGCTACAAAGATTTAAAAAATAAGGAGTGGGCATAAAATCACCCTAACTCGCATTATGAACTTTTTATCAAATTAACCCCGTAAAATATACAAAAAGTATAGTTTTAGGGGCGTAAACCGAGTCTAATTCGCATTATATAATTTAAAAATTTTATTTAAAAACTTAATCAAATTATAAACAATTCACATATTAATAAAGGAGGAATATATATGTCTCAAAAAGTAGATAATTTAGTAAATATGCTTGATGCATATTGTGCTGACGGTGGCCATCACCTTAACGTAAACGTATTTAGCCGTGAAACTTTACTTGATGCACAAGCGCATCCTGAAAAGTATCCACAACTTACAATTCGTGTTTCTGGTTATGCAGTAAACTTCAACAAATTAACAAAAGAACAACAAGACGACGTTATTTCTCGTACTATACACGAATCAATGTAATAAAAGTTTAAAGCGGGGGTTAATAGCCCCCGTTTTTATTAATGCAAAATTAATTCGAGGTATTTTAAATGAAAATTACAATCATTAGGCACGCTGAGCCTGATTATGCAAATAATACTTTAACTAAAAAAGGTTTTAAGGAAGCGGATATTTTAGGTAGATATTTTAAAAAACAAAAAATTGATTATATCTATTCATCGCCACTTCCAAGGGCAAAGTATACTGCAGAAGGCATTGTAAAATACAACAAAAATAAAGAATATAAAATTTGCGACTTTTTACAAGAATTTTCTCCGTTTACGTGGGATAGAAAACCGTCATTTTTAAATTCAGACGAAAGGATTTATTTAAAAGATAGATGGATAGAAGTTGAACCTTTTAATAATTCTGATATAGTTGAAAGATACAACTACGTAAAAAGAGAATTTAATGCTTTACTTGAAAAGCACGGATATAAAAAGCACGGCGTTTATTACGAAGTAATAAAACCTAATCATGATAATATCGTGTTTACCTGCCATTTTGGTCTAGAGAGTTTTTTACTTTCTGAACTTCTTAATATTCCCGTAAACGCGCTTCTTAATCACACTTGCGCCTCTCCAACAGGTATTACTACCGTGTATACTGAAGAAAGGGAAAAGGGCAAAGCAATTTTTAGGCTTAATACTTTTGGAAGTTTAGAACATTTAATTTTTAAAAAAGAGCCCCCATCGTTTATGGCTAGGTTTGACGAAGTTTACGGCGACGGTAACAAAAATATAGTAATATGAAAAAATTAAGTATTAATTTTGAAAACGTTCTTTCAGTTATGGAAGAATTTAATATTAGCGTGATTGAAGCGCTTATTAAATTAAAAAGCGTAGGTATTACTTCGCTTGACGTTCAATACGAAAGACTTTTAGATAAAAAGGTTTTTGTTAAAGATATTTTAATGTCTGGCTTGAGTGTTGAATCAATCTTTTCAGTTTGTCCTTTTCACGAATTTAATAACGTTCAAAAGGCACTTAAAATGGTAGATTTTGCTTGCGAAAATAAGATTAAAGAGATATCTCTAACAAGCGAAATTGCGCCTTTACCTTATACTCAAAAAGAGATAGATAATTTAAAAAGCAACTTAAGAAGAGTCGTTAAATATGCAAGTGCGTTAGGTGTTTCAGTTGCAATTAAGAACGTTGGAGATAAAAATTCTCCGTGTAAAGAAGAAAAAGATACTTTAGATATATTAAAGTCTGTTAAAGGTTTAAAACTTATTTTTGATAGTGGTGATTTTCTTTTAAACGAAGTTAAGCCGGCTGAAATATTAAAATCACTTGCTCCTTACGTTCAAAGATTATATATTAACGATAGAAAAATAGGTGATTCTACTAGTGATTATATTGAATTTACAACAAAAGGAAATCCTTCCTACGTTGCTATTACGGGAACGGGAGACTTAGAGTGTTTAGAAGTTTATAATAAAATAAAAGAGTATAATAATAGCCTTCCTATAGTGTTAGAATTTCCAAAACTCGAAAAAAATATATTTAACAAAATTGAAAAATCAGCGATGTACGTTTATACGGAGATGAATTTATGAGTATACAAAAAAACGTTGCCTTTTTAGAAAAGGCGTTAGAAAAATTTTCACCCGTAGTTATTGACTACGGTAATGACAAAGTTGTTGGGTTCCCCAACGATATTAATAATAACGACCTAGTAATTTACGTTAAAAAGACTGAACTCGTTATGACGTTTGGTTATCAAAATGCGCATTTTGCGCCTGATGACGTTGAGTCTTGCGCTGAGCACAGTAGAAAATATCTTGAAAGCGAATACGCTTCCGTTGAGTTTTTTCAAAAAGCGAAAGATTTATTCGGTGGTTCGAGACCTAAAGAATTAGTTAAATTCGATACGGTAGAAAGTATTGCTGAATGTTATTCAATGGGAAACGAGCAAGTTAAAGAAGGGCTATTTAAGTTTTTTAAAGAGAATAAAGGCGTAACTTTTAGGGCGGTTACGTTTGATAATTCCATTAATAACGTAGTGGAAATTCTTTACGAAAACGATAAATTTAGTATTAAGATAATAAGATAATATTAAGTAATTTTTTAATTTTTTATAAAACTGAATAATATTAAATTGACCTTCATATACAAGTTGTATGAAGGTCTTTGATTTACATAACGACGTTTTAACTGAAGTAAAAAATTATAAATCTGAAATAAATAATTATCCCAAAAACTACAAAATAGTAACTGCAATTTATAGGGGTAAAAGAAGTTTTAATAACGTTAAAAATCTACTTTCAGATTATTATAAACTAAAAAGCAAACACACTTATATTGCCTTTGAAGATATCGGATATAAAGACTTAGATTTAAAGGCGTTACTTTCATATAATCCACTGTACGTTTCCCTTACTCATAACGGTGAAAACGCTTTAGGCTACGGCGTTAATTACTATAAAGATTTAAAACCTAAAGGAATAGAAACAATAAAATGTTTAAATGAATACGGATACACTTTAGATATAGCGCATTTATCGAAAAAAGCGACCTATAGCGCGATTAATCTTGCAAATAATGTAATTTGCTCTCATACGGCGTTTAATAAAGTATATTATAATAAACGCAATTTAGACGATGAAGTTATTCGCGATATAATATCTAAAAATGGAATTATAGGATTAACTTTCGTTGGATATTTTTTAAGTCGAAAACCGGCTAATCTTTATTCCGTACTTGAGCATATTGAATATTTTTTAGGAAAGTTTTCTGAAGACAATTTAGTAATAGGAAGCGATTTTAACGGCACCGACTATTTGCCTAAAAATTTAGAAAACTACTTAGGATTTGAAAATTTATACAATTTGCTTTTAGAAAAAGGGTATTCTAAAAATGTTATAGAAAAAATTTTATTTAAAAACGCTGAAAATTATTTTTTTAATAATCAAAAATGTTTATATAATGGTAAAATTTGACAAAATACCTATTGAAATATAATAAAATATATAGTATAATAATTATAAATAAATAAAAAGGCTTGGTAGAATTTTGTCAGGAGATTTACAAAACTATTTATTCCATCAAGGAACTAATTATAATTCTTATGATTATTTAGGTGCGCATTTAACCGTTAAAAACGGGGAAAGTGGTGTGCTTTTTCGCGTTTGGGCGCCAAACGCCAAATCAGTTTCTGTAATAGGTGATTTTAATAATTGGAGCGAAAGTGCTTCTAAAATGACTAAAATCAATAATAGTGGTGTTTGGGAATTATTTATTGTAGGCGTTAAAGAATACGATAGTTATAAATATGCTATTACTACTTCAAAAAACAAAGTTTTGTATAAAGCAGACCCTTATGCGTTTCACTCTGAAACTCCACCTAAAACCGCTTCAAAAATTTACGATTTAAACGGTTATAATTGGGGAGACGGTGAGTATTTTCAAAATCTAAAAAGCAAAAATTTACTCAAAGAACCAATTAATATATACGAAGTAAATCTTGCTTCGTGGAAAAGGCATGACGACGGCTCTTATTATTCATATAAAGAATTAAAAGAAAGTTTAGTTAATTACGTTAAAGAAATGAACTATACTCACGTTGAGTTTATGCCACTTTCAGAATATCCGTTCGATGGTTCGTGGGGCTATCAAGTAACCGGCTATTACGCTATAACTTCAAGGTTTGGTACGCCTAAAGATTTTATGGAACTCGTCGATGCTTTTCATAAAGAAAATATTGGCGTAATACTTGATTGGGTACCTGCGCATTTCCCTAAAGACGCGCACGGTCTAATGGAATTTGACGGTAAACCGTTATACGAAAATCAAGGGAAGGACAGGCAGGAAAACAAAGGCTGG
The DNA here is from genome assembly GCA_045603725.1 of Christensenellaceae bacterium. Classification (GTDB taxonomy): domain Bacteria; phylum Bacillota; class Clostridia; order Christensenellales; family Borkfalkiaceae; genus HGM11412. The sequence goes on from JAZUMP010000063.1 coordinate 13,231, forward strand.
GGTACTAGGCTTTTTGATTATGGAAGGGAAGAAGTCCAAAGTTTTTTAGTTTCAAACGCGATATTTTTGTTTGAGAAATTTCATCTTGACGGTTTAAGGGTTGACGCCGTTGCTTCAATGCTTTATCTTGATTACGATAAAAATGCTGGGGAATGGGTCCCTAACGTATACGGCAACAATAAAAATTTAGAAGCGATTGCTTTTTTCCATAAATTAAATAAAGAAGTGTTTTCAAGGTTTCCGTACGCGCTTATGATGGCTGAAGAATCAACTGCCGACGTTAAAATAACGGGACCTATCGAAAGTGGCGGGCTAGGTTTTAACTTTAAATGGAATATGGGTTGGATGAACGATATTTTATCGTACGTTGAAGTTGACCCGTATTTTAGGCGTTATCATCACGAAAAACTCACTTTCTCCATGATGTATGCGTTTAGTGAAAACTTTGTTCTTCCCATCTCGCACGATGAGGTTGTACACGGTAAAAAATCACTGCTTAATAAAATGCCTGGCGAGTATGAAGATAAGTTTGCTGGAAACAGAGCGTTTTTAGGGTATATGCTTGCACACCCTGGGAAAAAACTCACCTTTATGGGTGAAGAATTCGGTCAGTTTAAAGAGTGGAATTATAGTGAAGGTTTAGAGTTTTTTATGCTAGATTATTCACTTCATAATGCGTTGAGAAATTTTTATAAAGATGCTAACGCTTTTTATAAAAACTCTAAAGCCTTATACTCTATAGACGATAGTTGGGAGGGGTTTACTTGGCTAAACGCCGATGATAGTTATAATAACGTACTGTCTTTTACAAGAAAGGGAGTAGACGGAAGTGAACTCGTAGTTATAATTTCTTTTAATGGGACTGACGTTTTAAATTATAAAGTTCACGCAAATAGGGGAAAATATAAAATAGTATTCAATTCTGATGAAGTTAAATATGGCGGAAAGGGTAAAATCAAAAAGAAAGTATATCAATCAACTAAAGGTAGAAATGATAAAAAACTAGGTTTTTACATAGATATACCTAAACTTACTTGTATTTATCTAGAAAAACAAAAGTAAAAATAAAAATATATGATAAATTTAATTGGGAGGGAATATGTTAGCAAAGAAAAAATGTATAGCAATGCTTCTAGCGGGAGGACAAGGTAGTAGGCTTTACGCACTTACTAACAAAATAGCAAAACCTGCAGTTCCGTTTGGTGGAAAATATAGAATTATCGACTTTCCACTTTCAAACTGTGTAAATTCGGGTATAGATACGATTGGTGTTTTAACTCAATATCAACCGCTTATACTTAACGAGTATATCGGAAACGGTCAACCGTGGGATTTAGATAGAAACTACGGTGGCGTGCATATTCTTTCACCATATCAAGCAAAAGAAGGCAGTGAATGGTATAAGGGGACTGCTAACGCTATTTACCAAAACTTATATTTTATTAAAAGATATAATCCTGATAACGTTTTAATTCTATCGGGCGACCATATTTATAAAATGAATTATGACGATATGCTTAAACAGCATATAAAAAGCAATGCTGATTGTACTATTGCCGCTATTCGTGTACCAATAAAAGAAGCGTCAAGATTTGGAATATTAAATGCAAAAGACAATGGCGAAATTTACGAATTTGAAGAAAAACCTAAAAATCCAAAGAGCAATTTAGCATCTATGGGTATTTATATTTTTAAAGCCGAAAAACTTTATAAATATCTTGAAGAAGACGAGAAGTTAGATGGTAGTAAAAACGACTTTGGTGGGGACGTGTTACCTAGAATGTTATCTCTTGGCGAAAAAATGATGGCTTATGAGTTTTCCGGTTATTGGAAAGACGTTGGCACTATTTCATCGTTATACGAAGCGAATATGGACCTTTTAGGAGATTCTCCTAATCTTGATATTGATGATAAAATGTGGGTAATTCGTTCGCGTAACGCGATTGCACCGCCACATTACGTCGGCAAAAATGCTAGAGTAGTAAATTCAGGTATTATTGCAGGGTGCGAAATAGAAGGAAACGTAGAAAATTCCGTATTTTCACATAACGTTATCGTTGAAGAAGGCGCAGTCGTTAAAAATAGCGTAATTTTTAGTGGTACGGTTATTAAAAAAGGCGCAGTCGTAGAGAACTCTATAATCGACGAACACGTTGTAATTGGCGAAAACGCAAAAGTAGGAAGGAAAAACGACGATAATCTTATAACGGTTATTGGCCGTGAAGTAGAAGTCTCTAACGGTAAAGTAATTTCGGCAGGCGAAATTATTGATAAAAACGTATAAAGGAGGGAGTTTATGAACGCATTAGGTTTAGTATTTTCAAATATACACGATAATAGTATTCCAGAACTTACTCAAGAAAGAACGATGGGTTCAATTCCGTTTTGTGGAAGATATAGGCTCGTTGACTTTGCCTTATCCAATATGGTAAACTCCGGAATTACAAAAGTTGGAATAATTACTAAAAGCAACTATCAATCTTTAATGGACCACGTAGGTTCGGGTAAAGATTGGGATTTGTCAAGGCGCCACGGTGGTCTTCATATTCTTCCACCTTTCGGACTTAAAGAAAACGTTTTATATAATACAAGGCTTGAAGCGTTAAGGGGTGCAAAAACCTTTATTTCACGCTCAGATGAAGAATACGTTGTTATGACGGATTGCGATATAGTTTGCAATATGAATTATGATGAAATATTAGATAACCATATTAAGCAAAAAGCAGATATCACTCTCGTTTACGTTAAAAAGACTTCAGAAGATATTAAAAACCATAAAAACTTTACGGTGTTAGACTTAGAGTCTACAAATAGAGTAAACGGCGTTTATTTTGACCTTAAAATAGATGGTGAAATTAACTTATATACTAACGTTTGCATAATGAAGCGCACGCTTTTAGAGTCGCTTATATCCAATGCGTTTTCACACGGATTTAATCATTTTGGTAAAGACATATTAGCAAAAAACGTTAACAATCTAAGAATTATGGCTTACGAACACAAAGGCTATTTTATGGTTGTTAGAACGCTTCTTGACTATTATACGGAGTCTTTAAAATTTTTAAATAAAAGTGTAAGAGACGAAGTGTTTAGAAAGGTGGATATTTTTACAAAGGTTAAAGATTCCGTTCCAACAAAATACGGAGCAAACGCTGTAATTAAAAATTCACTTATTGCAGACGGTTGTTCTATTGAAGGCACGGTAGAAAATTCTATAATTTTCCGTGGTGTAAAAATCGGTAGGGGAACTGTTGTTAAAAATTCAATTTTAATGCAAGGAACTATAACCGGCGAAAACGTTTCAATCAACGCTATTATTACCGATAAAAGCGTAGTTATTAAAGATAGGCGCGTTTTATCCGGCTCGGAAACTCATCCTTTCTACATTAGTAAAAACAATATTATTTAGGCTCAGTAATTTTCGAATAGTTATTTTTAACGCGATACTTACTTTGTAATACTTCGTTAAAGCCACTCGGCAATACGGCAAGTATTAACATCGGGCTTTGCCTAGTCTTACTTGAAATTATCGTGTTAAATCGTAATTAATTACTAATTAACTATTCTCAATTACTTCGCCTTATTTTAAAAATAGTAAGGAAATTATTATGCTTTAAATTATTATCACACTTAATTAAAAGGAGTTATCGTTATGAAAAAATCTACTAATAGTTCAGTTATAATAGAAAAAAAACCTAGCGTTTTATTCGTAGCGTCTGAAGCAAATCCGTTTGTTGGAACGGGTGGTCTTGCCGACGTTATCGGCTCACTTCCAAAGGCAATTTCTAAAAATGGAAATTACGACGTTAGGGTGGTTATTCCTTTTTACAAAGATTTTTCTACTTTATATCGCGATAAACTTAAATTCATTGGAAATTTTAACGTTCCACTTTCTTGGAGAAATCAATACGCAGGTGTGTTTTCTTGTAAAAAAGACGGTGTAATTTATTATTTTATCGATAACGAATACTATTTTAAAAGAAGCGGTTTATACGGCTTTTACGACGATGGTGAAAGGTTTGCTTATTTTTCCAAAGCATCACTTTGTTTAATGGAATATTTAGATTTTTATCCTGATATTTTGCACGCTCACGATTGGCAGTCGGCGTTATCAGTAATTTATTTGAAAACACTTTATAAAGATAATCCTAAATTTAATAGGATAAAAACGATGTTTACAATTCACAACATAGAATATCAAGGCAAATATAGTAAGGATATTTTAGGGGACTTATTTGGACTTGACGGATATTATGGCGACTTGGAGTTTGATGGAAATATCAACTTAATGAAAGGTGCAATGGTGTTATCCGATAAAGTTTCTACCGTAAGCCCTTCGTATGCTAGTGAAATAAAGTACGACTTTTTCTCTCACGGTCTATCGCCTATAACTAGTATGGTGGACTATAAAACGATAGGAATTTTAAACGGTATTGACGTAAATTTATATAATTCTAGTAAAGATAGTTACTTATTTGAAAATTATAGCGTAAAAGATTTACAAGGTAAAACGGTTTGTAAGAAAGAACTTCAAAAAATGCTTTGTTTGCCCGAGCGTGATGACGTTCCAATTATAGCAGTAATATCAAGGCTCGTATCACATAAAGGGCTTGACCTTGTTAAAGCGATAATTGATGAACTTTTATCTGAAGATATACAACTTATAATTTTAGGTAAGGGCGAAACTCAGTATGAAGATTATTTTAAAAATATTCAAGAACAATACTCGGGTAAATGCCGTACGATAGTTGCTTATAATAAAGATTTATCTTCAAAAATTTATTCGGGCGCTGATATATTCTTAATGCCGTCAAAACAAGAGCCTTGCGGTTTATCGCAAATGATTGCTTGTAGATATGGAACTATTCCGGTTGTTAGAAGAGTGGGTGGGCTTAAAGATAGTATCACGCCATATAATGAAGATAGAAAAAAAGGCAATGGGTTTGCGTTTACTAACTATAACGCTCATGAAATGCTATTCGTTTTAAAAGACGCTATATTCACTTATAAAAACAAAGAAGAGTGGGGAAAGATTGTTAAATTTGCCATGAAAACTGACTTTTCGTGGAGAAAATCTTCTTTATCCTACGAACAAATATATAACGAATTACTTTAAAACTTTGAGGAGAAATTTAAATGACTAGAAAAGAAGCAGAAGAAATAATTTCAGGTAAACTTTCAAGATATTTTGGTATAACTTTACAAGAAGCGACTAACGAACAGTTATATAAAGCGGTTGCAATGACCGTAAGAGATATTTTACTTGAGAAAAGGAAAAGGTATCACGATAAAATTAAAGAAAACAAGGCTAAAAGAGTGTACTATTTATGTATGGAATTCTTACTTGGCCGTTCTCTTAAAAACAACGTATATAATTTAGGTGTAGAAAGCGCTATTAACGAAGTCTTAAAAACCAAAGGGGTTTCGCTTGAAGATTTATACGAATTAGAGCCGGACGCTGGTCTTGGCAACGGTGGTCTTGGTAGGCTTGCCGCTTGTTATATGGACGCGCTTGCTTCTTCTAATTATCCTGCAATGGGCTATTCTATAAGATACGAATACGGTTTGTTTAAACAAAAAATCGTTGATGGTTGGCAAATGGAACTTCCTGATATTTGGCTTCCTGGTGGCGAAGTTTGGCTCACTCAAAGGCTTGATAAAACCTTTAAAGTTAAATTTGACGGAAAGGTTTTAGAAGATTGGACGGAAAACGGTATGAAAGTAAATATCGTAGATACGGTTGACGTTGAAGCCGTTCCTTACGATATGATGATATCAGGTAAAGATAGTGAAGCAGTTTCGGTTTTAAGGCTTTGGGCTGCAAGAGGTATTGATAAGTTCGACATGAACTCTTTCTCTCAAGGCGATTACACTAAGTCTTTACAAGCAAATAACGAAGCCGAACTTATAAGTAAGGTATTATATCCGTCTGACAACCACTTTGAAGGTAAAAGTTTAAGGCTTAAACAACAATACTTCTTAGTTTCGGCAACACTTCAAGATATTTTAGACGCTCATCTTCATAGATATAAAACGCTTACTAATTTACACGAAAAGGTTGCTATTCACATCAACGATACTCACCCTGCGCTTTGCGTGCCTGAACTTATGCGCTTACTTATGGACGAACACGGCTTTACTTGGGACGACGCTTGGTATATCGTAACTAACACAGTTGCTTATACTAACCATACGGTTATGCCGGAAGCGCTTGAAAAGTGGAGTGAAGATTTAATTGAAAGAAGGCTTCCTAGAATTTATACGATTATAAAGGAAATCAACCAAAGATTTTGTGGTGAATTATGGAATAAATTCCCAGGCGATTGGGATAGAATTACTAGAATGTCTATTATATCGCACGGCCAAATTAAAATGGCTAATTTATCGGTTGTGGCTTCTCACAAAATAAACGGCGTATCAGCACTTCATAGTGATATTATCAAAAAGGATATTTTTAAAGAATTTGACGATATTTATCCTGATAGGTTTATTAACGTAACTAACGGCATTGCGCATAGAAGGTGGCTTTGTCAATCTAATAAAGAACTTAGCGCGTTAATTACCGAACTTATTGGCGACGGTTTTATTCATAACGGTCAAGAACTTTATAATTTAATGAAGTTTACGAAAGATAAAGAAGTTTTAAAAAGACTTCTTGAAATCAAAGATATAAAGAAAAAACAACTTTGTGATTATTTATATAAAAAGCAAAATATTATAATTAATCCGGAAACGCTCTTTGACGTGCAAGCAAAAAGGCTTCACGAATATAAGCGCCAACTTTTAAACGCACTTAATATTATTTCTATTTATAACGATTTAAAAGAAAATCCTGATATGGAAATGGTGCCAAAGACCTTCATTTTTGCCGCAAAAGCAGCGCCTGGTTACTATTTTGCTAAACAAATCATTAAACTTATTTGCTATTTATCTCAAGATATAAATAAAAATCCTAATCCTAAAATTAGAGAAAAGTTAAAAGTCGTTTATATTGAAGATTATAACGTAACTACTGCCGAAAAATTAATGCCTGCTTGTGAAGTTTCAGAGCAAATTTCTACTGCTGGAAAAGAAGCAAGTGGTACGGGCAATATGAAGTTTATGATTAACGGCGCTTTAACTATCGGCACGCTTGACGGTGCTAACGTTGAAATGAGTGAAGCCGTTGGTAAAGATAATATATTTATTTTCGGCTTAAACGCTAACGAAGTTGCAGAACTTTGGCGTCAAGGCTATAACGCTACTGAATTTTATAATAACAATAAAAAACTTCAAAAGGTAATTGAAGCGCTTAAAATAGGTTTTAACGGCGAAAGTTTTTCTATGATTGCAGATTACTTATTAACTGCAAATAAAATTTCCGACCCGTATATGTGTATGGCAGATTTTAACGATTACCATCAAAAACGCGTGGAAATGGAAGCGCTTTACTCTAAAAAGAACGAGTGGGCTAAAAAATCGCTTATCAATATTGCAAACGCAGGTCGTTTTGCTGCTGATAGAGCAATTAAAGAGTACGCCGATAATATTTGGAATTTAAAAGTTATTAAATAATATGTTTTTTTACTATAATCCGCTAGATAAAAATTGTAAAAGTATTATCGGTGCGGTATCTAATAAACAAAATTTAATATTAAAAGTTTTTACTGATAATTCGTACTGTAAACTTGTTTTAAAAAACCAAACTAACGGCGTAGAAAACTCTATATCTATGCAAGCGTTTGACGGTGGCTTTTTCCTATCGCTTAAAAGTTTAAAAATTGGGCTTTATTACTATTATTTTGAAAGTGATAATACTTCGTATTATCAAAATAGTGAAATACTTGCCGAAAATAAAGGTGGCGAGTCTTTTCAACTTTTAGTTTACGATAGTAGTTATAAAGTGCCAAATTTAAACGGTGGCATTATTTATCAAATTTTCCCTGATAGGTTTTATAGAAGTGGTAAGGATTTTAAACTTTCTAAAGGTAAAATAAAAAAAAGGTGGGGTGACGAGCCTAATTATTTGCCAAACGAAAAGGGTAAAATACTAAATAACGACTTTTACGGTGGTAACTTTTTAGGAATTATAAAAAAACTTGATTATTTAAAAAGTTTAGGCGTTACTCTTATTTATTTAAACCCAATCGGTTTAGCCTATTCTAACCACCGTTACGATACGGCGAATTATTTTGAAATTGACGGTTTGCTTGGCTCTGTAAAAGACTTTAAAAAGTTAATAAACAGTGCGCACGAAAAAGGCATTAAAATTATGCTTGACGGCGTTTACAACCATACGGGCGACGATAGCGTTTACTTTAATAAATATTCTAATTTTGAAAGCGTTGGAGCGTACGAGTCTAAATCTTCAAAGTATTACGATTGGTATAACTTTAAAAACTACCCCGATAAGTACGAGTGTTGGTGGGGTATTGATATTTTGCCAGCAATTAATAAAAATTCTAAAAGTTTTCAAAAATACGTTGCAGGTAAAAACGGCGTTATTGAATACTTTATGAATTTAGGGGTTGACGGTTTTAGGTTAGACGTTGTTGACGAACTTTCTTCATCTTTCGTTAAAAATATTAGAAAGGCAATAAAATCCGTAAATAGAGAGGGGATTATCCTTGGCGAAGTTTGGGAGGACGCTACTAATAAAATAGCCTATAACGAACAAAAAGAATACTTTTTAGGTAAAGAACTTGATAGCGTTATGAACTATCCGTTAAAAGACGCTATTATAGATTATATTTTAACTAAAGACGCAAAAAAATTAAGTCAAGTTATAAAAACTCAAATAAATAATTATCCTAAAAAGGCACTAGATATATTAATGAATATTTTAGGTACTCACGATACGGCTAGAATTTTAACGGTTTTAACGGGCGTGAATACTGATATTAGTAGATACGAAGCAGTAAAGTGCAAAATTGAAGAAAATCTAATAAAAATAGCGAAAGAAAGGCTAAAAAAAGCAGTAGTACTTCTTTATACTCTTTACGGTTTACCAACTATTTATTATGGAGACGAAAGGGGTATGCAAGGCTTTAAAGACCCTTTTAATAGAAGATGCGTAGATTGGTCTAAAAGTAGCGAGTTGACTTCATTTTATAAAAAGTTAGGAGAAATAAGAAGAAGCGAAAAGGTGTTTTTAGACGGCGAAGTTGAAATATTGAACGATAAAAACGGCGCCTTAATTTTTAAGCGTAAAAAAGGCAGTGAAGAAGTTATAATTGCCGTAAATTTAGGCGAATATTCGTATATTTTCAAAAGTGATAAAAGTTTAAAAAATCTCTATTCTAAAGAGATTAAAAATAAATTTATTTTAGAAAAGGACGGTTTTATTATATTAAAACCACAATAAAAATTATGAACATAAGTGAAAAATTAGTTAATGAATTTAATTTACAAGAAGAACACGTCAAAAACGTAATAGAACTTTTAGACGAAGGCAATACTATTCCTTTTATTGCAAGATATCGTAAAGAATTAACGGGGCATATTGACGACCAAGTTTTAAGGGATTTTGCCGACCGTTTAGAGTATTTAAGGAATTTAGAAAAGCGTAAAGAAGACGTTAAAAAAGCAATAGAAGAGCAAGGTAAATTAACTGATGAAATAGTTTTAGCGCTAAATAACGCAGTAATTTTAACTGAAGTTGAAGATATTTATCGTCCGTTTAAGCAGAAGAAAAAGACTAGGGCAACAATAGCAATAGCAAAAGGTTTAAGCCCGCTTGCCGAGGCGTTTTTAGAGCAAAACCCAAACGGCGAAGCACCTGAAACGCTTGCTAAAAATTATATTAACGAAGAAGTTAAAGACGTAAAAGAAGCAATTTCAGGCGCGCAAGATATTATTGCTGAAATCGTATCCGACGATGCTGAACTTAGAAAAAAACTTCGTAAAATGTTCTTTAAACTCGGTGTTTTTTATTCGTCCTTTACTAAAAAAGTTGAAGAAGATAGTGAAAAAGCAGGCATCTATCAAATTTATAAAGAATACAGCGAGCCTATAACTCAAATTAAAGCACACCGAGTACTTGCTCTTAATCGTGGCGAAAAAGACGATGCTTTAAAAATTAAACTTGACATAGATAAAAACTTAGCCTTTGCTATATGTGAAAAGTCTTTCGTTAAAGGTGAAAGCCCGTATAAAAAAATAATTGTCGATGCTTGTCAAGACGCGTACAGTAGACTTATTAATCCGTCTATCGAAAGGGAAGTTAGAAACCTTATTACCGAAGAAGCGCAAGAAAAGGCTATTAAAATGTTTGAAGTTAATCTTCGCCCACTACTTATGCAACCACCGCTTAAAGGTAAAATCGTTTTAGGTTTCGACCCAGGTATTAGAACGGGCTGTAAACTTGCCGTAGTTGACGATACGGGTAAAGTTTTAGATAAAGCAGTTTGCTATCCAACCCTTGATAACGATAAAAAAATTAACGAAGCAAAAGTTATAGTTAAAGGGCTAATAGATAAGTGGAAAGTTGACGTTATTTCAATAGGTAACGGCACTGCTTCTAAAAAATCTGAAATTTTTATTGCAGAACTTATTAAAGAATTTAAACTTAAAGTTTCGTATATCGTAGTTAGTGAAGCGGGGGCTTCAGTTTATTCGGCTTCCGAACTCGGAGCAAAAGAATTCCCTGATTTTGACGTTTCAGAGCGCTCTGCCGTTTCTATCGCAAGAAGGCTTCAAGACCCACTTGCCGAACTTATTAAAATCGACCCAAAATCAATAGGTGTTGGGCAATATCAACACGATATGCCTGAAAATAGATTAAATCAAGTGCTTGGCGGTACGGTAACGGACTGTGTTAATAGCGTAGGCGTTGACCTTAATACTGCAAGCGCACCACTTTTATCATACGTTGCAGGGCTCAATAGTGCTATTGCTAAAAATATAGTAGATTATCGTGAAAAGTACGGCAAATTCAAAAATAGAAAAGAACTTTTAAAGGTTTCTAAACTCGGAGATAAAGCGTATACTCAATGTGCGGGCTTCTTGCGTATAACCGACGGAAACAATATCTTAGATAATACGGCCGTTCACCCAGAATCTTATAATGGATGCGAAAAGTTAATAGAAACTTTCGGCTACACAACTAACGATATTAGAGATGGTAAACTTAACGAACTTCCTAAAAAAATCAAAGAACAAGGCGTTAAAGTAGTTGCTGAAAAATGTGGTCTTGGGGAAGATACTTTAAACGATATTGTCGTTGAACTTTTAAAACCGGGTAGAGACGTTAGAGATTCACTGCCACAGCCAGTTCTTCGTTCTGACGTTTTAGAAATTACCGACCTTAAAGAAGGTATGGTTTTAAACGGCGTTGTAAGAAACGTAACCGATTTTGGCTGTTTCGTTGACCTTGGCGTTCATCAAGACGGACTCGTTCATATCTCTGAACTTTCCGATAAATTCGTATCACATCCGTCTCAAATTGTAAAAACCGGCGAGCAAGTAAAAGTTAAGATTAAATCTATTGATTTAAAGACTAACCGTATATCTTTAACAATGAAAATTTAAATCCCTATAAACTTCGTATTTCTTCGTTTACTGCTTCGGATTTTGTCTTCGATGAACAAAAAGTTCTATCTCAACCAAAATCCTTGCGAGCCTAAGGCAAGAAAGGATACTCCAAGCCTTGCCTAAAAGGCGTATATTAGGCGCCTTATGGTAAAAGTTCCATTGTAGTATGTAAATACAACTTCAGTCACTTTTACCAAAATCCACACAAATCTACACCTTTAAGGTGCGAAGCAATTTAGGGTTAGCAAATT
>JAZUMP010000064.1:0-44769 GCA_045603725.1 Christensenellaceae bacterium
GACATGGCTACGATCCGACTTATTAAGTTGTGAGGTGGAGATAAATAATGAAAAATATTTATGATGTTCAGCATATAATTAACGATTCAAAAAAATATAATGACTGTTTACTTCTTCCTATTGGTATTACAGATGGAAAGTGTAATGATTTATCATTATCTTGTCGTGGAAGAATGCTGAATACAAATGGGTATATTATTTGTGGTTGCTTGGATGAAATAGAGAATTTTCTTACAGGATTACTGTTAAATGCCTGTAAGAAATATACTAGTGAGGAATTGAAAATATCTTATTATTATTCTGTTTCGAATTGCGTTAGTATTCCTTTTTTAAGAGAACTTCCAAACATCAAATTGGTTAAATCGTTAAGTGATTATAAGGAACTTGAGACGGAATTTGAAGGTTTAAAGAATAGTACAGAAAAACGACTTGATGAAATTTTTCAACATCATGATTGTTATGCAAGAGCAGTTCGTGGTGAGAACGGCAAATTGCTTACTGAAATACCACAAGAACTATTAATTTTTCATGTTCCTAAGCATGTAATAGACAATTCGAGTCCGCGCAGTCAAGAGATTCACCATTACATTTCACAAAGATTATGGCGTGCAGGAGTTTATCCTATTATTGTTCTGGAGGGAAGTGGTTATTTTCCTTTCAACTACTATTATGGTGGAAGAGTATGGTTACCATTTGTAAACGACGCTCCAGTGGAGCTTAATAGAAATCAAGCATACATGAATATTGCAGAAGATAGTTGGTGTGTGGGCTCAGAACGAAAAGAAATAATTGATATTCCGAATTACACGGAAGATTGGGTGAGAGAGTCTATATCCCAAATAAGAGAAAATAGTAAAAACGGATAAATTATTGCTTGCAGATGACTCAAGTTTGTTTTTTATTGTTTAGGCTCGTATCGTGTTGACAATAGAAATTTCAAGTATAATGAAAAAACTTGTTTAAAGAGACAACGCAAGATTAAATAGCGAAAATTAATTATTAGGAGAAACATGAAAGTTTTAGGAAAAACAATAGAAAATGGTAAAAACTTTAAATGTATTATAGAATGTACGGCTTGCATTGTAGAGACCAGAGCAGACGGGTACTGTGTTAGATTAACCACAGCTCACCCAAGTGTATCTTATTCCATAATTAGAGCAGAAAAAGATGATATTATGGGATGTTACCGCATGCTAACTTTGGAAGAAGCAGAAAAAATTGTAACAGATTTGTTTGTTTTTGATTCTATAAATATTGAGGTTTATGGAAATTATAAAATTTGTTTTGAAAAAATTATGCAAACGGTTTATATTAGAAACGATATTGGCGTGTATGACGACCAAGAAATTCCAATATATACGAAAAGTGTAAAGGATTAGTTTTTTAAATATTAACAGATAAAAATGTTAGGGAGTTGGGTTTTCAATATTTTTTAATTAGTTTTGGTTGGACATTAGTGTAGTTGAATTTAAAATAAAACTATAGAAGAATTCATTTTATGTTTAAAAAAGTTAAGAGAAGAAAATTAAAACTATTTTAGAGTAACAAATAATGATTTACGTTTGTAGTGATATTCATGCAGAATATAATTTGTTTATAAAATTGCTAAATAAAATAAATTTTTCCAATGAAGACGTTATGTATATTTGTGGAGATGTTGTAGATAAAGGTAATGACTCGGTTAGACTTATTCAACACGTTATGAATGCTCCTAATATTCATACGATTATCGGCAATCACGAATACGATTTTTTAAAATATTATTGGGGATTGATGAGACAAACTAATGAAAATTATGATAACGTTTTAAAAAAACTACAAGAATACTTTCCTTTTGACGGAAATCTTTTAGACTGGGAAACGATAGATTATATTGAATCTTTGCCATATTATATTGAGACAGATAATTTTATTTTAGTTCATTCAGGTTTGCCTATTGATAAAAATAATAGAGTAAAGATTCTAAATGATATTAAACCTGAATATTTGGTATATGATAGGTATTTTAAGGAACCAAATGTTATGCCAATAACTGAAAAATGCATATTATTTGGTCATACGCCAACTAGCTATCTTTGTGGTAAACCCAAAATTTTGAGATATAAAAAACAAGGAAGTGTAGGTAATAGCATAAAAGACTACTTAAAAATTCACCTGGATGTGGGAACATGGCTCAATAAGGTTATGGGTTGTTTATGTGTTGACACTCTGGAAGAATTTTACGTTGATAAGTAGGTGGTGTATAATGAAGTATTTTGTTTCGGCAGATATTCATAGTTTTTATAATGAATGGATTAATGCTCTTAAAGAAAAACAATTTAATATAAATGATCCTAAACATATGATTATAATATGTGGTGATTTGTTTGATAGGGGAACACAATCCAAAGAAATTCAATCCTTTATTATGCAGTTACTTGAAAAGAAAAAAATCATTCTAATTCGAGGTAATCATGAAGACTTGGTTATAGATGCCCTAAATTTCTGGCATAGGAAAAGTTATTTAGAGTGGCATCATAATTCGAACGGTACAGTAAATACTATTCTACAATTGACAGATAGTAAATCAACTGATTTATATAATAATCCCAGTGATATTTATCATAAAATGAAAGAAATACCATTTATGCAAAAAATATTGCCAGCAATGGTAGACTATTTTGAAACGGAGAAATATATATTTGTTCATGGTTGGATACCATGCTACACGTTAGGGGAAGGAAGACACATAGAGAAGTTTTTTTACAATGAGGATTGGCGTAACTGTGGTAAGGATGAATGGAACAATGCACGTTGGTATAACGGTATGGAAGCAGCTTGTCAAGGTGTCATAGAACCAAACAAAACGATTGTTTGTGGACATTGGCATTGTTCCTATGGGCATGCTAAAATAGATGGGAAAGGCACCGAATTTGGCAAGGATGCAAATTTTTCACCATACAAGGCAAAAGGTGTTTTGGCAATTGATGCGTGCACGGCTGTATCGGGCAAGGTAAATGTCGTGGTGTTGGAAGATTAAACAAAAGGAGAAAGGGATGAAAATATTAACTAAAAAAGAAATATCAGAACAAGTAACGGATGAATTATTTTACTGGATATTAGACGGGACTCAAGATGCTATTTGGAAGTTTGAGGATAGAATTAAGAAATTAGATTTTTTACAAGTTGTTCACAAATTTAGTGATTTAATGAAAGAAATAAAAATATGTACGGACTTAGCTTTTGCTTTTGATTCAAATTTTGATTGGCTGCTTAATGAATTGGTTAAGTTTAAGAAATTTTTAAGTAAAAAAGAATTTAATTTTTCAGGCTCTGCTATTTTGGAAGAATTAGATGTACACATTCAAAAAATTAAAAGCAATTATAGTGAGAAAGATTTTTCTACAACTGAAGGGGATATAGCTGTTGCTGAAAAGGAAATGGAAGAAAAAAAACAACAGTCTGAACAAAGAAAAAATGAGCTTGTAGAAAAAAGACGACAAGATATTAAAATGAAAAAAGAGAATGTTGAGAGTTGGCGATTAGAAAATCTTAGTAAAGATTTCGATGTAAGTGTTTTAGATGAATTTCAGTTGAAGATTTTACAGGAAGCATTAGAAACTGAACTTAAGTGCCTATCGATCAGTTGGTTGCAACGAAAATTTAATATAGGTTACCCTAAAGCATGTGTTATAGTGGACTTTTTTGAAAAACATGCTATTGTGTCTACTTATGAAGAGTCTTGTGAACTTGGGGTGGAAAAATACGGGCGAATAATTCGCGTGTCTTTAGAATAGGAGATAAATTTAAAACATAAATAAAAGATGAATGAAGTAGAAATTGTAAAACAGAATTATGATGAAAATCCACAAAAAGAGTGGGATAGACTTGATGGGTTTAGGTATGAGTTTGAAATAACTAAAGCAATGTTCAATAAATATCTTAAGCCTTGTAAGGTTTTAGATATAGGCGGTGGGGCTGGTAGGTATAGTATATATTTAGCCTCGCTTGGTTATGACGTTACTTTAGTTGATTTAAGTCATGCTAATGTAGAATTTGCTAAAGGTAAGGCAAAAGAACTTGGTGTTAATATAAAGGCTTATCAAGCTGATGCTAGAGATTTATCTCAATTGAATCTTGGTGAGTTCGATACCGTTCTTTTGATGGGGCCGCTTTATCATTTGTCTTCACTCGAAGATAGAGAAAAGTGTGTTTTAGAAGCAAAGAAGCACCTTAAACACGGTGGGTTTTTATGTGCAACTTTTATGGCGTTAAATAGCATATTAAACTATTGCTTAGATGAAGATATCGAAGAACTGTTAATAGATAAACCTTCTGGCTTGTTCGATTGTATGGTAGAGGGTAAGACTTGGACAGGGGATGCTTTTACGCGTATTACACTTGTTGACATAGATTCCATTGATCCATTTTTTGATAAACTTGGTTTTAGCAAAATTACATTATTTGGTCAAGAAGGTGTTACTGCTAGTTGCGTAAGACAGATAGAGGCTAGTTCAAAAGAAGTTAGAGACCTTTATCTGGATTTATCATTGAAAGTTTGTGAGAAATATAAATATCTTCCATATAGCAGTCACTTGATGTACATGGGTAGGAGAAAATAATGACACATAAAGGAACAAAAGTTTTAAAAACTGAAAGATTGATATTAAGAGAATTTAAAATAGAAGATGCTCAAAAGATGTTTGACAACTGGGCGTCTAATCCTAACGTAACAAAGTATTTAACTTGGGAGCCACACGAGAACGTAGAAATTACTAAACTAATAATCAACGACTGGCTTAAAGGGTATAAAGAAGATAATTATTACCAATGGGCAATTGAAGTCAAAGAAATTAGTGAGCCTATTGGTTCTATTTCGGTTGTACGTATAAACGAGACTGTTAATGAAGTTGAAATTGGATACTGTATTGGTGAAAAATGGTGGCATCAAGGGTATACTTCGGAGGCTTTTAAGCGTGTTATAGAGTTTTTGTTTGACGAAGTGGGTGCTAAACGCATCTGTGCAAAACATGATACCGACAATCCTAATTCAGGTCGTGTAATGTTAAAGTGCGGTTTAAGATATGAAGGAACGTTAAGAAGTGCTGGATGCAATAGTACAAACACAATTTGCGATTTAGCAGTTTATTCTATTCTTAAAAATGAATATAGGTTATGAAAGTTAGTATATTAGGAGATTCAATAAGCACGTTTGAAGGATATAATCCAATTGGCTATGGTGTTTATTATAATAAAGAAAGAGCACTAGAACTTGGCTTAGAAGTGAAAGACACTTGGTGGATGCAAGTAATAAATTTATTAAATGGAGAATTGTGTGTAAACAATTCCTTTTCTGGCTCAACCGTCTATGAGTTTAATGAATATTCCATATCGGCAAAAGAACGTTGTCAAAATTTACATAACGAAGATAACAAACCAGATATTATTTTAATTTATGCTGGGACAAATGATTGTCTTGGTGGCATACCGGCATATGATTTGTATTACAACTACTGCAAAATTTTAAAACGTATCAATGAAAGATATTCTAACGCACAAGTTTTTTGTGCCACATTAACTGCTGGTTCAACAAGGCAAGGACAAATAGATGAAAAGGTTTCATCAATATTTGTTTCACATAATAATGCAATAAAAAAAGCTGTTAATGAAAACGGTGCTAAACTAATCGATTTGGCAAAATTTAATGAATATTACTTGGCAAATGATAATTGTCATCCAAATAAGGAAGGCCATAATCAAATTGCTAAATGGTGGATGAAAGAATTAAAAGGAAAAGAATTAAATGGAACGTCTCATACGGTGATTAAAAATAAAAAAACGAAAGACTAAGCTTTCGTTTGGTATAAGTTATATATGTTGTAATACCTTTTCTATCAGTTTTGGTTGAATTTCTGGATATGTCCAGTTTTGTTCAAGACTTTCGGTGAGTAATATTTTTTCAATTTCGCTATGTAAATTATTCTCAAATGAAGTTATATCTGCGTAATAAAGCATGCCAAAAGTTTTATTGACACCATCAAAAGTAGAATACGGGGAGATTTGTTTTATTGTAAAGTTCAATGCACCAGTTTCTTCGTAGAGTTCTCTTTTTGCAGTATTAAGTATTGTTTCATTAGGTTCTCTATGACCACCCGGCGCTTCATAAGTGTTTCTATATTTGTGTTTGCAAAGAACCCATTTATTATTTGATTTTGATATAATGACAGCAAATGATAAAAGTTTGTCGTCAATTTCATTATAAAATTTAATTTGCATGACGTTTCACCTCAATTTAGTAGCAAAAATATTATAGCATTTATAGTCAATTTTAGCAAGCGCCTTTAATTGTGGCAAACTTTTCACCAATAACGTTATGTCCACCAAATTGAGCATTACCACCTATTGCACCAAATACACCCAGTCCACCCAAATAGACTAAATAAACTAATCACTGTTTAACATAGGAGAAAATTTATGAAAATATTTTTAATTAGACATGCAGAATCTATTGCAAATATAGATGAGAATTATGTAAAAAGGCTTCCAGACCTTATTGTCCCTTTAACAGATAATGGATTAAAACAGGCAGAAAAAAACGCACAGTGGATATATGAATATTGTAAAAAATATAAAATTGATTTGAATAGCTCAATTGTTTACTGCAGTCCATGTGTAAGAGCAAGAGAAACAAGCCGTATATTTAATAAATATTTAAAAATTAAAAATATTGTTGAGGATATTACATTAGTTGAACAGCAATATGGTATGTTTGATGCTTTACCTAAAGAAAAATGGGCTGAGAATTTTCCACAAGAATATAATGAGTATGTTAGACAAACATCAAACAAGGGAAGTTTTTTTGCACGCTTGCCATTAGGTGAAAGTCCTTACGATGTTGCCATTAGAATTAATCAATTTTTTGATAAGATTGTCAAAGAAAATAAAGAAAATGGCATTGATAATTTTTTTATATTTACACATGGGACAACCATTAGAGCTTTTTTATTAAGATGGTTTAATTATTCGCCTGAGTGGTATCACGAGCAAAAAAAACCAGGCAATTGTTGGATAAGAGAAATTGACGGAGATAAAGATTTAGGTTATATTAATATATGTGAAGAAAAAAAATATGAGTGAGTTGTTTGAGTAAGCAGCCAAATTAGAAGATTTGAGGGGAAAGCATATTTTTTATATGAAAAAGGGCGTTATGTCCACCAAATTGAGCATTACCACCTATTTCACCAAATACACCCAGTCCACCAAAATAGAATTTAATAACCCAAACGAGTAAAATATTAAAAACTAAGGAGAATAAACATGTTTATTGACGAGTTGAAAAATGCATCTAATTCTAAAAACAGAATAGAAGAACTAAAAAAAGAAAGAGAACCTTTGATAAAAGAAGTTTTAACTAAATATGTTGATTTTTATTATAAACAAATAAAAGAGAATTGTTTAAACAAAGCAAAAAAAGGCGAATTTGAAGAACAAGGGGAGAAGAAGTTTATTAATGATCGTTGCCATCTTCGTTTTGTTAGAGATTGGAATGAATCACACCCAGGTTATATTCCTCAAAAGCTTAATGAAATAGAAGATAAACTCAAAGAATATGGAGATGAGTCAAGGTTCTGTTATTTTAAGGAAAGTCGTGGTTTTCGCCTTGGTGTTCGTTTTGATATTGGTGAAAAAATAACAAAAATAAAAAAAGCGAATAAAGGTCTTTTTTCACCTAAAGACAAATATGAATATCAAATAGTAACGCCTAAACTTTCAAATGAATGCTTCTTCTTTATGTCGCAGTTGCTTGAGAAATTAAAACGAGATGGAATCGTTATTACTAAAATAGAAATTGACTCGCTTGTTTTTAATGCTGACCTTACTTGTGATAAGAACTTAGAAGTTTGTATTTCAAAAAATGGAGAAGAGCTTCTTAGTTTTATTAATGGAAAACAGGTAAATGGGTTGAAACGCTTAAAACACTTATATAAACATATAAGCGATGATTCAGACGCTTCTCACATTGATATGACGGTTTATTATCAAGTTGAATTTTAAGTTTAACCTAAAAAAATAAACATTATTGCTAGTGGCTTCTTATGATAAAGGTAATTAAACTAGTTTTTCATTAGTAATGTTATGTCCACCAAATTGAGCCTTGCCACCCATTTCATCAAATACACCCAGTTCACCAGATTAGAATGAATTACAAATATTAATAAGATAAGAGGTTGTTATATGTCTGTTTTTTTACCAAAGCATCTTAACTTGTGTTATCAAGAAGATTATAAAATTGAATTTAAGTTTTGCGAAACAAATAACCTTAATGATGCTCTATCATATTATAAAAAAGAGCATAAGAAAGGCAACGTGTTTTGTTCCTTTAATTTGGCTTGGATTTGGAAATTCAACAAAAAATACTCTTCCTATAAAAAAAGAGCAGAACTAATATTTGCTGAAATCTTCAGTAAGATTGAAGATAAGGCTAATAATGGTGATGTATATGCGCAAGAATTAATGTGCATTTATTACTATGAAGGAATATACGTTCAACATTCTTATGAGGAAGTTATTAAATGGGCTTTAAGGATTGGTGAGAAAGGTTCGGGCAGTTCACAAACGTTTTTAGGTCTTGCTTATAGATGGGGCTTTGGAAACTTAGAATGTTCAAAAGCAGACGCACAAAAATGGTTTGAGCTTACTTACAAAAAGGGCTTTGTTTTGGGCATTTTTCATTTGGTTAATTTCTATTTATATGAAGATTTAGATGTGGAAAACAAGAAAAAAGCATTTAATATACTTAACGAATTAAAAAATAAAGGAATCAACGAGGCGCTAGAAGAGATAGGTCATTGCTATGAAAGAGGGTATGGCATAGAGATGAATGAGAAAAAGGCACTGGAGCATTACAAGTTAGCAGTAGAAAATGGTGTTCTTTCTTCTTATCTAAAAATTGCAGATTTATATAAATATAAAAAGGAATGCGAAGATAGTGAGAAAATCATTAAAGATTATTATTTTCTTGCAGCTGAAAAGAACGTTGATGAAGCCATATATGAAATAGCCTTTTGGTATAAAGAAGGTAGAAATGTCGAACAGTCGCACGAATTAGCTGTTCAGTGGTTTGAAAAGTTACTTGAAGTGTCTGAAGATGAAGATTATCAAGTTACAGCCTTAGAAGAAATAGCACGTCATTATTTAGTGGGGCTCGGTGTGAGCAAATCCTTAAATAAAGCATTAAAATACTTTTATAAACTAAATGAAGTTCAGATAGGTGTAAAAAAACATAGTTGCATTTACTATTTCGATTTTGCTGTATCTAATAAACCACTTAAAAAAGATAATGGAAATATTAGTTGTGAAAAAATGCTTAATGAAGTGGCAATGATAAAGGGCGTTTTTGAAAATAATGCAGAAAATCAATACGAACTTGGAATGTTTTATGGTTCAGATGATATTTTTTATCAATCATATAAAGATAAAGTTTATTGGTTAAGGAAATCAGCAAATCAAGGATATTATAAAGCACAATATAGATTAGCTGAGTGTTATGAGAAAGGCGAGGGTGTAAAAAGGTCTATAAAAAAAGCACTAGAATTATATAAACTTGCCGAAGCTCAAAATTGTTGGGAAGCAAACTATAAAGTAGAATTTTTAACAAAGTATTACAAAAGGTTTAAGGAAATAAAAGTTAGAGAAGAAAATGAAATAGTTGGTGGCTCTTCAGATTATACGTATGCTGAACTGGTTGAATTAATAGATAAAGCTTTGGTAAGAAATTATAAAAATTCTCAATATGAACTTGGTTGTAAGTTTCTAAAAGGAAAGTATGTAAAAAAGAATATGAAACAAGCAAAATATTGGATAGAAAAATCTGCCAATCAAGGAAATGAACTGGCACAAATGTTTCTTAATAGTATTAAATAAATCAAAAACAAAAAATGCACATCAAAAATTTATTTGAGTGCATTTTATTTTTTTTAAAAAACTTTTTAAAATACTTGACATTTAAAATCGAATTTATTATAATAAGTGTATCAGCAACAAAGTGTTGCAGATAGAAGAGGTTGCAAGAATGAGAACTAAAGATAATTCCTTAATGCAGAAAATAGCAAACTGCTTTAATAGTTATTATAGAAAAGAGGGCGTAAAACCAAGTACGAGGATAGTTGCAAAAGAATTGTCCATAAACCCATCAACCGTTTCACGATATTTAAGAGAAATGGCATGTAGAGAGATGCTAATATATGAAGATGGGAACGTTGAAACGATTATTACAACTAAAACTGGAAGCAATAGTTTAAGTGTTCCGCTATTAGGTTCTATTTCGTGTGGAGAACCATTATTAGAGGAAGAGAACATTGAAGCATATTTTAGACTTCCGGAACAAATATTTGGTAAAGGAGACTTTTTTCTCTTACGTGCTAATGGTGATTCTATGATAAACGCTGGAATTGATAATGGAGATTTGGTTTTAATTAGACAATGTAAAGAAGCGAATAAAGGAGATATCGTTGTAGCCCTAACCGATAGTAATGAAAACACATTAAAAAGGTTTTTTCCTGAGAAAAGCAAAAAACGAGTCGTATTAAAAGCAGAAAATCCAAAATATCCAGATATTATTACAAAGCAATGTCAAATTCAAGGCGTAGCTGTAAAGGTTATTAAGGATTTAAAATAATATATTCACAAAAGATGACTGCTATGGTATTGGAGTTCTCAACCATACATACATAGTTTTCAAATCTAATTTTTTTTGTGAAAATGAGAGAGAGGAGGTGTAATTAAATGAAAAAATTTATTACTTGTCCCGAATGTGGATATAAGTTATTCAAGGCTGAGGAAGGTGCAGATGTTGAATTGACTTGTCCTAATTGCAAAGAAAGATTGGAAATAACTATTAAAGGAAGTGTTATTACAACAATTTCTAAACTGGCAATGCAAAAAGATTCAGCAACCAAACAAGCAATCTAAAAAACTACAACTTAATATTTTGAATTGATAGTCAATTCCATAATATAATAGAAGAGATGTCGTACACGTAAAGCGTTAAGACCTTATTATATTAGAAGTATGTCGTAGAGATGTTCGACTGCCTTACGAGGAGAGAACCTGGCAAAAATTACTAAACCAAGATGGTTAGTATTTTTGTCGGGTTTTTATTTTTGCCCTAAAACTTTTAGCCTAATTGTGTTTAGTTCAAACACAGTCGGGCTTTTTCTTTTTCATTTTAGTTCGATTGTGAAATAAAAAATCAAAAATCGGAGGTAAAAATAATGAAAAAGAAAGTAATTTATCAAATCACAAGAACTAACTTCAAACTTATTGAAGTTGAAAACGAAGCTCAGGAACAAGCAATTAAGGACGCAAATCGAGATTTTGAACGAATGTATAAGCAAGACAAGACCTATCAAATAAGAACAATATCGTTAGAAAACTTAATGAGTGAAAAAGGTTACGATATAAAATCTCCTGAAAAGTCGGTTGAGGATAAGATAATTGCTCGTGAACAACACATTAAGATTAAAAAGTTAATTGCAAAGGCAATAGAAGCATCGCTAACAAAAAAGCAGAAAGAAATTGTTTATTTAAGATTTTGGGAAGAAAAAACATTAAAAGAAATCGCTGAAATTAGAAAAGTACATATTTCTACCATTGCAGAAAGCTTAGATTCTTCTATAAAAAAATTAAAAAAATTTTTTGAAAAGCTAAAAAAAACCCCGAAAAAATAATTACAAGTTTCCAATATTAGTGAAGGGATAGAAAAAAATTATTTTTCAAGGAGAAATAAAATGAAGCTTATAATATCAAAATTCGAGGAATTAGCAAAACGAAAAAATTACGGCAATGGAAAATTGTTGTGGAAGAAGATGGGCGGAGGAAAATCTTCATATTCACTTGTGAAAAAAGGAAATAGAATCGGTTACTCTATGGTCAAATCTTTTTATAACGAATTTGGAATTAAAGAAACCTTGAAAATTATAGATTTTGAAGGAGTAACAATAAATGAATTTAGAAAAAAATTCGTTATTATCGGGAACAAACTTTATTGATGGAAATTTAGGATACTCTCTTAAAAAGAAAAAGTTGAAACAATGGATTTATCGAAATAGGCTAACTCAACCATATGTGGCACGAACAATGCGAATATCGGTAGATGAGTTTAAGGGAAAACTTAAAGATAACGAGCCGTTCAACAGAGAGCAACTAAAACACCTTATATACCTAATGGGAGCAAAGAACGCTTTTAGAGTTATACGCTTTTACAGTAATAGACAACGTCGAAAAGTGTATATGCAGGTATTTGGAAAAAATAATAACAAGGAGCGATTAAATGAGTGAAACGATGAGATTATCAAGCCGTAATGCGTTAATTCAAGAAATGCTTTCAGATAACGAAGGCATAAAGAATTTTTATCGTTTTACGGCACAAAATCCACATTTTGAATTGCACGACGCTTGTCAGATAGTCGCTAATCGTCCTAATGCTTCTATATGTTTCCATTTTGAAGAGTGGAACGCAATGGGTAGAAGAGTAACGAAAGGACGAAAAGGAATTCCTTACGTTGACCGTGAAAACAACAAGGTTTTTGTATTCGATGCAAATGATACTCACGGAGAAGAAAGGTATAAACGCCTTATATATCCAATGAAACGTTTGCTTATTGGGTTAGATAAACTAAACGGCACGGAAGTAGCAAATGACACGCTGACAGATTACCGTAAAATTCAAATAGGGGTAGCTAATTACTTAAAGGACAATGATTACTTTATCGATGATGAAGAGTTAAACAAGTTTCTTTACGAGGGGGTAACATATTCACTTTATTGTAAAACAGGCTTTCCAAAAAACAATGGTATAAAATTGCACGGCTTACCTTACGATTTAAGGCAAAATGCAGACGTTTGTAAAAGAGTATATCAAATAACTGAAGAACTCAACGAAGCAGTAGAAGAAGCCTATAAACGTGAGGAAACAATGGTAATTGATGATATAGAAGAAAAAACTATATCGGACGAACCCATTATAAAAGAAGAACCTATCAAAGAACCGATAAAGGAAGCAACGAGTGTTGTTCCTTTCTATCAAAAGTATTTGGACGTTCAAAACGAATATCCCGATGCTGTTGTGGTTCAGAGAGTTGGCGATTTTTATGAAGTTATGGGCGAAAATGCAATACTTGTTTCAGAACAACTTGACCTTACCTTAACGGGAAGAAACGTTGGGTTGCCGGAACGAGTGCCGATGGTGGGTTTCCCTTTCCACGTTCGGGATAAGTATATAGACAATATACGAAAAGAAAATGCCGTAGTCGTAATTGAACCCGATAAAGAGCTTGAATACCTTATATCTTTTAAGGAGCTTTTTGCAGGAGAGGTTAAGACTGATGAAGAGCTTGAAGAAGAGCAAGAAGAAAACGAAAAAGCAGCAGAACTACAAAGCAAACGTTATCGTTTGGAAGAAATCAACGACGAAGAGGACGAAGAAGAATATATCGACCTTGACGAGTTAGAAGAAATCGAAGAAGAAAAACAGCCACAAGAAAAAAGTAAGGGCAAACCTATTCAGGAACGCAAAAGAAAGAATAACGGACAACAACAATTCTCTCTCTTTGATATGATGGGTGATTCTTCTGAAAAAGAAGAAAACCTTACCGAAAAGCTCATTAAACACGAATTAAAGCGTGGTAGTGGCTTTGAACGTGGCAAGATGCGTATATGCCACGAGTATGCTAAAAACCCAACAATAAGCGAATTTGCCGTGTTCTTGAAGGACGAATACGGGTTGGGGGGCTACGGTGGAGGAAATTATGGTGCTTCTTACGATGCAAAAGGTATTCGTATTGTGCAACGAGCCGAAGATAATTACGACACAATTATCGCTCAAGCGAACCTTAAATGGAACGAGGTTGCAGTTCATATCGCAGACCTTATTGATGATGACGAATATCTAACAGCAGAAGAAAAAATCGAGTTTGCTAACTATGAAGCTCAACGCTATGGTAGTGATGAAGAACGTATCAAAGCAATAGCCGATTGGATGGTAGAATACGGCACAAGATACACTTGGGACGGACATTACAACGGATATAATCACGGGAATAACTATCAATTTGTAAAACAACACCTTGACGATATTCAAACTGAACTTGAAAGTCGTAAGCAAGTTGAAAAGGTTGATTATGCCGAAATGGACGGATTTAACGTATGGTTCAAGCCCGAATTTTGTAGGCGTCTTATTGAACAAGAGCCACAAGAAGAAAAACCTACTGAAACCGTAACGAACACGGACTTAAATGAGGTTGGTTTTGACCAAAGTGAACTTGGTGGGGCGAAAGCACGATTCAAGAGTAATATCGAAGCCATTAATACAATGCAAAAGCTCTACCGTGAAGATAGAGATGCAACACCTGAAGAAAGAAAAACTCTTGCAAAATACGTCGGTTGGGGTGGACTTGCTAATGCTTTTGACGAGCATAACGAGAATTGGCAGAAAGAATATGCCGAGCTTAAAGAACTGCTCTCTGCTGACGAATATGAAGCGGCAAAAGGTAGTGTTCTTAATGCTCATTATACATCAAAAGACGTTATTGACGGTATGTATGAAGCTCTGCACCGTTTTGGGGTTAGAGGAAACAATAAAATCCTTGAACCGGCACTTGGTACGGGTAATTTCTTTGGCTTTATGCACAAGGATATTGCAGAAAACGCAAGACTCTATGGTGTTGAGTTAGACCCTTTAACGGGTAAGATTGCAAGCAAACTCTATCCAAACGCTAATATCCAAATAAAAGGCTTTGAGCAAACGACCTTTACAAACGACACCTTTGACGTGGTTGTAAGTAACGTTCCGTTCGGTGCTTATAGCGTTTACGATAGCGAGTATGCAAGGCACAACTTCTACGTTCACGATTACTTTATTGCAAAGTCGATAGACAAACTTAAACCTAACGGTTTAATGGCTGTTATTACAAGTAAAGGAACGATGGACAAACTTAATCCGTCCGTTCGTAAATACTTTGCAGATAGAGCTGAACTTATCGGAGCAATTCGATTACCAAACAATGCTTTTAAGCAAACGGCAAACACCGAAGTAGTCGCAGATATTTTATTCTTCCGAAAGCGTGAAGAAAAGATAAATGCAGACAACGAAAATACCGAGTGGCTTGCAACCGGGAAAACAGAAGAAGGCTATGAGATAAACAACTACTTTATCAAGCACAGGGAAATGATATTGGGAACGCTTGTGGAAGAGCGTGGTTTATACGGAGCTTTGGACGTTACGGTTAAGCCAAAAGACAGTAACCTTTCACTTGACTTGTCTGATGCAATAGGACATTTACCGAACAATTTCTACATAAATCCCGAACCTTCGACAAATATCGACAAGGAAGAGATTGAAGTAGATTACGACGTAAAACCCCTTTGTTACAAGGCAGTCAACGGAAAACTTTATATGCGTATGGGCGATAGTATGGTGGAACAAGAAATCCCCAAATATCCTAAAGACGCATACGAAAGAATCGTGCAAATGATAGGACTACGTAAGGAATTACGAAAAGTTCTTGATATGCAGATTAGTGGTTGTTCTGATAACGAACTTCAAATAGAACAATGGACGTTAAACGATAGGTATGACCGTTTCGTAAAGAAATACGGTTTACTCAATAGTCAGACCAACACGAAGTTGTTTAGGGACGATGGCGATAGTGCTTTGCTCTTCGCTTGTGAGAACCTTTCAGAAGATAAAAAGACAGCCACAAAAGCAGACATATTCTCTAAACGAACTATAAGACCATACGTTGCGGCAGTTCAGACTGACGATTGCTACGAAGCATTACATATCAGTATGAACGAGCGTGGGCGAGTGGATATTGCTTATATCGAAGAGCTAACGAAGAAAGATTACGATACCGTACTTTATGAGCTTGGCGATGCAGTATTTAGAAACCCTACCGAAACGGACTTGGACGATAAGTATTCGGGCTTTGAAACAGCAGAAAAATACTTGTCGGGTAAGGTAAAACAAAAACTTGCAGCAGCTCAGTCGTTTTGCAATCAATTCCCTAATCAGGGGTTTGAACGAAACGTAAAAGCGTTAGAGCAAGTTCAACCTAAACCTTTAACGGCAAGTGAGATTTCAGTAAGAATTGGTTCGTCTTGGGTTGATAAGGAATACTACAAAAAGTTCCTTATGAAAATCTTGGATATTCCTTTCTACTACAAAGATTCGTTATCGCTTTATTACAACCCACACGATAGTTCGTGGCGAATTGATAAAGCGGGATTTTTAAGAAATCACTCTTATATGAAAGTCCACGAAGTTTACGGTACGAATCGTGCTAATGCTTATAGGATTTTTGAAGATTGTCTGAATTTAAGAGCAACAACTATTTACGATACCGTAGAGGAGGACGGTAGAGAGAAAAGAGTGCTTAATCAAGCGGAAACTATTGCCGCAAGAGAAAAGCAAAACAAAATCCGGGAAGAGTTTAAGGATTGGATATTCGCAGAACCCGAAAGGCGTGAAGCATTGGAAGCAACGTACAATGCGTTGTTTAATCAGATAAGATTGCCTACGTATGACGGTAGCTATCTCAAATTCCCCGAAATGAATCCCGCTATTGAACTCAAACCCCACCAAAAAAATGCGGTTCACCGTATTTTGACGGACGGTAATACCCTTTTACACCACGTTGTAGGTGCAGGCAAAACCTTTACGATTTGTGCTTCTATTATGAAGTTAAGACAACACGGTCTTGCTAAAAAACCTATGGTAGCCGTTCCAAACCACTTGGTACAGCAATGGGCAAACGAGTTTAGAACCCTTTATCCTAATGCAAAACTTTTGATTGCGGGCAAAGAAGATTTAGAAAAGAATAATCGTCAAAAGTTCGTATCAAGAGTTGCTATGGGAGATTGGGATGCCGTAATTATTGCCCAAAGTTCCTTTGCAAAAATTCCTATTTCTGCCGAAAGACAAGAAAGAAAATTAAGAGAAGAAATTGCAAGGATAGAAGAAACCATTGAAGCACAATGGATGGAAAGCAATCATCCGAAAGGCTCGGTTAAAAATCTTGAACGTATCAAGAAAAACCGTGAAGCACAACTCAAAAAGTTGATGGACGATAGCAAGAAAGACGACGTGCTTATCTTTGAAAACTTGGGCGTTGACTACTTGTTTATTGATGAAGCACACAATTATAAGAACTTGTTCTTGTTCACGAAAATGAATAACGTTGCAGGAATTTCAACGACTGCAAGCCAAAGAGCAAGCGATTTGAAGTTGAAATGCGAGTACATAAACGAATTGCACGGCGCTGATAAAGGCGTTGTGTTTGCAACGGGTACACCTATTTCTAACTCAATGACTGAAATGTACACTATGCAGTCTTACTTAGGTTCTGAAATGCTCCGTGAAGTAGGTATTAACTACTTTGACGGTTGGGCTGCCGACTTTGGCGAAACTATAACTTCGCTTGAAATGACACCTTCGGGGCAAGGTTATAAGGCAAAGACGAGATTTGCAAAATTCACGAACTTACCCGAACTTTTAACGCTTTACCGATCCTTCGCTGACGTGCAGACTTCGGACATGGTAAAGCTTGATGTTCCCGACGTTGAAAGGCAAGTTATTACATTAAAGCCAAGTGATACGGTTATTGACCTTGCAGAAGAGATAGCCGATAGAGCTGAAAAAATCAGTCAAGGTGGTGTTCCACCCGAAATTGATAATATGCTCAAAATCACGTCTGACGGTAAGAAACTTGCTCTTGATGCAAGGTGCTATATTCCAACGGCAACTGATGAAGAGACAAGCAAACTTAACGAGTGTGCAGAACGAGTGTTTGAAGTGTGGAACGATACCCACGAAATAAAAGGAACACAGCTTGTGTTCTGCGATTTATCGACACCGAAACGAGCTTTTGAAGATTACGAATACGGCAAAGACTTTGACGTTTATAACGATTTGAAGCACAAGCTCGTTCTAAAAGGTATTCCCGAAGAAGAAATAGCGTTTATTCACGAAGCAAATAGCGATGCTCAGAAGCAAGCATTATTCGATAAAGTTAATGACGGAAAAGTCAGAGTTCTGCTCGGTAGCACGGAAAAGTGTGGAGCAGGAACGAACGTGCAGAAACGACTTGTAGCATTGCATCACTTGGATACGCCTTATAGACCGTCCGATATGCAACAACGTGAAGGACGTATTGTAAGACAAGGAAATACCAACGAAAGCGTAAAGATATTCACATACGTAACTGAGAGAACGTTTGATAGTTATTCTTATCAGATACTTGAAAACAAGCAGAGATTTATTTCTCAAATTGATAGGGGTGACTTAACCGTTCGTGAAGCAGAAGATATTGATGAAACAACTCTTTCTTATGCGGAAATTAAAGCAATTACAGCGGCTAATCCAAAGATTAAGAGAAAGATGGAAGTTGATACCGAAGTAGCAAGGTTGAGAGTTCTTGAAGGACAGTACAAGAAGAACCTTTACGCATTACAGGACAAGATACGTAAGACCTATCCCGATGAAATTCGTAGGCAGGAATTACTTATCGAAAGAACACGTTCAGATATGAAGGTAGTCGAAGAACAGTATAATCCCGACAACTTCTCTATCAATGTAAACGGTGTGGTTTACACCGATAAAAAAGAGGGTTCAAGAGCATTAACCGATGCGTTATATGCAAGCAAGCCCGAAACTGTCGTAGCTGAATTTGCAGGGTTCAAAATCAGTATGAATCCGTTAGTTCTTTTAACGGCAGAACGCACGATTTCCCTTACGGGTAACGGTCAATACAATCTTGATATTGGTAACAGTTCAACCGGTAATATGACGAGAATTGAGAACTTTTTAACCGAACTTCCTAACCGTGAAAAACGTTTAGTTGCAAGGTTAGAACAACTCAAAAACGACTTTGAAGTAGCGAAGGTAGAAGTCAATAAACCTTTTGAACACGCAGAGCTTTTGGCAAGCCTACTTAAAGAGCAAACCGAACTCAATGCCGAACTTGATTTGAACCGCCGTGAAGAAGTCATTATAGACGATGAGAAAGACGAAGGAGATACAACTTATATGACAATACCCGATAATACTGAAACCGAAATAAAGACCACAACAGCCACAAAGAAAAAGGCTCGTAAACCATTAGATAAGGGAGCATTTTCTACCTATCAAAAAGTTAAAGAGCAACAGCCCGAAGCGTTCGTATTTATCGCTAACAACGATAGATTTGAACTTGTAGGCGAACAAGCCAAAGAGCTTTGCGAAAGGTACGATATAGACCTTATAACCGAAGCAAACGACAAGGACGTATTCTCTATTGATATTGACCAACTTGACACGATTGCAAGAGAGCTTGTCGATAGTGGTAATGTTGTAAAAATCATTGAAAATATGGCAGAAATGTCAAAGGAGGATAGCTTTATAGACGAAACAGATAAAATTGCCGAACTTGAAATGGCGGTTCTGCCGGACTACTCAATCAACCAAGAAGATATGGACGATTACGGTTATAAATGGCTCGGTATGTTACCACTTCGCAAAGCAGCGGCAGTCAGATTAAAAGAATTAGGGTTTGAAGTATTCAAACTCTACGAAGATGATACCGAAGGTGCTGTTGAAAGCGTTGACGAAATAAGGCAGAGCGATGGATTTATTTTTGGTGTGGAAAAACCTACTTGGAAAGCTTTTTATGAAAGCGAAGAAGGTAAAGCATACCTTGCAGCGAGAAGTGCTTTGTGTGAAGCAAGTGGCTACGTTGCAAGTGAAGAAATGTCCTACGTTGATGCTAAATTCATTGAACCGTTTATTGACAACAACTTCTCTGAAAAGTACGGACTAAGAGAGTTTTTCAAAACCGTTGAAAAGCCGTCTATCGAGAAGCAAAAAGAATACGTTCCTAAGCTTTTAGAAGAATTTACAAAGCGTATCAATAATGACGATATTCTGCTCTATTACGGTTGGACGAGTAGCGATGCAACAAGAGCTATTGCAGATAACCTTGAACCCGAAGAACTCAAAGACCACGCAAACGAAATTGCTAAACGTTGGAGATTAAAAGAGTACGTTATGGACGGTATAGCCGAACATCATCTTGAAAAAGAAATGGACGGAAAACCACTTGGCGAGCTTGATAATGAAGATAACGCAGACGAGATTATCACGGAACTAAAATCGTTCTTTGAAGAATCTGAGTGGGCTGAGGGAGCAACGGGCGATGAGTACGACTATTGGTATGACTTGTTTGGGGAAACAACCCTTAAACCATTACTTATGGGCGAGCATTACATTGACGTAGATAAAGCTCTTGATGAAGCTATGGACGGTATGACTGTTGAGGAAACGATTGATTTTCTTGGCATTGATGTAGATTACAAAAAACGAGTAATGGAGCGTGTTGCAAAAGAGTTTAACGACTATAAAGAAGAACTATTAAAACAACCGCCTAATGAAGTCTTTGCAAAAAGCCACGAAACCTACGTGAAAGATGAGATTTCAAGCGTTATTTGTTTTGGGGAAAATTTGGATGACATTTATTTCAAAGTCCTATATCAGCATAAAGGAAATTTAGTCAATGACATTTACGAAAAGTTTAGTGATGGCGAATATTTCAACGTTAGCACTTATGGCGATACCGCTTACTTGATAGAAAGCTTTTGTAAGGACGAATTATACGAATTTTATAAAGCAGCAAAGATAGAAGAAAGTACGGAAATTATAGCAGTTCAAAAATTCTTGGATGCTTGTAAATTAGACGGAATAGAGCTATCTTTGGACGATTATGACACCATTGTTGCTACCGATGAAGATAACAACGTTTGGAAAGGCAAAGATTTGTATGAGTTCTTATTAAATGACGTAATTACTCTTAATCCTGATTATCAAGTCAACGATGGATACGGTGTAGAGCAGACAATAGTTTCAGATGTTATTCGATATGCTAAAAAGACAAAAGCAGAAATTCACCCAGTTATTCAAAGACCACGTTTTATTGTAAAAGATTTCGATGGAGAAACGATAGTTGAACCTACGTTTGGTTTGTATGACGTTAGTGATTTCAATGGAAGCGATATGGAAAATATTGCAATTCAATTAAATTCAATAAGCGTGATAAACGGACAAGAATATAGAGAACCGTTTGCGACTTTAACAACTTCTTTTGGGGAGTTTATTGGGATGAAAAATACGGCTTATATAGACGTAAATAATTGTCCGTTTGCTTCTCAACTACTTGAACAAGGTATTGCTAAAGATACGGGATTATCTCGCCAAACCGACTATGTAAAATATCCGTTATGGAAATTTGACGAAGAGTTCTTAAAAACCATAGGTGGAGGAACTTATGAGCATTATTCAAAAGCTTTTGACAACTATATGAGGAAATTTGAAGAACCTGAAGAAGTGATTGATTATAAGCAAGCCGTTAGAGATTCGGTTGAAAAAGAATTTTTAGAATTTCAAGAAAACCTTTTGAAAAAAGAGCCTTTCGAGGTGTTCCAAAAGAACTATGAAATTCATATTAAGACGGAATTGTTAGATACAATCAATGGCTACGATTTTACCGATGCACAATTCAAAGCTTTATATCAAGAAAAAGATAATGGCATACTACAACAACTTTATGATGATTTTTTAGGCGCTGATGGTGTAAGTGTAGAAACGGGAGAAGAAGCAGTTGTTTTTATTACCGAATATTGTGATTACTACCATAAAGATATCGTAAGCGAAAAAAGTGAGGACTTTATATATTTTGGCAAAGATGAAAAAGATACAGCGTTCTATTATTTCAAAGATAAACTTGCTATTGAATATGATGAGCCGAGAATTAAAGAACAAGCAGACGATTATATAATCGCTGCGCCGGTGTGTTATATGTCGCAAGAAGCATTGGAAGCAAAAAATATAACGTTCTTAAAAATTGGTCGAGATATAGATGAAGTCGAGCTTAATCTTGGTGAAGAACAAGCAAGATATGCAATGCGAGCTTCGTTTAACAAGAAAATGCCATTAGAAGCTTTTATGGTTAATTTCGACTGTATGTACGACGTTGAAAAAGATATTACAAACAATTTTGACGGTACACACTTAAAAACCGACAATATACCGAAACTATTTGCTTTATACGGTGAAGAACGTATGAACTATGTTTTTGCAAATACTCTTCAATGGTTAGAACACGATGGGCGATTTAGCCCGGAAAATAAAGAGTGGGCTAAAGGCTTTACGATTAACAACAGTAAAGAAGATAGACACAATTTTGTGATTACGTCACATCCTGCGGTCCTTGATGGATATATAACAAGCTACCGCAAATACGTAAAAGAATTTAATGAAAATTTAGATAAGGAGGGCAATATGCCAGAAAACGAAAATCAAAAAAAGAAATGGATATCCGTCAAAGTTTCTCACAATGCAATGATTAAGGAAATGCCTAACCACTTGTTTATGAAGATGCCACCAAACGGGAAGTATGGCAACTATAACTACAACGTTTATAAGAGCAAAGTAAAGGATTCTACTCAAATTGCAGATATGCAAAGCGATAGTAGAGAAACGTGCTTTGAGCTTCTTTTTAAGGAAGATGAAACGATTATTTTGAGCAATAGTAACGACCAAGTAAGCCTAACGGCAGAAGAATTTAAGGATATTGTTCACGGTACGTTTGATAAAGATTATCCAAGAGTAGTGAAAAATGATAAGCGTATTGAGGTTTCCGTTCCAAGAGAAGCTTTAAGGGGGTTGTATGACAACTCTTCTATCTTTGCACTTCCTAATACTTCTAAATATGTGGGATATTCCTTCTATTTGCCTAATGCTTTTTTAGAGGAAGATAAGGCAACGGAAGAGGGAAGAGTTTTGATGAAAATTCCCGAAAACTTTGTTATAACTGCAAAAGAAAGAAATTCGGGGAAAGAAATTAAATTATCTGCAAACGAAGTGTTTGATGCAATGCATGATACTGATGACGTTGAATATCCGTCAAGAGAGAAAAGTAATCCAACAAAAAATACGGTAGAACCCGAAAAGGAAAAGACCGAGTGGCAAAAAATAAAGATGTCTGACAAATTGAAAATTGCAATGTATGACAAAACCACTTTATTCCGTATGCCTGAAGGGAATTATGACGGTTGTGTATTCTATATTCCTAATGGAATGATAGACAACACGGAAGAGGGCGAAACCATTTTGAATTTGCCAAATGATTTTATTGTAAAAGTAAAAGACAATAAAGAGGGCGAAGAAAATGAGTTGAGCGTTGCTGAATTTGTAAAGGAAGTTACTGGAAAAGATATTCAAACGTATCAAAATCCTATTGAAAAAAAGCCAGACAAATTTTCCGAAAGAAAAAAAATACTTGATAAGTCTATTCCCGATGAAATGAAGGAAAGACCTAATTGGGTAATTGTAAGAACGAAAGAAAATGAAGAAACAGGACGACTTGAAAAATTTCTTGTTGACTGCCATACGGGTAAGTTTGCAAGAAGTGATGATCCTTCTACGTGGACGGACTATAACTCTGCTTGTGAATATGCAAAAGAAAATGGCGGTGTAACACTTGCTTATGCTCTTGACGGTAAAGATAAAATTTGCTGTATTGATTTGGACAAATGTATCAATGAAGACGGTAAACCATCTGAACTTGCTCAAGAAGTAATGAAGAGATGTGGCAAGACGTACATAGAAACTTCTTTAAGTGGAAAGGGGTTGCATTTCTTCGGAACGACAGACGGAATGGACGTAAGAACGTTTTCAAAAGACGGAGATATGGAATTTTATCAAAAATCTCACTTTATCGCAATGACTGGCGATGGCGTTGGATTTCAACGATTAGAAAGCTTTGATAAAGTGAATATGAAGGAGCTTATTGAAAGCAAATGCGATAAGCGAAGTGCTTTTAGTGGTGTAGGAAAAGGCGTTGAGGGACTTTCGGTTATGTCAGATAGGGACATTGTAGAGAAAGCTTGCAAGTCTAAACACGGAGAAACCTTTAAGGCTTTATATGAAGGAAAAGACTTGCAAAATAATCATAGCAATTCAGATATGTCGCTTATGAACCGACTTGCCTTTTGGTGTAACGGAGATAAGGAACAGATGCTACGTATTTTTGCAACTAGTGGGTTATTCCGTCCTGATAAATCTCCAGATTATTATGAGGGTACAGCAATTAAAGCAATTAAGGATACTTCGGGACGATTTCAACCGAATACGCCGAACAACAATGTTGTATCAAAGAAACCACCTACGAACAATTTAGGTTCTGGCTTTGGCAAGAGATAAGGAGAAACTATGAAAAAGAATAATATCAGAGATACCCCGATAGAGCTTTTCGTTCCCGATGGTTACGAATTTGAAGATATTTATGATACCGACGATAACGGTATGGATATGGGGAAACCTGTATTGGAAGAGGAGGTGACGGTTCACTTTGAAAGAAAAGGAGAGAAATAAGGCTTACGATAAACTAACGCCGCAACGAAAACAAATTGTTGATGAGGTTATTAAGAATCTTGAAAGTGGAGTGGGTTTGTGGCAGCCCGGCTGGAATATGCCGGGAATGCCAGAATCAGCTATTACTGGCAAAAAATATCGAGGTGTAAACAATTTTCTTTTAACGTTTGTAGCTATGTCAAGACAATATTCTGACACTCGTTGGGTGACTTTTAATCAAATGAAAGAAAAAGATTGGAAGTTTAAGACGGATGAAGAGGGTAGAAGTCTTGGTAAGGGAGCTGGTGTTTCAATCGAATATTTTGAAATGCGTGATAAAGAAACGGGCAAACCGTTTGATAGAAAAGTGCTTGACGGACTTACCGCTGAAGAAAAGGAAGATTACATAAAAGACCACGTCCGTCCTATCCGAAAATACTATACGGTTTTCAATGGAGATATTATTGATGGTATTCCTACAAAAGAAATTAGAACAATAAATCCTAACGATAAGGTAGAAAGAGTTGAAAATCTTCTTACTTATTGGAGTGAAAACGAAGCAAAGATTGTTTACGGTGGACAAGATGCTTATTACCGAATATCGGCAGATGAAATTCACTTGCCCGAAAGAGAGCGTTTCTTCTCTATGCAAGAGTTCTATTCGACGGCTCTTCACGAGCTTGGACACTCTACGGGACACGAAACAAGACTTAATCGTGGTATTCAAAATCTTTTTGGAACTTCCGATTATGCGATTGAAGAACTTAGAGCAGAAATTGCTTCTATGTTTATAGAACAAGACCTCGAAATTCAAGTGGACGATGAGCATAAGCGAAATAACAGTGCTTATATATCTGCTTGGAAAGATAAGATTAAGGACGACCCAAACGCTTTATTTACGGCTATAGCTGATGCTGAAAAGATTGCAAAGTTCGTAGCAGAAAAGGAAAAAGCAAACGAAGCAAACAAGAAAAAGGCGGTTGAGCATTACGCTATCAAGCAAGAAGAAAATGCTTATGGGGAGCAAGTGTATAAGGTTTATATGGTTGCTGCTCACGGTCAAGTAGGACTTGGACTTAATTATGGTTTTGCAAGTAGAGAAGCTTTGATGACGGAGTTTGAAAAAATGCAAGAACTTCCTTTTTGGGCAGATAAAGAATTTGAAGAATGTTCTTTTGAAGAACTAGAAAATCGAAGTATAGAAATTGCTAAAACGGAAGAAAGCAAGGAACCAGAAACAGAAGTTTTTGTTCGTCCAAGCGATATTGCAGCAAGGGCTTTACCTACCGCAACGAAGCAAGCAGATATGTCAGAACGTGGGGTTGAAACTCTTACGAGAATGGGAGATAGAGATATTGTTGAGCGAGCTAGCAAAACTAGGAATGGCGAAAAATTTTCTCAACTCTATAACGGTGTTTCCGTTCTTGGAAATGAAGAAAAAGATGAGCGTTCTCTAATGTCAAGACTTGCAATGTTTTGCAATGGAGACAAGGACCAACTTATGCGAATTTTCAAATCTTCTGGTCAGTTTAGAGATGAAAAACCTAATTCGTTTTATGAACGAATGGCGGAGCAATCTATAGCCTTTGTTAAAAAGATAAATCTAGGTTCAAAGCCTTTAATTCCTACTTGGAGCAAGGGTAAACAAGGCTTAAATGCCAAAACTTAATAAATAAAAAGACGGCTAATACGATGTCGTATTAGCCGTGGAAAAACGGTTGGTGTGAGTTAAGAAAATTGAAAGGTTGATAAAAAGTCTTTGATTAGGAAAGCACAAAAATGTGGGAAAGTGCAAATGTTTGAGTTGTATCCAATATTGCCTTTAACAATTTTAATTCCGAAAGAAATTTCACTATAATTACTATTTTTTATAAGAGTAGAAAGCGACTTTGAATTATTGTTTCCAGATTTAACTTCAACGGGAACAAGATAATCTTTGTGTCTAACAAAAAACTCTTCTTCAAGAGTGGAATTTTCCTTCTTGTAATAGTGAAGTTCATATCCAGATTTTACGAGAGCTTCTCCGATGATACTTTCAAACAAACCGCCTTTATAAACATCTAGATTTTTATTTTGGCGGAAATCCATTTGGGCTTCGTCATCAAGTTGAGCAAGAAGTAATCCGTTATCTGCGTAGTAGAGAATGCAACAATCTTCTATTGTATTTCCTTTTAAAGGAAGATTTGGGGTTTGCAAAGCTCTACTAATATTAACGATTCCGGCATCTTCTAGCCATTCAAGAGAGCCTCTATAGTCTTTGAACTTTGCACCAGAACGGACTTTAGTAATTTGAAATTTTTTATTTTCTTTACCAAGTTGAAAAGGAACGGAACGGAAGACGTTTGTAATTCTTGCCTTATCAAGACCAGTGGCATACTTGCGAATATCTGCTTCGTAGCCGATAACAAGTTGTCGTTGAAGTTCAAGAGTGTTTTCAAAAGTCTTTTTCTTAACAAAATCTTTTACTACTTCGGGCATTCCACCAACGATACAATAATCTAAAAATAAATCGTTGTACATTTTTAAAACGGCTGGGGAAAACGGAGTAAACGATTGCATATGGGAGAGAATATCATCCTTAATTGCATCGTCATAACCAAGACTCCAAAGGAATTCTTCAAAGTCAAGAGAACGCATTTCTATTTCAGTTTTATAACCAACGCTAATACTTGATATTTCTTTGTAATGAACACCAAGTAAAGAACCGCTACAAATAACGTCGTAATTTCCATCTAAAGAGAAGAATTTTAACGATGTGGCAATGTCTGGAAATTCTTGGATTTCATCAAAGAAAATTAAGGTTTTACCCTTAATAAATTTAAATTCGGGGTTAATACGTGAAATGTTTTTAATTATGGTTTCAGGAGAATAGCCGTTTTCAACAATTTGTTTGTAAATTGGTTCTTCTGCAAAGTTGATTTCAACGAGATTGTCGTAGTTATTTTTATTTTCGGCAAATCTCTTTATTGATTTGGTTTTTCCAACTTGTCTCGCACCTTTAATAATTAATGGTTTGCGGTCAGGATTAGCTTTCCAATCAATAAGATAGGAATCAAGTTTACGTCTTAAATAAATATCATCTTCATTATTGTTCATAACAATACCCCCTTGTTAGATGTTATTAACCAAGTAAAACATATTTATGGTGCTTGTATTATAGCACATAAGAAAGATAAAATCAAGTTGTTATGCTAAAAAATGAGCGAGTTTTTTTGAAGAAACCCAAAAAAATGAGCGAGTTAGAAACAAGATACTCCATTTTTATGTAAATAACAACAAAATAAGAGCTAAAAAAACAAGAAAAAAATAGAAGTATTTTCTATAAGTTAAACAATTATATATTAAATTTAATCAGTTGAGATTTTACTACGAAAGGTATACGAGAAAATAGCGAGAAGCAATACCAATTTCACAATGTGCACCAATTAAAAAATTGCCTATATAAATTTAGATACAAAAAGTTGTATGAAGTAATTATGTAAAAATAGGCATAGGTCGTGGACGTAGTAAAGCCTTACTGGTTGGATAAAAAATAAAAAAATTAAGGAGAAAATTATGAAGGAAAAAATTTTTAAGGTAAGAGAAATTGATGGCATTGTTGTTAAGAATATGACCGACAAGCAAGCAGGTGAACTCTACAAAGCAATCTGCGCCTACAACTTCAACAATGAAGATTATAGGGGTAAAGATGCTCTTGTAAAGTCAGTTTTTGAACTTATGAAAAACTCATTTGACTACGATAAGTTTTGTAAAGAAACCGGGAAGATGGGTGGAGTAAAAAGTCAAATGATTCGTAGAGAGGGAGACAATCTTGGTCCGTGTGTAGCACGTGCTATTATCGGTGGAGAGATGGTCAACGATGTGTTTAAGAGTATTTTTGGCGACGATATTAACTCTCAAAATAAGGCAAATGAAGAAAGAAAAGTTGGTGCAAAATAACGGTTTTTATTAAGCAGGATAAGGAAATGCACCAAACCGCATTTCGACGTCTTTTCGGCAAGCGAAAAGGAACAAGTGGGAAACCCACTTTTCTGGGGAGGGCTAATGGAAAAAAATAAAGAAAAAAATTTAGGAATAAGGCAATCCATTACTATTACAGATGAGCATACGATTGAACTCTTAAATAAAATTATTGAACTTGGAGAGTACAAGAGTAAGACGAAAGCGATTAGTGATTGTTTGTTTTATGGGGTTGATGTTCTTTATGGAAAAATGGTAGAAGAGCAAGAACTTCCACAAGAGAAAGAGCCTACTATTAAGGAACTTTCGAGCGAAGAAAAAGATTTTTACAATAGGATTATAAAACTACTTAAAGAAACAACGATGCTTCTTTATATGAATAAAACAATGTTGAGTTCTATGTATAGATTTTTAGAAGCTTATCTTTGTGGTGAAACGTTACCTGCTAAAAAGTTTTCAGAGGGAGCATATAAAGATACACCCGAATATCTTGTTGATTTTGAAATGAGGGCTATGAGGAAAATTTAACCGTGAGTGGGAAAAGTAATCAGCCAATAGTTTTTCAAATAAGATATTGTCCGTATCAGCTTCCAAACAATTCAAATAAATATCAAAAAAAGAAGCACGAGAAAGAACGTAAATTTTTCAGTTTATCTGGTTCGTACAACTTATATAGTTATATGACGATGGATGCAAAATTAAACGGAGAGTATACGGCATTGCAATACTTTGAAAAGAACGCAGGAGTATTTGACGATAACGATTATATTTCTGAGCAAGCTCTTAAAGAAATGAAGAAACGAGCAAAGGCTAACAAAGGAAATATTTGGCATGGGTTTATATCTTTCAATAAGGAAAATTCCTATAAAATTGACACTCCCGAAAAATGTATGAATTTTATGAAAAGAGTGTTTGGTGTGGTCTTTGACGAGTTGCACGTTAAGAGAGAAGATTTCGATTTAATGTGCGCATTACACGTTGATAGAGAGATACATTATCACATACATTTTAGTTTTTGGGAGAAAGCACCAAAGTACATAGGTGTTGACGGGGAAAAGAATTACAGGAGAAAAGGAACCGTGCCTAAAAGGGTTATTGATAATTTTGCTGTTCGTTCGGGATTGTTTGTTGAAGAAGAAAAGGAACATCTTTATAACACAAGAAAAGAAGCGATTAGGGCATTAAGGGGTATGACTGCAATCCGCAAAGCTATGACAAGTAGCGATGAAATAAAAAACGAGTTTATTGCTCTTGCTCAGTCTTTGCCTAAAGAAGGGAGATTGAGTTATGGAAGTAAAGAAATGGAGCCATACCGGGAGAGGGTAGATAAGATAGTAAAGTTATTACTTGATTATGATGGGGAAGCTCGAAAGGCGGATAGAGAGTTTTATGAGCAGTTAGACAAGTTAAAGCTAAAGGTTGGAAACATTATAGGTAAACCGTATGCTTTTACCAACAAAAATGTAAAGCTGGAAGATATGCTCAATAATTTGCCGAAGTATCACTTCAATATCGATGAGAAAAATATTCATATCATCGAAAAAGTAGAAGCCGATTATAAACGGCGACAAGGGAATCTTGTTCTTAATCTTGCTAAAATCATAAAGCCTGAATATTACGAAAGGAAGAAAAATGAAGCATACAAGGTTAATGACAAAAAACTAAAAAAGAAAATGTCTATTTCTCAAAAAAACATACATTCTCTTTTATGTGGTTTTTTTAGTAGTTTTGGAAATCAGAGCCGATTGCTTGAAAGAGATTTTAGCAATAGATTACAAGAAATAGAGGAAGAGATGAAAAAGGAACAAGAAAAAAATAAAAAGGAGGAAAACAAAAAAGAGTGAAAAGAGAAAAAGCATTAAAACACAAGAAAAGAAAATCTCACAAGGGTTTGTTAGTCTGGGCGTTTATATTTGCTTTTATCTTTGTTGGTGTAATGTGTTTGTTTGCATACTTTGGCTATGAAAGTGTTGGTAGTATTTTGGGGGAACGAAACTTTTGGCTAAGCAATGGTGTAATAGACGGGCTTATTTTAGTGGCATTTCTACTTATGTACCGTGTTGATGCTCAAAATATCGCTATGAACGAGAATGACCTTGAAGATACCGAGTGGCTAACCGTTAAGAAGTTAAAGAAAATGAAAGAGTTTTCCGTAACGAATTGGGACGGTGTAGAAGAGGAATCCGATGGTATTGTTATCGGGGCAGAAAAGAAAGGTAAAAATGACGTACAGATTATTTCTACAAGTCAGCTTCACGCTCTAATCGTTGGTACGACGGGTTCGGGTAAAACTACTGGCTTCGTTGACCAAAACATATCGATTTTAGCTAAGAGTAAAGGTAAGCCAAGTTTAGTAATTTCAGATCCTAAAAAGGAACTGTATGAGAAGCACGCAAAACATCTTGAAAAACAAGGATATAAAATTTCCGTATTAGATTTGAGAGAACCATATTCATCTGAACGTTGGAATCCAATGAACGTCTTAATTCGTAGAATTAGGCTAATTAAGGATATTGAATATAATTGTGAAAACAGAGATGGAAAATATTATGCGGCTGGAGAAGTATTTCTTTCTTACAGAGATGCTCGAACAAGAGCTCAAGAGTTAAGAGATGAGATATACGAAAACGCAATGGATTTGGTTTATACTCTTTGTCCCGTGCAAAATCGTGACCAACCTACTTGGGAAGAAGGTGCAAGAAATCTAATCTTTGGTTTAGTTCTTGCTTTCTGCGAAGATTGCATTAAAGGGAAAATAGAAGAAAAACAATTACTACTATTTAATATCTATCACAACATAACCAAATACTGTTCGGAAGATACAACTCAATTACGAGAATACTTGCTTGAAGGAAGAGATGAATTTTCAAAAGTACGTGGTCTTGTAAACACGGTGCTTATAACATCAGATAGAACTTTAACTAGTTATCTTTCAGAGGTAAATAGTTATATGCAACAACTTTCTGACGATGGTATTTTGTCGCTTACAAGTGAAAATGACCTTGACATAGTAAATATGGACGAAGAGCCTAACGCAGTATTTATTATCGTTCCCGATGAACGATTTACAAGACACCGTTTCGTAACCTTGTTCATTACACAGATGTATAAAGAACTTGTAGAAAAAGCGAACTTAAACCTACGCCGCAAGCAAACGAACACGGCAATTTTGAAAAGGAACACTTACTTTATTTTGGACGAATTTGGTAACTTGCCTAAATTTGAAAACATCGAAGGTATGGTAACGGTTGCTCGTTCACGTGGTATTCGCTTCCTATTCGTTTTGCAGAGCTTTTCACAGCTTACGGCTAAATATGGGAAAGATATTGGAGACATCATAAAAACTAACTGCAACGTAAAAATATTCATTGGTTCTGATGATAGTGAAACGAGAAAAGAGTTTTCAGAGCTTTGCGGACAAAAGAAGATTAAGAACTTCTCCGTAAATACAAACGCTGAAAACCCTGCATCAAGTAATACTGGTGCTTCTAATCAACCACTAATAACAGTTGGTATGTTAGAGCGATTAAACGGTAATGAAAAAGGCGATGCAATTGTTTCTGTTCGTGGATATGAACCTATATGGACGGTATTTACTCCTTCATTTGAGCTTAAAAAGATTTATTTCAAAGAGGGGAAAGCGGAATTGTCAAACCGAATTGCAAAGCTATTTGACAAAGAGGAATACGTTTACGATATAAGCGGGTTTGA
Source organism: Christensenellaceae bacterium (assembly GCA_045603725.1). Lineage (GTDB taxonomy): Bacteria > Bacillota > Clostridia > Christensenellales > Borkfalkiaceae > HGM11412. The sequence goes on from JAZUMP010000064.1 coordinate 32,090, forward strand.
TGAGAAAAGAGAGATTGAACGCATACTTGATTTGATTGAAGCTGCTGACAATGTAGATGTCGAGGAAGAAAATACGAAAGAATTAGACATTGTTGATTTAGATAAAAAATGGAACAATCTAATGTCTGAAGCCAAAAAAATAATTGAAGATGTTTCACAAATTTTAGCGGGGATAGAAGTGAAAAGATTAAATAGTATTAGGCTTGAAAACATACCTTCGTTTTTATACAACTTGATGGACGATTATTCGTTTTCTAAGTCTGAAAAAATACAAAACGCTGCGGACAATCTTGCAGGTAAGATTTTCCCCGAAATGCTTAAATTGCAACAAGCAGCAAAACAAATATCAAAGGAGGATAAAAATTGAAAAAAGCAAAACGAAAAATCCTACATCTTGTCTTGGCTTTTGCCTTGATACTTGTAGGTGGCACGGCAATGATGGGATTTACTGATAGTAATACCGCCTTTGCAGCCGAAGCAAATCAAGTTTGTTCGCACGAATACAAAACGGTTGTTATTGCTTCTTCTTGTACGGATAGGGGTTATACGGAATATACTTGTAGCCTTTGCGGTGATGTTTACCGTGATAATTACGTTGATGAAGAAGGACATAGTTTTACCGACGTATTAGTAGAACCTACTTGCACCCATAAGGGTTATACATCGCATTTTTGTAATAAGTGTGGCTACGAATATGCAGATAGTTATATTGAAGCAATCGGACACAATTATGAAAGCACGCTTGTAGAACCTACTTGCACTACGGCAGGATACACAACTCATACTTGTACGATTTGTGATGACTTCTACGTTGACAACGTAATTCAGCCTAATGGACACGCTTTCTTAGAAGATGTAATTGAAGCAACTTGTACAGAAGGTGGTTATACTGTTTTCACTTGCGAAGTATGTGGTCACTCTTACGAAGATAATATCGTAGAAGCAAAAGGACATAATCATCAGTCAAGTGTAGTTGAGCCGACTTGTGTTTCTTACGGCTTCTCAGTTCATTTGTGTTCTGATTGTGGAGATAGATATGTAACGGACTACGTTGCTCCTATTGGACACGATTTTGAAAACACTATGGTAGAAGCTACGGAAGATAGCATTGGTTATACGAAACATCAATGCAAGGTATGTGATTACAGTTATCTTTCTGATTTCGTTACAAGTGGAGATAACGGTTATACGCAACTTCCCGAAGAACCGAGCGAACCCGTAGAACCTGAGGAACCCGTAGAACCCGATGTTCCGAGTGAACCTGAAACACCTATCGAACCCGATGTTCCGAGCGAACCTACCGACCCCGTTAATCCTGATGACGGAGAAAGTGGCGAAGTAATAGAACCCGAACAGCCGGGCGAATCAACTCACGAATATGTATTTGCTTACGAATTTGATGATGAAAACAAGGTATTGCTTATCACGTATGACTGTGAGTGTGGAGAAACGTACAATGGTTCAATTCAGTTATTCATTACTGATACTGCTGAAAACACCGTTGTAGAAGTTCTTGATGGTGGTGGTAGCGTAAATTTCGCAGATAGACAAGATAATTATACTGTCATTGCTATTGATGATGAAGGTAATATTCTTGCGATGATTGATATTGGGGATAACGAGATAGAAGAACCTATCGAACCCGATGTTCCGAGCGAACCTAACACACCTACTGAACCGGGCGAACCTACTGACCCCGAAGAACCCGTAGAAGATAATCAGCCTACTGAACCCGATAATAACGATAAGGAAGAGGTGAAAGAAAAATCTAGCTTATTCCCAATACTAATTAGTATTTTCGCTGTTCTCGGCATCGGTGGAGCTGTAACAATTATAATCATCAAAAACAAAAAATCTAAAAATAAAAAAGAAAAAGGAGATAAATAATTATGACAAATTTATTAGCAGCAGCTACTCTTAATGAAGGCTTGGCTGGCATCGTAACTAAACTTTCGGAGCTTATGAATAGCTTCTGGATTTACATTGTACTCGCTATGGCGGCAGTTGTCGTTGTATGGGGCGCATACGTTGGTATCAAAATCGCAATCGCACACAAAAACGAAGATAAGATTAACTCTCGTGATATGGTAAAAAGCCTTATTATCGGTATTATCGTTATGTTCGTAATCGCAGTAGGTGCACCTCTTCTCATCGAAGGCTTATCTGCATGGGTTGGCACCGAAAGCACGGCAGCACTTATTGCTCCCGTAGTATAAGAAGAAAGGAGGAATACATATATGGATAACACTGTAACTACACCTACTCTTAACGGTAGTTTAGCTCAGATTGTAGCAAAACTTTCCGTACTTATGGATAGCTTTTGGATTTACATTGTACTTGCTCTTGCAGCAGTCGTTGTAGTTTGGGGCGCATACGTTGGTATTAGAATTGCAATCGCTCATAAGAACGAAGAAAAGATTAACGCAAGAGATATGGTAAAGAACCTTATCATCGGTATTATTATCATCTTCGTTGTAGCAATGGGCGCACCTCTTCTCATCGAAGGCTTGTCAGCTTGGGTTGGCATTAGCGCATAATAAACTAAACGCTAATGGTTAAAAGGAAAGGCGGCAAGATTTGTTCTTGCTGCCTTTTTTATAATAAAAATAATATAAAGCGAGGGTAAAAAATGCTTATATTCTTACAAGAAATTGTAATGCTACTTTTTCTATGGTTTCTTCGCTTGATTGATGGCATAATGGAAATCTTTTCTTCCATAGCAGGTGTAACAGATGTAACCGTGCAAGGTGAAAGGGTAAATATAATTGAATATCTTGTTGGCGACTCAACAGTAGGCACTATCTTTTGGTGCGTGTTTATTTTAGCTGTTGGCTTGACTTGTATTTTTGGCATTGTAGCTCTCGTAAAGAATATGATTGCCAATAATAGAAATATATCTTCAATTATTGGAAAAATTGGATTATCACTACTTGGAACAATGGCGATGCTTTTAGTTGTCATCTTGGGTATACTGATTTCTAATTCTCTATTAACACTTGTAGCTGAAATATTCCAAATAGGAAATACCACAAAACTTTCAAATGCGTTGTTTAATGCTTGCGTTGGAGAATGGTTGAACGGATTCTCGGTAGCAGAAATTGATATAACGAGTTGTAATGTTTCTCAAATTCTTGGCGATTACAATGCAGCCGTATTTGGCATATGGCCGACATCGTGGAAATGTAATGGTATGGTTAATCCTAATACGTTCTTGTATTTACCATCAATGGTAGCGGCTATTGCTTTAATGATAGCAATGGTTGTGGCAATTATAAATTTAGCAAAGAGAATTTATGAAATTGTTCTTATGTATATCATAATGCCCGTATCAATGGCGACGCTTCCACTTGATGACGGAGCAAAATTTAAGATGTGGCGAGAAACGTTTGTCACTAAAATTATTCTTGCTTATGGAACGGTGTTCTCAGTAAATATTTTCATTTCACTGTTGCCGTTATTGTCAAGGATGCACATTGATGGCGTTGGAAGTTTTGGAAATTCAATGTTCGTTATTTTTATGATAATCGGTGGCGCTATGGTAATACCCGCAGGACAAAATTTATTCGCAAGACTATTCGGTACGGCTGATGATATGCACGCAGGTGGAAGCTTCTTACATAGTGCTTTTTACGGCGGACGTATTGCAGGTGCTATGACGTTTGGTGCAGCGTTTAAGCTTATTAAAGGTGCAACGCATATTGGCAAAGGAATTTCAGGAAAAATAAAAGCATCAAGAGATAAAAAAGGAAATGATGAATCGGATAAGTTCTCCGAAGATAAAGATTCGGGAAGCTCTGATACATCAAGTGAACAAAGCGACGGAGGAGGTAGCGAAGAATGAGAATAATTCCTAAGAAAATTAAAGTAAAGAATACGGTGTGGAAATGCTATTCTATGCCCGATATTCTTGTAGCTCTTGTCGTGTTCGCTATCGTATTCGTAGCAATCACGGCAGGAAATTGGGGATTGGCAGTATTTATGGGTTTTATCGCTGTAATTATGTTTATGCCTACGTCAGACGGTATTTTGTATTCGATGATTTTTGAGAACATAAAGTTTCTCCTAACAAAGAAGAAATATACCAAAGATGCCCCGAAAGAAAAAGAGCGTATTGATACGCTTGTAAACCTTAAAAACATTAAGGATAACGGATTACTTGAATATAGCAACGGCTATTATGGCAGAGTAATCAAATTAGGTCAAAAGAATTTTGGAATAGAAGATATTGTTCAGCAAAATATCGACATTAACTATCTTTCAAACGCCTTAAAGTTCCTTGACGGAACGCAAATGGCAGACATTGTAAAGATTGATAGACCGGTTACGCTTGACGGGTTCTCAGAAGAGCTTTTTGATAGGCTTTCGGCTTTGAAAGAAAGTATCGAACCCGACAATATTAAGAACATAAAAAGGAATATCTTGCAAGAAAGAATTGATAGGATAGACAAGCTCAACAATATTCGTAAACAATACATTTCAGATTATTACGTTGTGGTTTACGGACGTAACGAACTTGACCTTGAAAATATAACCGTAAATATCGCTTCTGAGATTAACAAGTGCGGGCTAAACACAAAGATTTTAGGAAGAAGAGATACAGCAATTTTCTTAAAATATAGTTTTTCTCGCAACTTTGATGAACGAGAAGCGATTGATATTCCCGATGAACAACTTTTGGAATGGGTAATTCCAAAGGAAGTAGAATTTAAGTCAAATCAATTTACGATTGACGGAACGCAAGCATCGGTTTTAGCAGTTGCAGATTATCCTTTACGTGTTAAAAACGCTTGGGGTTCTGAACTGTTTAATATCCCAAACACAAAAGTTGTAATGCACATTAAGCCTGTAGATAAGTTTAAGGCAATTAGACGTATTGATAAGGTTATAGGCGAAATGGAAACAAAGCAAATTCTTTCCGAAAAAGCAAGTGAAGCAAATAGTGCAGAAACCCACAGAGAAACAATGCACGCTCTTCTTGATAGCTTGCAGACCGAAAACGAGTCTTTGTTTGACGTTACGCTTACTGTAACAGCTTACAACTACCTTGCAGACGAAAACTATAAAAAGAAAGTACGCCGTTCAATGATGACGGGCAATTTCAAACCGTCAACGCTTTATGGCTTGCAGGTTGAAGGCTTTAAGTCTGCGAATATTTCACCAACATCTACGCTTTCAAATTACGAGCGTGGAATAAACAGTTCTTCTCTTGCAGCAGTCTTTCCGTTCGTTAGAATCTTTGTGATGGACGAGGGTGGAGTACAGCTTGGGGAGAACAAAAGCAACGGTTATCCGTTCATTTTCAACCTTTGGAAACGAGGAAACCTTTATCAGAACTCTAACGGTTTTATAATCGGTAAATCGGGTTCGGGTAAATCGTATTTCTTGAAGAACCTTATTCTTAATGAATGGGCGAACGATACGAGAGTTATTATTTTAGATCCCGAAGCAGAATATCTTGCATTGTCAAGAAATCTTTCGGGTAACGTCATAGACGTTGGTAATGCAAAAGAAGGTCGTATCAACCCGTTCCATATATATAAGGTTTTAACGGAAGATGGAAATGCGGCAGACCCCGTTGTAACGTTTAACACTCACTTGAAAATGCTTGAATCGTTCTTAAAGATAGTTCTTGTCGGTGCTTCTTCTGATGTGGTTGAGCTTATCAATAACTTGGTAATTGAAGCCTACGAAAGAAAAGGTATAACCGAAACTACGGACTGCACAAATCTTAAAGCGGAAGATTTCCCGTTGTTTACTGATTTGCTTGCCGTGTTGCAAGAAAAAGATAAGACAACGCTTGACAGTCTAACGCTTAGAGATATGAGAACGGCAGAGCTTTATCTTCAAAAGTTTGTAAACGGTAGATATAGCGATATATGGAACGCACCGTCAACACTTTCCGTTGATGCAGACATTATCGACTTTAACTTTCAATCGTTATTTGCAAATAAAAATAACGTAGTGGCGAACGCACAAATGCTTCTTGTTTTTAGATTTATCGAGCAAGAAGTTATAAATGCGAGAGAGCTTAATAAGAACGGGCATAATCTCCGAACAATGATTGTCGCAGACGAAGCCCACTTATACATAGACCCTAAATTCCCGATTGCGTTGGATTTCTTTTACTCTATGAGTAAACGTATTCGTAAGTATGGCGGTTCGTTTATCCCGGCAACACAGAATATAGCCGATTGGAACGCCAACGAAGAATTGAGAGGAAAAACAAGTGCAATCATTAAAAATAGTCAGTACACGTTTATTTTCAAACTGTCTGCTCCCGATATGAAAGACGTTCTTGACGTTTATAAGGCAGGAGATAGCTTTAATGATGATGAACAAAGAATGATTATTTCCGCAGTAACGGGACAAGCGTTCTTCATTGGCTCAACGGAATTGAGGTCTAACGTAAGAATTGTATCGGGCGAATACGCTCAAACGCTCTTTGATGAGCAGAAAAAGAAATAAAGGAGGAATTAAATGAAAACAAAAACAAGTAAATCAAGTAAGTTGATTATATTTTCCGTGCTATTTGCGCTTTGTTTGAGTTTTGGAATGTTCTTCGGGCTTGGCACTACAAAAGCTTATGCTGCTACAACATATAAATATAGGCTACAATATAATTACTCTGCTGTTTTGAACGGTATAAATCAGCCGGGTGTAAGTGGTACTTCATATAATTATGCTCCAAAAATTAGTGCAACAGCTAATAGTGAATTTGTTGTATATCTATATGGCGATTCTAATAATGGAACTTTATCAGACTTGCCTATTGGTACGATAGTGAATTTTTCAAAAATTAATATTTCAACAACCTTGACGATGAAGAGCATTACGGTAACAAATAGTAGTGGTTCTGCTGTATATACGGGTAGTGGTACAAGTGCGAGTTTCTCTCTGTCGGACGGTAGTTATAATATTTCTATCAAATATGTATGGACAAGAACTCAAAGAGGGGTAACAACTACTTGGAATTATACGTTCGCAAGTAGCATTGTTGTTGATACGACTGCACCTACGGGTGTAATCAAAAACTCTTCAGGAACAACGCTAACGTCAAGTTATACTAACGGAGCATTTTATTACACGGCAACCGATTCTAACGGTGTAAGTTATATGCAATATATGACACCGGGTTCATCGAGTTGGTCAACCTATTCAGGCTCAACAATAGCGGCTACTGCTACAAACGGAACTTATAAGTTTAGGGCGGTAGATAAGGCAGGAAACGCATCAAGTGAAAAATCAATTTATTTGGATACAACAAACCCCGTTGGCGTGTTATATAGCGGAACTTCTGCGGTAAGTTCGGGTGCAAAATCTACGGCAAGCTACATCAAATTCGTTGGTTCAGATGCAGCTTCGGGGCTTAAAACGGTTTACGTCAAAGCTCCCGGTTCGAGTAGTTATGCAACGTACTCTAATGGAGCGCAGATGACAACGAACGGAACATATTCATTTTACTGTGTAGATAACGTAAATAATCAGTCTGCCACATATACGATTTCATTAGATAACGTAGTACCGACACTTTCAATTTCAAAAGGTCAATTTGGTGGAACGATAAGTGATAGTTTTACGGTAACGGCTTCCGATAATATTGGTGGAACTGTCTTGTATTATAAAAATGCAGGCTCAAGCTCTTATACACAAGCATCGGGAACATCGACAACTATTTCTAAAACAAGCCCTAACGGGACATATTCGTTTTATGCGGTTGACGGTTACGGGAATACGTCGGCAACTTATAGCGTTACGTTAAGTATTGCTGCTCCCGTTGCACAAATTGTAAGGTCAAGTAGTGGAACGCAAGTGTGTGTAATTTGGACAGATAGTACGGTTTCGGGCAAGTTAGACGGAAACAGTTATGTGAACGGAACTTGGATTAAAGCAGAAGGTAATCATACTTTTGTTTTAACTAACGATGCAGGACGTTCTTCTACATATACGTTCTCAATCGACCACTATTACGTAAAAACAAGCACAACTGCGCCTACGTGTACAAGCAATGGTTATTCGACTTATAAATGTGATAACTGTGGCAACACCTACAATGCAGATATTGTTGCTGCTCTTGGGCATAACTACGTTGTAATCCAAAAGGTAGAATCAACTTGCACGGCAGAGGGTTATTCAATCTATAAGTGTTCTCGTTGTGGAGTAACGTATAATGACGATATTGTTTCTGCAAACGGTCACGATTATGGTGGTTGGACTACGATAAAAGAACCTACTTGTACGGAAGCAGGAGAGAAAAGGCGAGATTGTATAGGTTGTTCGGCTTATGAAACTCAAAGCATAGCACCTAAGGGACATAGTTATGTAAAAACCGATACTGCTCCAAGTTGTACGGCTGAGGGTTATTCAACTTATGTTTGTAGCGAATGTGATGACACTTATACAGACGGTGTTGTAAGCGCTGTTGGTCATAATTACGTTGCTACGGTAACGAAGCCTACTTGTACAGCACGTGGTTATACTACTCAGAAATGTAGTAGATGTAGCCATAGTTACGTTGAGAATTACGTAGATGCAACCGGGCATACTTACGGTGTTTGGAGAACTACAAAATCTCCTACTTGTACGGAAGGTGGTTTAAGATATAAAACTTGTTCGGTATGTAGCTATAAGTACAACGAGGGAATCCCGGCATTAGGACACGATTATGAAGCAGAAATAACCGAACCGACTTGTGTAGATAAAGGTTATACTACTCATACTTGTTCAAGATGTGGAACGGGATACAATGACACTTTCGTAAATGCTCTTGGACACGATTATCAAGCGAAAAGAGTCGAGCCAACGTGTACGGAAGAAGGTTATATCGGTCAATGTTGTTCAAGATGTAGTGATACATATAAAACTGACATTTTAAGACCAACGGGACACGATTACGTTGAAATCTATAAGAACCCAACGTGTACGGAAGAGGGTTGTGTGCAACATATTTGTTTGGTATGTCAATATGAATACAAAACGGATGTTGTAAATCCTACGGGACACTCGTTAGACTCAAATCTTCTATTAGTTGCTACGTGTACGATTGATGGGGAAAGGTTGTATCAATGTTCAAAATGTGATTATGAAAGAATTGATATAATTCCCGCACTCGGACACAATTATCAGATTGTAGAAGAAAAAATGGAAAACGGTGTAGTAAAACGTCATTACGAATGTACGGTATGCAAGGAAATTCTTACCCAAGACGTAGGCGACCAATACGAGAAAGTATCAAACTACGTGACGTATCTCTTTGAAGAATATAGTCCGTATATGATGTGGGTATTTATCGCAACGGCAGGAGTATGGAGTATTGCTATGGGTATTGCAATAATCATCGCAAATAAGAACGAAGATAAGGCAAAGGCAAAGAAAATGCTTGTGAATTACGGTATCGGTCTTATAGTGATATTTGCAATTTTAGTGGCAGTTCCCTACCTTGTTCAAGGCATAGCTGCTCTCGTAGCGGGATAAAACAAGTGGTAAGCACTCTGAAATAAGGGTGTTTACCACAAAAAACTTAAAATTTTTTGAAAAAAGTCGAAAAAAGTATTGAAAAGCTATTGACAAACGCAAAGTAAAGTGCTATCGTGTTAATACGATAATCACCAAACAGGAGGAGAAGTTTATGAACAAAACAAGATTGCTTGAAAGAGTAGCAAAAAATGAAGAACTTACCGTAAAAGAAGTTCGAGAATATCAGAAATATGTTAAGCCCGAAAAGCAAGTTTACGGCAAGTATGGTTCTTTGGCAAAAATCCACATTGAGGAACACAAACCCGAAATGTTGATTGCTCTTGCAGGACAGCTCCCCGAATACTTACACGGTATTGATAAACAAGCGGCTGATTTGTATGACACGATGTATGCAAAACTATCTAATGCCGAAAGGTTTAGAAAGACGGGGGACTTTATAAAGGACTTGCAGAGTGAAACCGAAATCAAGGGTATTATAGAAACTGAAATTCTTAATGAACTTGTGTATTCGATTTAACGGAGGTAATTTATGAGAAAAGTATTAAACGTCGTGGGTATAGTATTTAGGTTTGGATTAGCAGGTGTTCTAATTATTGGACACGGAATAATGTCTTTAATTGGAATATTAGTAACGGCGATTTGCTCGTCGAGATAACGAAAAGTAGTATAAACACGATTGACAAAAACAATTAAATTTGCTATACTTTTCATAGAAACTAATTAAAGAAAGAGGTGTAAATATGGAAAGGAAAGCAAGTACCCCGATGCGTGAAAATAGACGTAGATACGAAGATACGCATAAAGAAGCAAGAAAAGCAGCTTCAAAGGTATTCGGTACAAGCGTTCCAAGAGAGGATTGCGAGGAAATCGAAGCTTTTCTTAAAACTTACGGTATTAGTAAGGTTGACTTAATTTATGCGGGATATGAAGCCTTAAAGGAATCAGTCCAAAAGTAATCTATAAAAACTATGCAGAGAGCGCATCTGAACGGTGCGTTCTCTTTTTTATGCAAAAAAAGGAGGAGAACGTGCTTAGAAGTATTAAACAAGCATTAGATTTGATTCGTCAAGAAGACCCCGATACGGCTGTGAGCGTGTACACTATTCGCTTGTGGTGTAAAGAAAAAAAGATTAAGTTCCGAACCGTTGGAACGAAGATTTTAGTCGATATGGAAAGCTTGATGAATTATATCAAAATGAAAGACTAAAAGGAGATAAATAATGGCTTACTTTAAGATAGAAGAAGATAGAAAAGGCAATCTAAAAGCTCGTATTCAGGTTAGCGGTAAAGATGCAAAAGGTAATCCCAAACTCTATGTTAAAAGGGTGTATAACGAAGATAATTTAACTCCGGCGAAGTTCAAGAAATACGTGGATAAAATTGCTGCTGAATTTGAAGAAAGTATCAGCGAACAAATCAAAGAAGAGCAAGCCATTATTCACGATAAAGTATTAACTTTTTCGGAACTTGCCCAAGAGTGGCTGATAGCAATTAAAGCAAACTTGTCTATTAGTTATTATCAACGAGCAAAACAATCAACTCAACTGTTTCAAGAATATTTGGAAGAAATCGGGCTTGCTAAAAAGCCTATTTCCGAAATTAAAGTTCGTGACGTTCAACTATTCTTAAATAGGTTTATAACGGCAGAAAAAAAGGAATTAAAGGTTGTATCGCTAAAAAAGGAATTTCCTAAATCAATCAGTTTTAGAGCTTTGGCAAAGGAAAAAGTTATAGCAAGATGCTCATCTTACGTTCTAAAACGCAAGGGTGGAAATATCGCAAAGACAACTGCGGAAAACATTTGCAAAATACATAACTTGGACTTTAATGAGTATTTTGAAGAACACCCCATCGAAAAAGGTTATTCACTTGAAACAATAAAAGGTCATAGAAGAGCGTTAAGAACGTTATTCAATGAAGCTGTTAGATATGAGTGGATAACGGTAAATCCCGTTTGCAAAACGAAAATAGGAACGGGTGGTGGTAATACTTGTTTGAGAGAAATTGAAGAAAAAGAAGTGTTTTCTTTTGCAGAAGCGAAAGAGTTCTTAAAAGTCTTAGACAAATTACCCGAAGATTTGATTTTCAAACGTGTGCCGATAAAAATAATGTTTTATGCAGGTGTGCGTAGCGCAGAACTAAACGGTTTGCGTTGGTCTGATATTGACTTTGAAAAACGATTGATACACGTAAGAAGAAATAGGCTTGCATCAAAAGAAGCAGGGGTGTACGAAAAAACTCCAAAGACAAGAACTTCTCTTCGTGATATTCCAATGCCCGATGCACTATACGATGAGTTGAAAAATTACTACAAATGGTTTTCCGATGCTATAACAAATTTTGAGCAACATCTTGATGAATACTATTTGGCAGTTAATATTTATAGGTCACCAATTTACCCACACACTATGAGTTCGTGGCTTAAAAAGATAGAGAGAGCTAACAATTTGAAAGAAGTTTCTTGTCACGGTTTAAGACATACTTATTGCAGTTTTTTGTTATCAAATAACGTACCAATTCAAACAGTCAGTAAGTATATGGGACATAGTGATTCAACCATAACATTAAAGGTGTATAGTCACTTTATACCCGACACGGCAAACCGAGCTATGGATGCTTTTTCAAAGTTAGCATAAAGAAATAGGAAAACTCGACTTATTATAAGCCGAGTTTTCTTTCCTAATACGAAACAACTTGAATTATTCATAATTTTTTGATATAATAAACTTACCGATAAATAAGAATTTGACGAGGTAAGTATGGCAAGCAGTAAAGAATATTTAGAGTTTGTATTGGATCAATGTAGCGGTCTGTCAGCCTGTGCAATGATGGGAGAATATGTGCTTTATTACGGTGGCAAGGTTGTTGGCGGTATCTACGATAACCGCCTGCTCGTCAAGCCTACACCGTCTGCGGTTGCATTGATGCCCGAAGCGCCGAGAGAACTCCCATACGAAGGTGCAAAGGAAATGCTTCTTGTGGAAGATATTGAGGACAGAGAGTTCTTGAACAAACTATTTGAGGCAATGTATGCAGAATTGCCCGAACCGAAGAAAAAGAAATAAACAAATTCCAATTTGACGGAGTGTATTATGGGAAAGAAATTATCAGAAATGAGTTTGGAAGAACTGTGGCAGTTGTTTCCTATCATTTTAACGAAACATCAAGACCATTGGAAGGAATGGTATTTTGAAGAAGAAAACCTA
>JAZUMP010000065.1:0-14089 GCA_045603725.1 Christensenellaceae bacterium
ATAGAGTAAGCGAAAAAACGTTAAAAAAGAATCTGGCGTTAATTAACGCCAGACCTAAGAAAGTTTTACACTTTCAAAAACCAGTAGATTTATTTTATGAAAATCTTGCTAAGTGTTGCACTTAGTTTGACAATTCACTCACTGACAGCTTTTTGTAAATGCAAGCTGTCTTTCCTTCATAAAATAGCTGTCATTTCTATTATAAATATTTCCTATTTCAAACTTCATTCGGCTCGAGAATTGACAGGAGAAAAACGATAATTGTCCCACCCTATACGCAAGATAATGCGTTTTTGATGGAAATTTTTTCTACTCTATGGTCAACCAATCCGTTTCTTATAGAAAAAACCGACACGTTTCCACTCTTTTCGTTACAACTAATCAAATAGTCGTTGAAAAAGTTAAAATCTCTCGGGCTATCGCCGCCGCAATCCGTCTTTTGCGCAAGCGTTAATTCTTCTCCGCTTATCTCAAATGCGCATATCGCATTTTCTTCTCGCATAGCCGTAAATTCCACCGCCGTTTTCGACTTTTTCACAAGATAATACGTATATCATAACGCGGATTGTGTGTCGTTCGGGTCGCCGTTAATCGCCAAATCGTATTCTTGCGACCAGTCAAGCCCACGATATTGCGCTGCTCTATCGTCCTTTTCGATAAAGTCCATAAGCAAATCAAGCATATCTTTCGTCCACGTATTCTTGTCTATTTGCGCGGACGTAAATTTATTTAAGGAAATCATTTCAAAGCCGAACAAGTCTTTTACCTGCGTTTTTGCAGCACCGCCTACTACTTCTTCCACCAAATGCGCAGGAATAAACAACACGCCTCCGCCTGCGCCGAACACCACGTCGCCTGGCATACAAATCGCGTTGCCGATTCTCGTCGGCGTATTATACCCCGTCATAATAAATTGGCGAATAGGCGTGGGGTCGATACCACGGAAATAAACTTGCGTATCGGCAATTTTTTTCATTTGCTCGGTATCGCGAACGCCGCCCCAAATAACCGCGCCACCGTTTTCGTTTTTTGTTTTGTTTTTAAGCGCGGTCGTTAAATTACCACCTAAAAAAGTCCCTTTGTATATTTTATCGTACATATCAATTACGGGAACGTCGTATTCCATAAGGTTATCGATCACCCATTGATTGTACGTGCCTTTTCGATTTTCGCTTCTACCAACGTCTTTGACGACTTCGTCTAAATCGGGACGGAACGGGCAATAGGTTGCCGTAACTGCGCGCCCGATAAGCTTTCTGCCGTCGTCGTGGAGCGTATGTAATCTGCCCTCAAATTGGCTTTCATAGCCCTTTACGAAAATAGGTTTCCATACTTCTTCAAGCGTCAACGTTTTTAAGGCTTTTAAGTATTTTTCATCTACTTTGGGTCTGCCGTCGGGCAATCTTTCCCCTTTCCACTGCGGCGTTAAAGCAATAATTTCTTCCCTTACGTTAAAGTTCATAATTTATCTCCTTATTCTATCGTTATTAAATAGGTTGAGTTTGCTGTAAAGGTTAATTCTACCTGATTTTCAGTTAAAACATACTCTTTTATAGGTTTAATATTGCCTTCTTCTTTTAAGACTTTTATTTGTTCTTCATTAGGTTCTTCTACCCCCATATCTATAAATTTTCTAAATGGGTTGGTAGTAAATTTATCTATAAGATAAACTGTAACCTTTTTACCTATTAAATCTTCCTTAAAAGCGATAGTTTCATTTCTATCTTCTATTTCTTCACTAAACGTTCTTGACGAGTAAGAAAGTAACACGGCATATCCATTAGCGTCTTTAGTTGGCATAATAAATAAGTTGTTATCTTCCACACCGTCTAAAATATTTTCCTTTAATTTTGAAGATAAAATAAAGGCGTTATAGATGGGTTTTGCAAAGAAGTTTAGAGTAAAGAAATTTCTAAACCCCGTAAAATCTTTAACCATTTCATGTTGCCCAGATAAGCAAATGTAAAAGCCATCTATTTTATATTTTGTATAGGTTAGTTTATACACTAACTTTGCAAAATAGGAAGAGAAAACTTCGTTTTCCCTAACGATTAAGTTAGGGCAGTCTTCAACGTTTTTAAACCCAGCACTTGCTAACCCCCACTCATCAACGATAATAGGTGTGTCGATAAATCCTTTTTCTTCGATAACTTCATAAAACCCTTGATGTCTTTCAATACTATTTTGCACGTCGACTTCTCTAATTTTTTCGGTAAGACCTTGTGGCGTAGTGCCGTATTCGTGCACGGAAATAAAATCAAGCTTAGTGCCACTTTCTTTAATATAATCTAAAAATCCACCTAAAAACGGCTTTCTCCAAGCAAGGGAAGGACCACCGACCTTTATTTTATTTGACGCTCTAGTTACGCCGTCAACAAACGCTTTATATAATTTGCAATATTCTGGAAGCCTTTGTTCCATTGCCGTTTTAAAGTCATCAGGAAGATTATTCATAAAAAAACTTGAGGTGTCTGGCTCGTTAAAGCAATGGCAACGCCATTTTGAAACGGTTTCAATTCCATAACGCTCAATATTGTGCTTTGTGTACTCAAAGCATATTTCTTCCCATAATGCATAATCTTTTGGAATAGAAGAATTCCACATTTTATTTTTATAGCGTGTTTTGTTTTTGGACATACTAATTTTGAACTTATCACTTTGGGCAATACAATCAGGCATGCCTGCGTATGCTAGAAATAGGTCGTATCCCTTTTCTACTATATAGTCAAGACGGAGGTCTGATAGCCTAAAATCATAGCAAAGTTCATTGTTATCGCCAAGATAAACAATATCTTCAAACATAGTGTAAATACGTACCGTTTTAATTGCCTTATCTTTAGCCATACGGTCTAAAATTCGTTTTCCCCAAGGGTCTTCAATGGCATCGGTGGGGTGAAATACACAACCGTTATAAAAATTTTCTTGTTTTTTTATTATTTTATCGTTAATTAATATCATAATCTACCTATCAAAACTGTCCATTATACCTTTAAGATATCCTATTGCAAAAAGTCTACCCATAGCATCATATCCGGCTAGTACAGACTTTTCCCCCACCATCGTTGGCACGTGATCCACTCTCACGGGAACGTTTATTCCATTATCGATATAGGCTTTCATAACCTTTGCCATATCTATATTGCCGTTATCATGGAAGGTTTCTCTAAAGTGCATAGAATTACCTTTTGTGTTTCTAAAATGAACAAAAAAGATTTTTTCCTTAAATTCTTTTATAACTTCTTCTATCTTTTCGCCCATTATATAAAAGTTTGCTTGGCACATAGTTAAGCCTAAATTTTTGCTATCAACGACGCCGTATATTGCTCTTTTTATGTTTTCCTTAGAAATCATTATTCTTTCTACGCTTCCAAGCTTTTTTACAGGTGGGTCGTCGGGGTGCAAAGCAAGCTTTATCCCGTATTTTTCCGCCGTCGGAATAACGGCTTTTAAAAAGTATTCGTAATTATTCCAAAGCTCTTTTTCAGTAATCGCTACGCCTGTTTTCGGTTGGAAATCTTTGATATTAAATCCCGTAACCAAAGCGCCGCCTCGCTCTATAATATCACTTGACGTCCTAAGCCATCCTATATGCGCCATCCAATTAAAGCAAATCGTTTCAATCTGCAAATCACGCATAATCGGAAACATTTTCAAAACCTTATCTATGCTTTCATCACGCAAACAGTCCCCAGCCTTGATATGGTCGTGTACTTCGTTGGGCATAGGCTCTATAATCAAGGGTTTTATTCCGTAATCGGTAAAACGCTTATGTACCGTCAGCCAATGCGTTTTATCCGTTAAATCAAATTCTTTATTTTCAGGCAGACGGATAACGCCGTGTTCTACGCCACATTGTTTGGCATAATCCCACGTTATATCTTTATCGCTTCTTAAATAATCAGTTAAAATCATTACACGCCCCCAAGCGTTAAAAATCCTCCGTCAACGGGTACGGTTATTCCCGTCACGAAATTCGCATCTTTGCCCAAAAGCCATTTCACACAACCGAGCAAATCTTCTGCCTGACCAAATCTTCCCATAGGCGTATGCCCAATTACGCTTTGTCCTCTTGCCGTCAACCCGTCTTCTACCGTACCTAAATAATTTTTACTTCTTTCGTTTACCATAAACCCGGGCGCGATTGCGTTGACGCGAACGTTTGCAGGGGCGTAATACGCCGCAAACGATTGCGTGAGATTAGAAATTGCTGCTTTACTCATAGCATACGCAAAACATCTCGTTAAAGGGCAATACGTGTTCATAGAAGCGAAATTGATAACGCTACCGCCACCCTTTTTTATCATTTGCTTGGCAAACGCCATAGTGGGAAGCACCGTGCCCATAATGTTTATATCGAGTACGCTTCTAAATGCGTCCATATCAACGTCGTATAAGCCTTTTTGCCCTTCAGGAAGTTCCCCTGTAAGCTCGCGCGCGTCGTATTTTGTAATCGTCGGCATGGCTTTTATATTATTGCCGCCTGCGCCGTTAATTAGAAAATCGCAAGCCCCAAGTTGCTTTTCCACAAACTCGGCAAGCGCATTTACCGAACGTTCGTCCGTCACGTCGCAAGGATACACGAAAGCTTTACCGCTAAACGCTTGGATTTTCTCCTGCACAACGTCCAGTTTTTCTTGCGTTCTTCCAACCAGCACCACTTTTGCGCCTTGCTTTGCAAGTTCTATTGCAATCGCCGAGCAAAGCGTTCCACCTGCACCTGTCACTACTGCTATTTTATTTTCAAATAACATATTCTCACCTTCCATTTTTTAATATCCTTTTTGCATTATGATAACATAAATCGATTGCCATATTTTGCAAATCGTTCAATTCACAAAGTATCTCGCCTTTTTCATACTTCTTCGCCAACCAATCGCACAAAACCCGTCTGAAATAATCGTGGCGCACAAAGGATAAAAAGCTTCTCGAATCCGTCGTCATACCGATAAAATTAGATAATACGCCAAACGCAGACGTGTTTTCAAGCATTTCAACCATTCCCAATTTATGGTCACACCACCACCAAGCAGGACCTTGTGTAATCAGTCCACTCTCGCCGTCCTTAGAGTACGACCCCGACAACACGGAAATCAACGCGTTATCCGCAGGATTTAACGTGAATAAAACGATTTTCGGCAAGCCGTATTCGGAGCAATCAACCTTATCTAAAAAGCTCGTCAAAGCAGACACGTCCACGCTATTGCCTATCCCTGCAAATCCACCTGACGGTCCAACGAGATTTCTCAATCTTGTGCTGGTATAGCGCTGCGCACCGATATGCAGTTGCATCACAAATCCGTGTTTAGCGTACAGTTTCCCTAACACCGTTAAAATATAGGACGAGAGACGTTTGCACTCTTCTTCACTTGCTTCCCCGCGCAAAAAACGGGTAAAGCGCGCCGTATTTTTCCCATCGTCTTTATAGTAAATAAAGCCGTTATCCAACGCGTGATCGGAAAAACGACAACCCACTTTCACAAAAACCTCTAAACGCTTTTCAAGTGCGCATTCAAAATCGGATAACGTCGTAATTTTTATACTCGTTTTTTCTTCCAAGCTCGATAAAAAGGATTGCGACGGAAGTAGAATATCATCACCACGAAGGGACGGAGCAAGACGTTTATTCTCCAAAAAGCTCTCCACGGCGTCTATCAAAGAGGCGCACGGACAAGCATACTCCACGTGAAAAGTTTCTAAAAGCGACAACGCCGTGATTGCATTGTTTTTTAAGTATTCGTTGCATTGCTCGTAGATTTTTTTTGCGTTTTTTTCGTGGAGACTTTCTTTTATCCCAAAAACAAGTTCTAATTCCATCGCCGACCAATGCGACAAGGGATTGAGTTGGAGCTTGGGAAGTACTTCCGTCCATTTTAAAAATTTTTCTTCTTTGGACGCATCTCCCGTGATATACCGTTCCGCAACGCCACACATACGCATAGCACGATGCTTATAAGGATCGGGGTTTATCCATAAATCATACACGTCGTAAAAGCGTTTATTATTCGATATGTCTTCTATAGATAAATGATTATGGTAATCAATTATGGGCAGCTTCGCCACTTTTTCGTAGATTTGCTTGGCAATTTCATTACTCAACAAAAACTCGGCTTTCATAACGCAACTCCTTTATTTTAACTTTATTTACAATTTATGTTATTTGCGCACCCATTTTACTTGACAGGCTTACAATTATATTATACAATAATCTTAATAATATCGTCAATAAATACAAAAAAACAATCGTATTGTATTTGATAAAAATATATGGTATTCGATTAAAAGGAAGATATGGAAGATATCCGTTTTTCGGGAAATTTACATTTAAAAATAACAACATCTGGTTTCGTTTCTGTTGTCAGAAACGAAAATTTTACGTTCCCTTACCCAAAAGGAAAAGGCTTTTTTTCCATTGTTTTCGCTTCTCGTGGTGCTTTGGAATATCATTTTATAAAAGATAAAAAAACAGTGCGAATCGACCCCGAATACGCCCTGTTTATCCCAAAGGATTATCCGTATATAGCAACCTATCTTGAAAACAACACGAAAATACGTATTTTAAATTTTGAGCTTGAATATCAAAAAATATCGAAAAATCTTTCCAAGCCTCTACTTTTAAAAATGCCTGAAATTAGTTTGATTTTTAATTCCATTTCCTTTAACAATATGTCAAATTCTTTGTTCTTGGCAAGTAAAATTTACGAATTACTCTATTATATAGAAGCTCAAACGATTGCCACGCCACATAAATATCAAAAGCTTATCCCCGCTCTAAAAGAATTTCAACAATATTATTTCAAAAATGAAAAGATGTCTTATTACGCCACATTATGCAATATCAGCGAACCAAGTTTTAGACGGCTGTTTAAGGAATATACCGGTCAAACACCCATAGAGTACAGAAATTCTATCCGTATCGCCAATTTACAGCGCCTATTATCCAGCGGTGAATTTAAAATCAACGAGGCTGCTTATTTGGTTGGATTTAATAATATGTCTTTCTTTTACGAAGTCTATAATAAGTATAAAGACCAATGCGAATAGCATAATTCATCTTTTTTTAGGCGTAGAAATGATTGTTCCTAAAAAACTTTGAATGATTTTGGCGGTGCATACATTCATTGTAAGTTTAAATGAAAGCAATTTAGAATTATACAACATAATAAAGCCACAAGAGTAATAAAAAATCGCTCAAAAAAAGTTGACGTTTCAGTTCAAACCCTATATGTTCTGGAAAATCGCAAAATGATAGTTGCTGTCGCAACATGATAACTCGCTACGCTCGAATTATAATCAAAATCTTACGAATTTGACATAAAAAAAGACTTGTGAAAACAAGTCTTTTTTGTCTTACACTTGCAAAAAGCTGTAATTCCGACTTACTCTTTTACAATTAATACTACTTTACCAACGTTTTCACCACGATACAACACTTGTTGTGCATCGTCTGCTTTTTCAATGGGGAAAGTTTTATAAATTTTAACCTTGATATCCCCACTTTCAAATTTACACCATGTTTTTTCTACAAGTTCATTAAGTAAAATGCCTTTTTCTTCGGGGGTTTTACTACGAAGTGTGCTACCTATAATACGAATATTCTTAACGAATATATTTCTAAAATCTACTTGCGACATATCCCCCGCAAGAGATGCGATTTGTATCCATCTACAGCCCCTTGCAACGTATTTTAAACATTCGCCAAGTTTTTCGCCCGCCAAACAGTCTATCGCAATATTTACGGGTGTACCGTTATTTTCTTCTTCTTTTAAAACTTCGGCAATATCTTCAGTCGTCGTATCAACAACTCTATCTGCATTAAGATAAGCAACTTCTTGCACTTTGTCTTGACCTAAAACAGTTGTAATTACACGAAGTCCAAACGCTTTAGCCATAGGAATAACCGCACTTGCAAGCCCGCTTGCGCCAGCATTCATAAGAAGCGTTTCGCCCTTTTTAGCATTGCCAACGTAAAAAAGATTTAAATAAGCCGTCATATATACTTCTGGGATTGCTGCCGCTTCAACATAGCTTAACCCTTTTGGAATAGGCATAACCATATCTGCTGGAACGCTTACATATTCTGCATATCCTCCGCCTCCAAGAAGAGCACACACCTTGTCGCCTATCTTCCATTTTTTAACGTCAGGAGCAACTTCTTTAATAATACCCGCAACTTCTAGCCCTGGCCATTCTGGGCATCCTGGAGGAGGTGGATAATTCCCTTCTCTTTGCAATAAATCTGCACGATTTAATGCCGAAGCATAAACTTCAATAAGAACTTCGCCCGATTTTAATACAGGGTTTGGTACGTCAGTATAACTTAAACTTTGATCTTCTTTATTAATTACTATTGCTTTCATTTTTTTATCTCCTTTTTTATCATATTAATAAAACATTTCGCTACCAATTCATGGCCTTGCACATTTAAATGAGCTGTTCCATCGAACGTGAATTGAACGTAGTTTTCTTCCGAGATACCACTATTTTCATATATATCTACAACACTGCAATTATATTGTTCAGCCACTTTTCTAATCTGTTGGTTGAACGCAGGCAAATCAGTTAAATCCCTGCCGTATTCTAAACATAATCCGTTAGACAATAAAGTAAATAAGAAAACTTTTGCTTGGTATTTTTTCTTGATTTTTTTAACCATCTCAGCGTAACTCTTATAAAAATCTTCTACGCTTAATCCATGGTTATAATCGTTAGTGCCTAAATATACGGCTATAACGTCAGGATTGATATTTAATACGTCAGAATGCAACTGCTCGCAACGCACTTGTCCTAATTTACTAACCTTATCACCCGACCAAGAATTATTGACAAGAATGTTCAATCCTGTCTGATGAGCGCTTTTATACCACCAACAATCCTCTACGCCAATCGGATAGTCGCTTCCAGTATTCCCTTTTCCTCCGTAATACACCTTATTTGTCTGCGTGGTAGTATTGCGCGCAACGTTATTGGAATATCCCTCAAAAGTACTTACACTATCACCTAATATGCTTATATACAATTTCTCAATTACAATCTGTTTGCAATCAAATATACATTTTTCTACCTCTTCTCTGCCAAAAGCACTGTCTTTATACCAAGGCTCGTAAGCGTGTGAAAAGAGTATATTTTGTATGTTTTTATTTCTTTCTATATTTGCTATGGTTTTTAAGTATTCTTCCTTACTTTCTAAAGAGCAACGATATTTTCCTATACCGTAACCTTGCAAACCATCTCCGGAAATTAAAGTGTTCGTGCTTTTATCAAAAACCCCTATGCAGTCTAGCGTATGGCCTTTCATTTTAACAGTACTTATTCCGTTTATAATTTGCTTTCCGACTTTTTCAACAATTTGTATCGTAGGGGCAATTTCTAAAATTCTTGCTTTCCCGCCCGCGTGGTCGCTATGATTATGTGTTAAAACTAAATAGTTTACGTCTTTTAATTGTAGATTTAATTCTTTTAGTGCGGGAACAATATAATCGTCTACGTCGCTAGAATAGGTTGCGCAATCAACTAAAATGCTTCCTTCTTTTTGTTTTATTAAAAATACAGAAGTGTTTACACTATAAAAAGGTATTTTTAATCTATAAATTTCTCCAATTATTTTTTCAAAACTCATAATTTTAAACCTTGCTTAATTTTAACCACGTCTGCAAGAAGCGGTGGGCCAGAATAAGAGTATTCGTCGTATTCTCTAAAACATAACCACATCGAAACCCCGAGCGCAGGGCCAATCATTCTATGCAAGTAACTATATGCACCTGTTGACAAGAATAAGAAAGGAACTTTTAATTCTTGTTTTAATAAACGGCAAGTTTCTAGATTTTTGATTTCTTCTTCTTGCGTTCTTGCGCCTGTTACTATTTTTACAACATCTGCACCACGGCGTTGGTGTTCAAGCGCCATTTTTAAAACGTGTTCGCTATCTCGATATTCTCGAATATGGGAAGACATAAGCACTTCTCCACCACTTTTATGAATTTCATCAATAAAATTCATTTGTTTTTTTATTGCTTGTTCATCAGTTGTCAATTCTTCAAAAGAAGGATTAAAAGCATCGCCCATAACATCTATAAGATTTGCACCACATTTTAAACCAAATCTTAAACCGTCCATCAATTCTTCATCGCTCATACCAACGTTTAATTGACTTCTATAATTTGTGAAATAAATAGGCTTATCTCCCGCTTCGGCAAAAATTGAGCGAAGGCTTTCTTCCGTCCTATATTTCTTTTCTAAATAACCCATTTGAAAGCCGATGGCTGTTGCACCGCCATTAATTGCGTTTCGTATTTTATATATAGCGTTTTCTAACGTTGGCGCTTGCACCATTTCCATAATAAATGGATTCTTACTATTTAAAAAACTTTTTCCCATAAATTAAATCCTTTTTCGGCAACCGTCTATTTGTATACTTTGTAAAACCTATTAGTGCAGGATACATTTTAAGAACGTTATCGACTTAATACACCTTTCTTTTATCACGATTGCGCCGGTAATCATTGCCACTTTATTTTTCATTTTACCCCCCTAGTCATAGCATTTCTCCCACCGTCTATCATAATATTTTCGCCATTTATAAATTGCCCTTTTTCACTTGCTATAAATAAGCACAAGTCTACAATTTCTTGTGGCTCGCCTGCTCGGTCTAATAACGTTTTCATATTAGCCATATCTGGCCTTGTCAAGACAGGACCAGGGGATATACATACACACCGAACACCGTATTTTGCCCCATATTGCGCTATTGATTTAGTTAGCCCGTACATAAGGCCCGCTTTGGCAGTTGCATAATCAACACTTTTCGCGCTTCCTTCTGCTCCTGTTATAGAACCAATATTAATAATCAAACCACTATTTTGTTTACGCATTTGCGATAAAACTACGTGCGCAAAATAAAACGGGCCTTTTAAGTTTACGTCTAGCCCCCAATCAAATACTTCTATTGGAACATCGGGAAACTCTATATCCCAACCAACGTTCAACATACGCCTTGCAGTACCCCCCGCAAAGTTTATAACAACATCGATAGAACCAAACGTTTCCACTGTTTTATCCCTCACGTTTAGTACTTGCTCATAATCTCTAATGTCGCAAATAATGCCTATTGCCTTTCCTTTACCTTTAGCGTTAATTTCTTCTACTTTTTCATTTAACACTTGTTCGTTAACGTCACACAAAATAACGTTTCCGCCAAGCGAAGCAAAATTTTGCGCAAATAACAACCCCATTCCAGACGCTGCGCCTGTTGTAATTGCAGTTTTACCGATAATACTCTGCTGAGAACACATACTATTTTCTCCTTTTATTTATTCACTTTTATTATAAGCGATTGACATTTTATTATCAATAAACTATACTATTATAAATGAAAACTATTCTACTGTGAGGTCGTATGATTTGTTTTAATATACCAGAATTGCTTTCCCTTCTAGTAGCAGTTAAATACGCAAGTAACAAAAGTTATCGCAACGGATATTTGCAACAGCCCCGTCCTTGCCATAATATTGTTTTTATGCTTGAAGGCGAAAGCGTTATAGAAACACAAAACGAAACAATCCATTTACAACCTAAACAAATATTATATATTCCAAAGGGAACTACTTATATTTCAAACTGGCATGCTAACCCTAAGGTTGTGTTTCATTCTATTCATTTTAATTTTACGCCAAATTTTACTCTATTTGAAAATAAAGATATTCCAATACAAATTATTGATTGCTCAAATTTTGATGAATTATATAACTTTTTTAACCTAGTGAATAAATATCAATATGAAAAAACGGAAAAATCTTTTTTTGCCGTATCAGCCTTTTTTTCATTATGTGGGCATTTGTTTAAAAACGTAAAAACATCTACTATTTCCGAAAACAATAATCCTGTTTTCCCTGCTATTCAATATTTAAAATCTAATTTGTCTGCAAATTGCAGTATTGAAAGTTTAGCAAAGTTATGTTTTTTAAGCCCATCAAGATTCCACTTCCTATTTAAGAAGTATACTGGTTGCTCTCCAATTTTATACAAAAATAAATTACTTATTGAGCAGGCAGCACAAACACTGCTCTTTGAAAAAGATACTAGTATTGAATGCATTGCTGAACGATACGGTTTTACAAGTGCAATCTTTTTTCGGCGTCTTTTTAAGCAAATTACAGGTAAAACACCTACGCAATATCGAAAAGAAAAATCTATACTATAAACAACTCCCGCTTCGATTAAAAGCGGGAGTTTACTTATTTATCTTAAATTTTAAAATAAAATTTAGATTTACTCTTGCACCGTTCCTACTTTTATTCAATACGTTATTGCTGAACTTATTTCAAACGGAGATTTTGAAAAGCATATAAATAGAGTTAGACGGAAAAAAGACTTATTGAAAACTAAACTAATATTTTAAACTTTAACATAAAAAAAGAACGATTTAAATCGTTCTTTTTTTGGTTTTCACTTATAAAATAGCTGTCTGTTTATTTCTTTTGTAAAACAATATCCATTTCGATAGTATAACCTGCTCCCGACTGGCTTGCTGAATAGGTTATTTTTCCTTTCTCCCATAGCATTTCCTCGATGGTGTTTATGCCAGAATTAGAAGATTTTAATATTATCTTCCCATCAGTATATTCCCAAGATCCTTCCATCTCAACTGCTGTTGTATTTGCTTTGCCCTTAGACTGAACTTTTGCACTTCCATCTTCCTCTAATACTATGCGATAATACTCGTATAAATCTTTAGTAATCTCAGTCGTTTGTCCATTCATTGTCATTTGCCCTGAAATACTTATCATTTCATAAGTTCCTGCATATTTTGCATTTTCACAAGCTGAGAGTGATAATATAAAAATCATACTCGTTGCAACTGTCATTATCAAGACTAAAATTTTTCTCATAACTTTGCCTCCATCGTTTAGCATTATAACAATATTATACAAGAAGAATTCTTCTTTGTCAAGTATTTTAAGAAGTTTTCTTCTATAATATTAATATGAGTATTGGAGAAAAGATAAAAGAATTAAGAAATGAAAAAGGTTTGTCCCAAATGCAACTTGCTAAAACAATAGGTGTTAGTCAAAAAGCAATAGATTATTGGGAAAGAAACGTGAATGAGCCAAAAGCAAGTTATATTATTTCTCTTGTTAAAACGTTTGAAATTTCATTTGATGAATTTTTTATTGATATTGATTAAAAGACCGTGAATACGCACGGTCTTTTTTCTATGCTCACCGAGTCGGCGGTAAGCGTTAAGGCGTTCTATAAACTACGCTTGCTCGGCTAATGGATATGAAAGCATATAAAAAGCAAGTCATAATGACTTGCTTTTTAAGGTTTGTATTGATTTGATGAGAAGGATTTTGATTTTAATTACTTTTTTGTGTATATTTTCTAAGTTTTCAACAGTTAAAAGTTCTGCATCTTTTAAAACGGTTAGCCAATTTTCCGTTTCCGACGCTTCCTTTAACGCAATTTCAAATTTAGAAATCATATCGGCACGGCTTTGTGGATTGTTAGCCTCGGCGATATTTGCCGATATACTAGTCCCAGAGCGCTTTATTTGGTCTGCAAAACTATGCTCTTTTTTATCTTTTAACAATTGCGATATTTTAATTATCTCAACAGCAAATTCTTGCGACATTGTTAACAATTTATTTTCTTTCATAAGTTTATTATATCATAACTAAAAAAATAATGCAACGCAGTTGCTATCATGTGAGCAAAGCGAACTATAATGCGAACAATAGTGAGTTATAATTCAAATTCGATAAAGCGAAAATGATAGTTGCTATCGCAACATGATAACTCGCCTAAAGGCTCGAATTATAATCAAATTCTTGCGAATTTGACATAAAAAAAGACTTACACGATTGTAAGTCTTTTTTTGGCTCCCCCAGTAGGATTTGAACCTACGACCTACCGGTTAACAGCCGGTTGCTCTACCGCTGAGCTATAGAGGAATATGAAATGCGGCAACTCCCTATCCTCCCAGGTCGTGTCCAACCAAGTACTTTCAGCGCAATTGAGCTTAACTTCTGTGTTCGGAATGGGAACAGGTGGGTCCTCAACGCTATCGTCACCGCAATGGTTATATAACTGCTCT
>JAZUMP010000066.1:0-25589 GCA_045603725.1 Christensenellaceae bacterium
CTGTATATGTTAAATGGTTTTCTCGCATATCTAGTATAACGGATAATTTGAATTCTGGCGAGTATTTTTTAAATACTTGTCCTTTTTTTGCCATTAAAAATGCACCTCCTAAAGTGTCTAACTTTTGGGGTGCATTTCAAAACGTAGTGCGCTTTTTATTATTCGTCTTCTAAACAAATCGGCCTATTTTCTTTACAATCACAATCGTCGTGCTTATTAGATGAGCAAGGCTTATATAAAATCGTATCAGCCCCAATTCTTATAATACAGTCAAAATCTAGTTCTTCGTTTTCACAATTTAAAAATCCACTTTTTTTGCCGGGTACGATAATACTTAGAATTTTGCCACTTTTTTCTTCAATAATAAGGTCCACTATTTTACCTAAATTACTGCCAGATGCTACGTTAACTACTTCTTTTTTCTTTAATTCACTATAACTTATTTTCATAACTTCACCACTTAATTATATTAAATACTCATAAAAATTATGTCAATTCTTTAAAATATATTATTGTAGTATTTATCTAAATAGGGTGTAAAATAGTACAAAAAGTGTAAAAAATAAATCTTTGATAATAATAAATTATATGGTATAATTTATTTACGAGATATATTTGTTATATTATACGTTTAATTAAAACATTTCTAATTTATTAATTTATAAAAGTGAGGTTTTTATGAAATTTACGTTCCCTAAAGATTTTTTATTCGGCGCGGCATCATCTGCCGTTCAAATTGAATCTTCGCCTACTGCAGACGGTAAAGGCGTTGACGCTTGGCAACATTTCTCTAAAGTTTTACCTGAAAGATATTTAGATGGCGACCCAGCAATCGGTGCAGATTTTTACCATAGATATCCTGAAGATATTAAACTTATGAAAGAACTTGGTTTAAAATCTTTTAGATTTTCTATCGCCTGGACTAGAATTTATCCAAACGGACCAGATGAAGTTAATCAAAAAGGTATTGAATACTATCATAAACTTTTTGACGAACTTATTAAAAACGATATAGTTCCACTTATTGACCTTTGGCACTGCGACCTTCCAATGTGGGTATTCGATCGCGGTGGTGTATGTTGCCCAGAATTTATCGATTGGTATCTTAAATACGCTAAAACTTGTTTTACTGAATTTGGTCAAAAAGTTCCTTACTGGTCAACTGTTAACGAGCCACAATGTAACGTTATGGCTGGCTACGCTTGGGGAAACAACCCTCCGTTTGAAAAAGATATTAAAAAATCTCTTCACGCTAGCCACAATATGATTATTGCTCACTTTAAGGCGGTTAAACTCTATAGAGAAATGGGCTTACCTGGCAAAATTGGTTTTGTTAACCACTTCCAACTTGCTTACGGTGCATCGCTTGATGAAAAAGACCAAGCGGCTGCTAGAAGAGATATGTCTTTCTATTCAAACTGGTATTCTGACCCTATCTTTACTGGTAAATACCCAGAAGACGTATTTGAATATCCTTATATTAAAGATAATATGCCAAAAGATTATCAAAAGGATTTAGACGAAAACTTTATTAAGTGTGATTTCATTGGTATTAACTACTACGGTGGTTACACTATTAGGTACGCTAAAAACGATATAATGGATTATGAAATTGCACCTGGTGCCGAAAAAGACGCTTACGGTTTCTCAATGTACCCTGCAGGTATTTTTGACGTTGTTAAATACGTTCACGATAAATATACTGACGCAGAAATCTTTATTTCTGAAAACGGCGTAAGTAGAAAGAGACCTGGATATGGCGACGACCCAAATAGAAAAATTGACACATACGAAGAAGAACTTGAAGACAACTACCGCGTTGGATTCCTCCGCGAACACTTACGTGGTGTATCAAGATTAGTAAACGAAGGCTACCCTGTAAAAGGCTACTATCACTGGTCTATTATGGATACGACTGAAGGTATGAACGGCGGTTATTCACTTTCGTTTGGTCTTATTCAAGTTAGATTTGATAAACCAGAAAAAACACGTACTCCTAAAAAGAGTTTCTACTACTATAAGAAAATAATAGAAAAATTCGAAGTTGATTAAAATTAACTTAATTATATAAATTTAACGGCTAACAGAATTGTTAGCCGTTTTCATTTGAAGTTTTATTTAATTAAACTCTAATTTTTTTACCACATAAATCGTCGCAATAACTAATAAGTTCTTTTAATTTTTTGCCGTCTTTTAACATATTATATAACTTATCAATTAACTTTGCCTTTTCGCCCGTGTAATTTGAATATTTTTCAAGCGTTTTAATTGCGCCGTTTTCTTTAGCGTAATTATATAACTCTTGACTTCTATCGTCGCCATCTGGATTAAATAGCATTGCCGAAGCAATCGCAACGCATAAAATTTCGCAAGAAACGCTATGCTTTTCGCAAAGTTTTAATGCACCGATAAGCCTATCGTTTTCGCTAAGTTTACGAATAGTGTCTTTCCCTACCCTTGATACAGGGTCTGCAAGTGCCGTATTTTGGAAACGATATAATAAGTTTTCAGCGTGTTCTAAAAGTGGCTTAATATCAACTTTATGCTCTATAGAAAGCGCTAAAGCACTTTGCATAAGTGCCCTATACGCTACGTATCTAATATCGTAATCGGCAACTGATTCGTAAATGTATTCGTAATTTCTTAAGTTGCCTAAGTACGCGCAAGTAGCGTGGCTCATATTGTGCATATAAAGTTTTCTTTCAATATATAAACTAAACGGAGTAAAAGGATAAAGATTTTTAACGTCAGACGGAATTTCACCTTTAAACGCGTCTTTATCAACGGGTAAAATGTTATAAGGTTCAACGAAAACCCTTAAGAAGTTACCTTGCTTCTTTTCTTCAGGAAGCATTGGCACCATTCTACCTATACTTGCTTCAACAAAACCTATTTTTTCGTCTATTTCCTTTTCAAATTCAGGAAGTTCATTTTTAATTAAGCCTTTTAAATAACTATCTGCACCTATTAAATTTTCACAAATAATAATGTTAAGTGGTTTAGCGTTATTTAAAAATCTCTTTTTTAAACCTAACGAGATTGGTTTTGCAATAAATTTTAATACGTTAACGCCGATTGCCGTTGCCATAACGTCAGCCGAGGCAATTTCATCTGATACAAGTTCTAAATCAGTACCGTCAATACCATAAACGTTTTTTACGATATGTTCTTCTATCTTTTCGCTCGTTACAACGTCAACAGGATACTCTTTATCAGCGTTTAACTTTTCAATAACTTGTTTATTAATGTCAACAAAGCCAACGCTATAATCACTCTCGGAAAATAGTTGACCAATAAACCCACGGCCGATATTTCCCGCACCGTACATTATAAATTTTTTCATATTAATACCTTTAATTATTTATTATACTCGTTACAAAGTAAATGAAGTGGCGCTTCATCTTCTATAATTTCAGGGAAACGGCCTGCTTTATCGTAGAAGCAGTTGTCGTTAGCATCGTCGTTACACATAGATACTTCACGAACGATAACCGTACCCTTACCTTCTTCGCCCCAGAATCTGTGGAAAAGATAAGGTGTTAACGTTACGCTTTGGCCTGGCTTTAAGCAAACTTCCGTGCCTGCAGGGAAAGTATGTTTAACACCGTCGATTACAACGAAAACGTCGGTATCGTCAAGGGTATTATCTTTTGTAGCGTTATATAACTTAATAATTAAGTTACCGCCACCAGCGTTTATAATATCTTCCATTTTAGACCAATGGTAGTGCATAGGTGTGATTTGGTTTTCCCTAACAACCATAAGTTTTTCAGCGTATGGCTTTGGATATTTATCTTTCATAAGTTGATTGCCGTTTCTAAGCGTGATTAAAAACAAGCCCACTTTATTAAAATCGCCGTTGCCAAAGTCTGTAATATCCCAACCGAGCATATTATCTTTAATTTCTTGAACTTCTTCGCTTTTAGTTTTCCAATCTTCAGGCGACCAATGTAAAAACTCGGGAAGTTTAATTTTATATTCGTCAAAAAGTTTTAATGCGTCGCGCATTATTGAATTGATTTCCGAACGTTTCATTTTTATTCTCCTTTAAATTTCATAACATAAAATATTATTTATTTTGCAGAAATACTTAAGTTCTTTACTAAAGTCTCCATAAGCAACCATCCAGTGATGACCTATACCGTTATCCATAATTTCACGGTTAATTTTGCTAACCGGTTTATCAAATTTAATTTTAACAGGGTTGCCTGGGAATTCCATACCACAAGGAATAGCATCGCCAACCATAAATGAAAGGCGGAACTTATCGCCGTGACCACAAATATTAACGGCCGTAACTTTTCCAGGTTTTACAACGAATTTAGTACAAACGCCTCTTTCCATAAGTCTTACTGGGGCTAAATCAATTTCACCTTCAGCAATAGAAAAGCCTGAAGAACCACAATGAGCAAATAAAATAGTATTGGCCTTTTCGTCTGGATATAAAAGGTCGGTATTATTTATAGGTTTTCCACTTAAGTCATACATAAGTTTCATAGTCAACGCGTTAGTAACGTCGCCCTCACAAGAACCTACTATGCCTTCTTCTGCTAAAAGCGAATAACCTAAACATATTTTGCCCATATAAGTCGTATAACATTTAACTGAAAGTGCTTGTAATTCGTATTCTTTTGCCAAATCTTTCATTGCTTTATAGAATTTCATTGATTCAAGCATACTTTCTTTAGTTGCAGTAACCTTGCAAGGACTTAAAATATCTTTCTTTTCATCTAAAAGCGCCTTTGCTTCTTCATCGGAAATACTTGCAACCTTTTCAGTCATTTCCTTTTCGTCAAGGTTAACAACTCTAGAACCGAGTTTTTCTTTGATTGCAAATTCATCGTAAGCAATTTCAGTCATACCCTTAACTCTACCACCGATTGCACCCACTCTGGTTTTTGCCATAGAGTTTTTAAGGGCGTAAGCAGTTGCGATAGTTTTAATTTCTTTTACGCAATTTTCATCGTCAGCATCGCCGTAAACGAATTCACAAGTTTTTCCAATATCTCTAAATACTGCGCTAATTTGATGAGCACAACATAGCGAGCCCGTATCAAACGCTGGGTATGCCCTTAAAATTAAAGGCATATCTACGTAAGATAATAAATCTAAAAGATGATGGTCTTCACTCCACGTTGCGATTGAAATCATAAGAACGTCAGCGTTAACGCCTTTAAGTTTTTCGGCTGCTTCACGAACGGTATCAAGGTCGTGCATAACTACTCCCGTATTTATGCAATCAACACCTTGCTTTTTCATAGTTTTAACCGTTTCGTTAAGAAGTGGCAACGCTTCATCGTATCCGACTTCAACAGGGCAGGCTAAAGAAACTAATGCTACTTTAATATCCATAATAATCTCCATTTCCCACTTTTAGTGGGTTAAATTCTTCTTTTTAAAATAACGAGCCATGTTAGAAAATATAAATACTTTCAATCACGGCTCGTATTTTTTAGTTTAATAGATTAATCTATAAAATTAACCTTTTTTCCATTTTTGGATAACGCAAGTTGCACGACCGCCTTCTTCGTTAATAATTTCATAATCACCGAAAGAAGCAGGTACAACTAAAGTTTGGAACTTATCACAAACTGCGAAATATTCAGGATTTGCTTTAGAACGAACTGTTACTTTAGAACCAACGGTTAAAGTAAGCATATTCATGAACTTGCCTTCAGTTGAATAATCACCAACTTTTTCAAAGTGAATTCTTTCTACGTGATATGGCATAACTGGAGTAGATTTATATTGGTCAATATAATAATCTTTAGTCCATTTAATAACCTTTGGAGTAGATAAGAGATTATCTTTAACCCAAGATGCTCTTCTTGTTTTTTCCATGTTTCTACCATGTTCAAGGTGCATCTTAAGTGGCTTACCTGTCATTGATTTAGCATTGTCATCCCAAGATGGTCTAGCAAAGTCATATTCAAAGAAAGAATATTCAGTACCGTTGATTGATGGGTTAGTATCCATTTCAAGTACCATTTGGTTACCACCATGGCCGTGCATTGTTCCTGGTGGGATAAGGTAAAGGTCGCCTTCCTTACTTGGCCAGTTAGCAATGAAATCTTTCCAGTTTTCGATAGGTTTGATGTTTTGTGATTCTTCACAAAGTCTTTCCCATTCTTCGATATCAGCACCGTCGTGGAAGCCCATCCAAGTATTTGCACCTTCGTACGCTTCAGCGATGTAGTAAGTTTCATATCTTCCAAGTGGTTCATCGAAATGGTCTGCTACGTATTTGCTTGATGGGTGAATATGCATTGGCATTGAAATTCTTTCAGCAGGTTGAGTTGTTGGATGCCAACCGTCGTCAAGCCAAATATCAAGTGGGAATAAACCTGGATATTGCTTATCAATAAGTTCACCAACAAGTTCTTTACCGTATTGCATTGCGTTAAGCATTGGCATGTTGATACTTCTTTCACCACCAAAGTCGATAAGAATACGAAGTTCTGGACCAGCAATTTTGTTCCATGCGTTGTTAGCAAGACCTTCAACACCGTAATCCATATCTAAGTATCTATATGCACCCCAAGGACCTGGGCTGAAGATTTTAACTTCGTGAATAGGATATTTTACGAGAGTAGACATAATTTCGTCATAAGCAACTCTTGGAATTAATACAAGGTCGTTATCGAAATAGTTTTCTACGTAGAAATCCATTGCACCATACATAAAGTCTTTTTGGCGTTTTAACATATAGTAGTCAGAATAGTTATATTCTTTCCAGTTGTAATCCTTTGTAGGAGTAGTTGCACCGAAAGTATTGAGTCTGCCTTCCCACATATCCCATTGTACTTTTTGGTGAGTGTTATCAACGTAACACTTAACAGCGTAAAGGTCGCTAAGTTCTTTAATACAAGCGCCTTCACCGTAAACGATAACTACCACGCTAGAAGCAAGTTTAGCCTTTAAGCCTTTGATTGCATCAGCATTCATTATATCTTCAATAACGCCAAATTTATTAACTTTACCAAAACCTGGGTCTTCAGTTACGAATGGTGCGTTGTAAGCGATAATTTCTTCCCTTGATTTGTAAAGTGAAGAAGCAGGGAAAAGTTCAACTCTTAAACCTTTTGCTTTTAATTTGTCAGCCACTGCGTTTGCAATTTTTGCAAAATCGATACCGTACCAACCATCAAGAGCAATGTTTTTATCAGTTGAGTCAACAAGTGATACGATTTTATCAACAACTTTATCCCAACCGAAAGTTACGCTATCTCTATTTTTAGCAGAAATAACGATTTTATTGTCAGCATTTTTTATAGATTCATATACTGGCATACTTTGTCCTCCTAAAAATCTTTTAGTTATTTACTTTGGAGTTTGCACCCCATAATTTATAATTAAATTATATCATATATTTCCTAATTTTTTCAATATTCATTTTTTTACGTTTTTTGTACTATTTTCCACCTTTAGCCCTTGCATATTATTTTTCGTTATGGTATACTTAACCTAAACTTTTAGGAGGGATTACTATGCCGATAGAATACAAAACTAATAAAATGACCGATATTACTTACGATTTTTTTAACGCAACTGGCATAAACTTATCAATTCTCGACTCCAATTTCTCACGTTTACAGTATACTGACAAGGCTTCTAATAACGAATATTGTAAATATATAAATTCAAATTTTGCATTAAGTTCAAAATGCCTTATTTGTGATTACGCACTACTTAAAGAGTGTAAAGAAAAGAAACAACCGGTTTCTCATATATGCCACGCAGGGCTACTCGATATTGCAATTCCTATTATTCATAATCAGTCTATTTTAGGATATATTATACTTGGGCAATTAAAGGTAGATGAAAATTTTATAAATATTAAGCAAAATCTATTATCTAAGAATTTAGACGTTGATAGATTAGAATCCCTATATAAAAATCTACCAATTAAAAACGACTCGTTTATAAAAAGCATAATAAACCTTGCAACTATTTTGGCTAAACATTTACTTCTTGAAAATATAGTTAAACCAACTAATCCATCTACTTTAGATACGCTCGTAAATTTTATTAACGATAATATTAACGCCCCACTTTCTATTGAGTATATAGCACAACAAAACTTTGTTTCTGTTAGTTTAATTTATAAATTGTTTTATAAGAACTTTAATTCTACAGTAAAAGATTATATTAATAAAAAAAGATGCGAACTATCTTTAACTTTACTTATGTTTTCAGATAAATCACTGAACGATATTGCTTTTGAAGTGGGATTTTCTAGTCTATCGTATTATAGCAAAGTTTTTAAAAAGTTTTACGGTGTTTCGCCACTAAAATATAGAAAACTTTCATAAATAGACTACTTTAACCAATAAAAGATAGAAACTATTTCTATTCCTTACAAGTTTTTAAACAAGATAAAAGACTAGCGAAAATTTTTCGTTAGTCTTTATTTTATTATATCATTTACACTTTATTGCCTATTAATATGGACTTTTCGTAAGCGTTAGGAGAAACGCCTACAACCTGTTTAAACTTTCTTGAAAAGTAAATGTAATCGTCAAAACCACAGTTAAGAGCAATATCAATTAAAGGCGTGGAATTTTGATATATATTTATTAAATCCTTTGCGTGTTTAATGCGAAGTTCGGTTAAATACTCTATCGGGGTTTTCCCAACGATTTTTTTAAAATGCGCCCTTATATAGTCTTCAGCGTATCCACTTTGTTTTAATAGTTCGGTTACGCTAAAATCGCTATCGTGAAACTTTAAAGCCATTTGCCTTTTTATTTTATTTACGGTTTTTTCTATCGGATTAGTAATTTTTACGTTTTTTAAAACGAAATAAATAAAGGTTTGACATAGCGAATTAAAATATTCTTGGTTTTCGTATCGGTTTGCAAAAATCATTTGTATTAAAGAAAGCCCGTCGCCACGTTCGTTATCTTTAAAAATAATGGGCGAATCAATACTCATTAACTCATCTATTTCTCCCGAAATTGCAATGTATCGCAAATTATCATAAGAAATTGAGCCATGCATTACGTTTGGTGGCACGACTACAATCATACCCTTATTAACGTCATAAAACTGACCTTCAATATTTATTTTCCCTTTACCTGAAGAATAAACTATAAGTTCGTAATTTTTGTGCTTGTGTAAGTTTATCCTTTCTTTACTATAAGTGCCAAGATAAGAAATATAATTCATAAAATTTCTCCTTAAACGTATTATATATAAAATCTATCTTTTATGCAACTTATTTTACTAATTAGGCTAACTTTTTTTATTACGTGGTGATATAATTGATTTAACATATTTAAAGGTAAAAAAATGCAAGCAACAAAAAGTTTAAAATTTAAGAGCAAAAAAGAAGTAAATATGCTTTCAGGCTCAATAATGAAAGGCGTTTTAGCAATAGCCGTTCCAATTATGATAATGAACGTATTACAATCGGTTTTTAACATAATTGATATGGCAATATTAAAAATGTACGATACGGACGGTGGTTATTCGGTTGGCGCAGTCGGCGCGTGTGGCACGCTTTTTAGTTTTATTACCGGGCTTGCTATCGGCATTGCGGCGGGCGCAAACGTAATTATAGCAAAATACATAGGTATGGACGATAAAGACGGGATTGATAAATCTGTAGGCACTGCACTTGTATTTTCGGTTTTGTGTGGGGTGATTTTACTTATAATCGGCGTTAGTTTTGCAGAATTCTTTTTAAAAATTATAAACTGCCCCGTTAAATTTTTTGATAAAGCAGTTTTATATTTTAGATTATACTTTTTAGGTATGCCTTTCTTTACCTTTTATAACTTTGCCGCCGCAGTTTTAAGGTCGGCAGGCGACTCTAAAAGACCTATGATATATTTAACTATAAGTGGCATAGTAAAAGTAGGTTTAACATTTCTTTTGGTAGGCGCATTTAAAATGGAAATCGTTGGCGTTTCTATTGCGACTATTTTTACGTGGATAATGACTTCCGTATTAGAACTTATCGCTCTTATTCGTGACGGTGGCATTGTTACCGTAAATTTTAAAAAATTAAAAATATACGGTAAACAATTAAAAGAAATGCTAAAAATAGGCATTCCAACAGGCTTACAACAAGCACTTTACTCTATTGCAAACCTTGTAATTGCAGGTACGGTTAACAACTACGGCGCTGATGATATAACCAAAGCAAACGCATCAACGGGCATATCAATAGCAAACAATTTTGACGGTATTT
The DNA here is from genome assembly GCA_045603725.1 of Christensenellaceae bacterium. GTDB lineage: Bacteria > Bacillota > Clostridia > Christensenellales > Borkfalkiaceae > HGM11412. The sequence goes on from JAZUMP010000066.1 coordinate 10,196, forward strand.
TATACCAAATAGCAACAGCCCCTGCTCTTGCAATTATGCCTTACGTAAGCCAAAACGTAGGTGCTAGAAATATGAAACGCGCCAAAGAATCTATTATGAAAGGTATACTTATAACCATTATTTTAGCTGGTGGGTTAGGAGCACTTTCAGCAATATTTTCGTATCAACTTTCTTCTATTATGTCGTCCAACCCACAAGTTATAATGTTCTCTCAACAAAAAATGGTATTAGTATCAAGTACTTACTTTATTGCTGGTATAAACGAAATAGTTGGTGCAGGCCTTAAAGGTATGGGAAAACCTATTATTCCTATGATAGCAACAATGATATTTATGTGTGGTCTTCGCTTTATTTGGGTTTGGTTCGTATACCCACTATTTGAAAATTTAACTTTCCTTTACACTGTTTGGCCAATAGGTTGGGTGTTGTCAATAATAATGGTATTATGTTTCTTAATTCCTGCGATAAAAAATCTTCAAAAACAATTTGATAGCGAAAAGCAGTTATCTTCAGAAAGCGTAGAAATTGCTTAATAATTTAAAAGGCAAGTAATTTTAAAAACTACTTGCCTTTTTTATTTGTTAAATTTTATTAATCTAATACCGATGGGTATTCTTTATAAATTTCAAGTGCTTTTTCTACTTTAATAACTCCACCAGTTGCACTAGCCGTGGTAAGAGCCATCATTGCCGAAGCATTGCCGTAAAGCAAACAGTCTTTAAGAGGTAAATCTCTATAACTTGCAACGAGAGCGCCCGCACAGAAAGCGTCTCCGGCACCAACCGTTCCTACGATATATCCTTTAGGAAGTTTCCTACTTGGCTCAAACTCGTAGTTCCCTGACTTATCCATACCGTAAGCCCCACAAGAAGCGTGAATAATAACCCTTTTACTAACGCCCATATCAAGTAATTTAGAAAGTACTTGTTTAACTTTTACTTCGTCAATTTTATTATCAACTACTTCAAGTGGAATATCGGTAATTCTTGACGCTTCAAGTTCGTTAATAAATAAGTAGTCAACGTATTTAAGCGCAGGGATTAAAACTTTTTTAAACCTATCACTATTTTCACTTATAGTATCAATAGAAGTTAAGCATCCTTCTTTTTGAAGATTTGCTAATAACCTTGCACCTTTACATCCGTACTCGTTATCTTCAGCGTCTAACTTTTCCATAAGTAAAAAATAACCTAAATGGAAAATTTTTGAAGTAACCTTAGAAACGTCAACGTCATCAATATCAAATAAATCGTCTGCCCCACCGTATTGGAAAAATGTACGGCAACCGGTTTCGGTTTCAGCAAAAACGTCAGTAAACGAAGTAGTGCCTCTTTTTTTAATTTGGTCGGTATTAATGCCGTATTTATTTAATTCATTTATAATAAACTCACCGTCGCCATCGTTACCTAAAACGCCGAACGCGTCAACTTTTAAATTTTCATCTAAACACTTTACGTCAATACCCGTGTTGCAAACGCAACCACCTACGTTATAATCTACCGAATTAATTTTAACAAGGTCGCTTCTATTTGGTAAAGTATCTATACTTTTAATATGGTCAACTATTAAACTGCCTGCAAATGATATGCCTTCTCTTTTCATATATATCTTCCTTTTAATTATAGTGAAGCAATTATAACAAGGATTATAAATTAAGTCAAGTGGAATTTAAAATACTTTTTACAAATAAAAATCCACTAGTCTATCTGATGTGAACCCAAAAGTTTAGACAAACTTTTGGAGGTGCATTTCACTACCTAGTGGATATTTATTTTAACTCATTTTTAGTTTTATTGACGATAGGGCGTTTTTTTCTAGCCTAGATACTTGTGCTTGCGATAAGCCTATTGAAGTTGATATTTCCGTTTGCGTTTTCCCTTCGTAGTAGCGCATATATAAAATTTTTCTTTCCCTTTCGCCTAAGCGTTCAACTGCGTTTTTAAGGGCTACGTTTTCCGTCCATTTTTCATCGTTTTGCTGTTCATCTGAAATTTGGTCCATTAAAAGTAGTTCTTCACCTTCTTTGCTATATACTGGCTCGTATAAAGAAATGGGGTCGCTAATAGCGTCTAGCGCGTATACCACTTCCTCTTCTAATATATTAAGTTCTTTAGCAATGACGTCAGGGGTTGCTATAATATCCTTTTTCTCAAGTTCTCCCCTTGTTTTTAATACTTGATACGCCGTATCGCGAATACTTCTTGATACTCTTAAACTGTTATTTGTTCTAAGAAGCCTTTTAATCTCCCCAAGAATCATTGGAACTGCGTAAGTTGAAAACATTACACCAAATTTAAGGTCGAAATTATCGGTTGCTTTAATAAGCCCGATTACCCCTGCTTGAAACATATCGTCAAGACTTACTTTTGCATTAGGGAAGCGTTTAATAATAGATAACACTAACCTAATATTAGCCATAATAAACTTTCTTTTTGCTTCAGCGTTACCCTCTTTTATTAAAATTAAAAGTTCTTCGCTTTCTTCTTTGGTTATTCGTGGTAGTTTTGAAGTATCTACACCACATATTACTACTTTATTTGCCATACATACCCCCTATGTAATACTTTTTTGGGGTTATATGTAGTATTTCTAACTAAAAAATTTTTATACAAATTTCTTTTTACGTTCTCGTATGCTTAGCATACGCTTTAGGCGCAACTCCGTAAAATTCCGTAAACTTGCGCGAAAAATAAAACCTATCGCAAAAACCGTATTTATCACTTATTTCGCCTATACTTAACTTGCCGGATATTAATTCCTTTGCGCAGGCCGACATTACTCTTTCATCAATATACTTACCAACGGATTTTAGCGTTTCCTTTTTAAAGCGTTTTTGCAAGGTGATTACCGAAATAAATAGTTTTTCCGCCACCTCTTTAACGGTTAAATTAGCATATAAATTATCATTAATATACGCCATCGCGTTTTTAATAAGTAAGGAATAATTTTTAATTTCGCCAAGAATAATACCGTTTTCTTTAGTAGCCTTTATTAAACAATATAAAAGTAAACTCCTCGTTTCCATAACGGCGTTTAAAGAACTACTTTTACTCAATTCAATTAGCCTATCAGTTATATTTTCATCGTCAACAGTCGTAAGGATTTTATCAACGCCCCAAAAAACGTCTAACCCGTCTTCACAAGAAAAACAAACGTGGGCAAATATTTTATTAAGACAATTATCGCAACTGTAAGAAAATTCTGCCATTGTAGGAATAACGTAAATATTACCCTTTTTCAGTTTATAGGTAGTTTTATTAAAAACGATTTCCCCTTCGCCACTTATAGGAATATAAATTCTAGTGTATGGCGACACTACGTTTTTATAATTCCAACTATTATCTAGCGAAACCATTTTATAGGTTAAAATTTCAAAGGAAGTTTTAGGTGTTGCTACAAATATACCACAATTATTACTAGCAAACATATACAAATCTCCATAAAAATTACTCTTTTATTACTTTAATATAATAGCATTATATGTTATACTTAAAAAAAAATCAAGGAGATTTTAATATGAGTTCATATAAAATTGAAAAAACCGTTGGCGACACGTCCTGGCTTATTCACGATAGATTCGGCATGTTCATTCACTTTGGCACTTATTCTCTCGCTGCAAGGCACGAATGGATAAAAACTATGGAAAAAATTCCTGAAGAAAAATATAATAAGTATTTTGAATATTTTAATCCTGATATGTTTGATGCTAAAGAGTGGGCTAAAAAAGCAAAAAATGCTGGTATGAAATATGCTATCTTAACAACTAAGCATCACGAAGGATTTTGTTTGTTTGACAGTAAATACACTGATTACTGCGTTACTAATACGCCTTTTAAGCGCGATATAGTTAAAGAATACGTAGAAGCGTTTAGGGCTGAAGGTTTAAAAATTGGTTTATATTACTCGGTTATTGACTGGCACCACCCACACTTCCCTATTGACGGTATTCACCCTCGTCGTGACGACGTTGACGCTGAAGCACAAGATAAGGGTAGAGACGCTAGAATTTACGCAGAATATATGCGCAATCAAGTAACGGAACTTTTAACTAACTATGGTAAAATTGACGTGTTATGGTACGATTTTGAGTACAGTGAGCCTGACTACGTTCGTTTCTTAGCCTTTGATAAAGGCAATCCACCGCCAAGACCAGAACCACTTCCTTGGATGCAACACGGTGGCGTAAAAAGTCCAGACGTTTTAGAATCAGAAAAACTTATGGCTTTAACACGCTCGCTTCAACCGGGCATTATCGTTAATAACCGTTTAGGTATTCCTGGTGATACTTACACTCCTGAACAAACGACGTTAACCGATTGGCCGGAAAATGAAAACGGCGAAAAGAAGGTTTGGGAAGGTTGCCATACTTTTTCGGGTAGTTGGGGATATTTCCGTGATGAAACTACTTGGAAAACTCCTAAAACGCTTATTGACTTATTAGTTAAAGCCGTTGCGTTTGGTGGAAATCTTTTAATGAACGTAGGCCCTACTTCAAGGGGTTATTTCGACCACCGTGCTGACGATGCTTTAAAAGTATATGAAAATTGGATGAAATATAATTCTCGCTCTATCTACGGCTGTACTATGGCTGAACCTGAATTTACCGCTCCAAACGGCACCCTTTTAACTCAAAGTGAAGACGGTAAAAGGCTTTACGTTCACATATTAGATTATCCGTTTAAAAAATTGCATTTTGAAGGCATTTTAGATAAGATTGATTACGTTCAATTCTTAAACGACGGAAGCGAAATTTTATATACTGAAGATAATAAAGGTGGCGTCTACTTTGAATTACCTGTTAAACCACCGTTTGAAATTAATCCGGTTATAGAAATTTTCTTAAAATGAGGTATTTTAAACATGAAAAAAGAAAGATTTGAATGGATTCACAGTTGGTGTGACGAAACGAATTCAACTGATTTACCAAGAGTGTTGCTGGTAGGCGACTCTATAACTCACGGCTATCAAGAACAAGTTAGAGAATTACTTAAAGGCGTATGCTTCGTCGATTACGTTTCCACGTCTTACTCGATTGACCAACCGATATACAACTCGCTTATAAAGAATTTTTACTTTGATAGCAAGTACGACGTTTTGCATTTTAATCACGGCCTGCACGGAAAATTTATGAACGTTAGAACGTATAAATCGCGAATTAAAAAGTTACTTTCTAAACTCGGCTGTAAAAAGACGATTATCGCCTCCTCTACCGTTAGTTATCTTGAAGGCAATAAAAAGATTGACAAATCGTGGCAAAAAATTATAGATAAGCGAAATCCTGCGCTCAAAGAGATTGCTAACGAACTTGGCTATTCTTTTAACGATTTGTATTTAGTAAGTTTAACCGTTCCAATAGAAGAAAGAACGCCTGAAGGCGTGCATTATACTAAAAAAGGTTACGAATATTTTGCACGTCAGGTTGCAGAGAAAATTAAAGAAATTATATCTTAGATAAAAATAAAAACCATAGAAAAAGAACTTGGATGAAAATCCAAGTTCTTCTTTTTTACAGTTTAAAATTATTAAACTTTTCTTAGTTTTAATTCTGCAACGGGAACGTTTGCCCCATCGCCAATTCTTTTAATTGATATGAGCGCCTTTCCTTTTTGAACTTTAACTGTACCACATTTATAAACGTATCTAAAATTTTCAGCACCAGTTCTATTCAACTTAAATGAACTATCTGCGCTATCAAAAGTAATTTTCTTACTTACGCAATTACCGTTTACGTCAATTTCTACAAGCGCTTCTCCTTCCATCTTAGCAGTTATAAGTTCACAAATATACTCACCGTCATTAACAAACTCAGCATCCCATTCAATATATTCTTTTTGTTCAGTCCACGATGAAATCGTTGCGTTAAAACTTAAACTTAAACCTCTTTTTCCCCATAATGGGTCGAATAAATTATATTGGAAAACAAGTTCTTTTTGAACGTGCACGTCCCCGTCAACCGAATACTTTTTACCGTAATATGGCGTTAACGTTAAGAGATTTCCGTGTTGTATAGACCAATCTGGGAACTTTGGTACGTCTTCAAACTCAACTACTAATACAGGAAGATTTTCATCATCACTCTTATCAAGCGCGATATCTAATTTACCGTCTAAGTAAGTAAAGGACTGCGTTTTGCCACCCGTACTACGAACTGAAAGAACTTTGCCGTCTATTCCATTTAAAGTAATATCTTTCGTATCATTATCTAATACGTATAAATATAAACTTTTACCATCTAGAGAAAGCGCAGCAGTTCCCCATTCAAAACCACATAAAAACGGAGTTTTAGAAGAATTATCAATAGCAGTTAAATTTTTACTCTTCCACTTACCAAGTTCGTCTAAAATTTTAACGGTTTCATTAGGAATTTCTCCCTTCCCGTCAGGACCAACGTTAACTAAAAAGGTAGTTTCAGAAGACGTACAACGCGCCAACTTTTCGATAATTTCTTCGCTAGTTTTCCAGTTTTGGTCGTAACTTCTATAGCCCCACGTATCGTTAAGCGTAACTAAGCACTCGTTAGGTACGCCGAGTGGTACGGTAGAAATCGTATTGTCGGCAAGCGAGTTGTAATCGCCGTATCCGTAACCTAATCTTGAACTTACCAAGCAGTGTGGTTGAATTGATTTAACCACGTCGTATAATTCCTTTGCTTGTTCTTTAGTAATATCGTGTGGATAATCAAACCACAATAAATATACGTCGCCGTAATTAGTAAGAAGTTCTTTTATTTGTGGAATACACTTACCGTAAAAATATCTCTTAAAATCTTTAGTTTCTTTATCAGGGTAATCCCAATAGTTACAGTTTAATACGTCGCTTCCACCGTAATATAAACTACGATACCCTGCTCCGTCAGGCTCAGCCCAGTCCATAGCGTGTGAATAATAAAAACCAGGCTTAATACCTTCTTGACGCATTGCGTCTACGTATTCTCTAACTAAATCTCTGCCGTGAATACTAAAATGATTGTAAAAAGAATAGTTGCTCTTAAATAAACAGTAGCCGTCGTGATGCTTAGTCGTTAAAACTGCATACTTCATACCAGCCCTTTTTGCTTGCTTTGCAAGTTTTACCGCCCAATCGGGATTAACTTCAAATTCATAAGCGTATTGAGTGTATTCGGCAAGTGGAATTTTATCACTTTTCATTATCCATTCAGCATTTTCGCTATTTGATTTTTCACCCTTTCTCCAACCTGCTAAATGGCTGTATACACCAAAATGAATAAACATTCCTAGTCGGTCTTTTATCATTCTATCAGCGTCAGGAGAAAATTTAATCGTTGTTTCTGGCAAGGTAGACGTATTATCCACTATAATTTTTTTCATCTTAGAAAAAACTCCCTTTTATTTTTATTTTTATTTTTTATATAAAGGACCGTAAGTTTTGCAAGCCCTAAAGTCTTGACCTTCTTTATCCATACCGAAAGCATTCCAGCAAGCAGGACGATAAATATCTTCTTCTTTAACGTTGTGCATACATACAGGAATTCTAAGCATAGAACATAAAGTAATAACGTCTGCACCGATATGACCGTATGAAATTGCACCGTGGTTTGCACCCCAATTATTCATAACGTCGTACGCCGACTTGAACGCACCTTCACCCGTAACGCGTGGAACGAACCAAGTACAAGGCCAAGTTGGGTTAGTTCTTTCCATTAATTTATCTGATACTTCTTCTGGAAGATTAACAGTCCAACCTTCGGCTATTTGCATAACAGGGCCAAGTCCTTTAACGAGATTTAATCTTATCATAGTACAAGGCATTTCGGCTTTAGTCGTATAATGGCTTGAGAATCCACCGCCACGGAAGTTATCTAAACCTGCTTCGCACCATACGGTAGCGTCAGTCATCTTTTTAATATCTTCGTCGGTTACTTCCCACCATTTTTTAATAATAGCGTTACCGTTTTCATCAACGCATTCGCCACAACCGTCTAAACAAGCGGCACCCGAGTTAATTAAGTGGATAATACCATCGGCTTCTTTTGCTTTACCTTCAAATTCATAGCCCGTAACACGCTTAGTTGCTTCACCACTCCAATAAGTTCTTACGTCGGCAAAGATTTGTGCTCTATGTGTAAGCAAGCGCATAAATAACATACCTAAACCGTTAAGCGCGTCGTTTTCAGTTGCAAGTGTAAACGGCTCTCTCGCACCTTCATAGTCAAACGAAGATGATAAAAGTGCTTCAGGATAGTCACAGTTTGGCCAGTGGTCCGTCCATTGGCGTTGACCTTGGAAACCACCTGCTATTGCGTTATGACCTACTTTTTCTTCTTCACAACCGTCTGGTAAATTTGGATTTCCTGCCATAAGGTCTTTAATTATGCAGTACATTTTAACGGTAAATTCCCATTGTTTTTCTTTTTCTTCATCGGTAGGTTTAATTTTGTGTTTTTTGCCTAAGAATTCTACGAAGTCTGGATTATCGTCTCTACCCATTTTGCAATGTTCTTTAGTCCATTTAAGTGCTTTTTGATATTCTTCTTCATTATATATGCCTTCTTCCATACGGCGAAGAATTTCAACTTCATCAACACTTTCTACTCTCATATCAAGATATGATTCAATAAAATCTTGGTCGATAATAGAGCCTGCAATACCCATACATTGCGAGCCGATTTGAAGATAAGATTTACCACGCATCGTTGCAACAGCTACTGCCGCACGACCGAAGCGTAATAATTTTTCTTTTACGTCTTCAGGGATTTCAGTAACTTGATTTACGTCTTGAACTTCGTGGCCGTAAATACCAAATGCCGGAAGCCCTTTTTGTGCATGGCCTGCAAGAACTGCGGCAAGATACACTGCACCCGGTCTTTCCGTTCCGTTAAAGCCCCATACTGCTTTAATAGTAGTTGGGTCCATATCCATAGTTTCTGAACCGTAACACCAGCAAGGAGTTACTGAAAGCGTAATGCTAACGCCTTCTTTCTTAAATTTATTTGCGCAAGCGGCTGCTTCAGGCACGCGACCAATCGTAGTATCAGCCATTACTACTTTTACAGGTTCACCGTTTGAATAAAAAAGATTTTCTTCAAAAAGTTTTTTTGCGGCCTCTGCCATTGCCATTACTTGAGGCTCTAAACTTTCACGAAGTTGCATTGGGCCTCTTCTTCCGTCTACAATTGGGCGAATTCCTATAACCGGATAATCTCCAACGTATCTATTTTTAGCCATAATTTAATTCCCTCCTTTAAATTTGACTTTTATCTTTATACATAGTATAATATAGAAAATATATCATTTCAATTAAGATAATTGCAAAATAGGTTAGGAAAATGAGCAATAATAATTTTTTTAACGTCGCATACCCAAAAAGTGAAGAATCTATAACCTTAGTGTTTAATGACAATCTTCCTATTGATAGTCTTTTTATAGGCATGACCTATCCTCTATCTTCTTACAAGATATTAAGAAAAGAAAACAGCGAACAACATATTTTCGAATACGTTTTAGAAGGAAAAGGCGAAATAATTATTAATGGAAAAAAGTATCCGTTACAAAAGGGTGATACCTTTTTTTTAGACAAAAACACAACTCACAACTATCACTCGGACAAAAACCAACCGTTAAAAAAAATTTGGGTGGGATTTAAATCTAATTATCTCGACCAAATGTTATCGGTTTATAAAATTACTTCAGGAGTTTACAACGTAAATACTGAAAAAGATTTTTTAACAATTTATAATATATCGCGCGCACAAATTACGCCACAAAATAAATTCTTCACTATTGCAGACGCTTTACATAAAATAATTACCGCAATTTCAAAAAAAATTCTTCTTTCAAGCGACGATACTATTTCATCAATCAAAAATGAACTTTTATATTCCGTTTACAATAAGCGTTCACTAGATGAAATTGCATCTAAACTTTTTATGTCTCGCTCAAACTTAATAAGAATATTTAAAAAACATACGGGCATAACTCCTTACGCATACTTGTTAAATGAAAAATTATCCGTTGCACAAACTATTTTATCTTCAACTGATATGACGGTAAAGGCGGTTTCGGAATTATTACAGTTTTCTGACGAACATTATTTCTCCTACCTATTTAAGCAAAAAATTGGAAAATCACCAACTGAATATAGAAAATAAAAAAAATCGCGTCAAATAAATTTTAAACTAAATTATTTGACGCGTAATTATTTATATTATTAAACATAAAGTTAGAAGCGCAATTAATAGCGTTGGGATTGAAGTTATAACACCGGTTTTAATAAAATCTAAATAACTATACTTGACGTTATGATTATGTAAAATGTTATTCCACATTATTCCTGCAAGCGCCCCTATCGGCGTTAAAAACGCGCCTATATTTGAGCCTATTATCGAAGCAAAAACCGCACTTTTTATAAGCGACGGCTCTACCGAAGAAATAATAGTTGAAAACAGTGCGCTCATAGGAATATTATTTATTACGTTTGCCGATAAAAATGAGAGTATTCCGTATTTAAATACCGTAAAATCACTACCTATAAAAGACGCTAAAATGCTGGTTAGTCCCGACTTTTCTATTACGATTATCATTATAAACATAGATAAAACGAAAGGTATAAGTTCGTACGGCGCGCGTAATATACAGTTTCTTACAGCGTACGGTTTGTTTCCCCTTATTAAATTTATAATAATGCTAAACGTAAATAAACTAATTACGGCAAAAAGTGAAATTAACCACATTTCTACGTTTATATAAGAAGCAATTGCAAGAAGCACCGTGCAAACTGCAAGATGAAGTATTCCAACTATTAAACTAAGTTTATCAGAAATTAAAACGTAGTCTGCTTTCCCTTCAATTTTTTGAGAAAGTTTTTTTCTATATAATAAATATAAAACTATAAACGCAGTTATCCCCGAAAAGAGAGTTGGATGTAACATTATTTTAAAGTAATCTAAAAAATCAAAACCGTAAGAAGTAGCCAAATAAATATTCGTAGGATTGCCGATTATTAGTGCCATACTTAAAGTATTTGCCGCAACGAATTCCGCCGTCAAATAAGGAATAGGGCTAATTTTTGCATTTTTACAAAAATAACAAATAAAAGGTGTGAAAGATAAAATAATTACGTCGTTAGAAGTAAAAACAGTAAGCACGGAAACGGCAACGTAAAGGTAAATAAATAGTTTAGTTTGGCTAGTTTTAGCCTTTTTTAAAGTTGCGTTTGCAAGGTATCCAAAAAAACCAAGTTCATCTAAGAAGATAGATAAAACCGTCATAGAAATAAAGAGTACGAGTATTTTTACGGGATTTATTGCCGAATCTTTTAAAAGCATCTCTAAAATAACCGAAATATCTATTTTACTAAAAATAACGCAAAAAATCGCGCCAATAGTGGTTATCACCCAATAAGTGCTAACGCTTTTATTAAATAATTTAATTTTAGGCATAAATAACACGCTTAAAACCATAAGTAAGCAGGTTATTATAAATATTACGGTTGAAGTTATCATAAAAATCCTTTAACTAGGTAGTTGCCTAGGTTATTTTAACATATTATAACTTTTAAATACAAATGATTTAAATAGCAAAATGCAGGCTCTAGCCTGCATTTTAATTTTATAAATTAAATATTCCTACTTTCGTGGCAAGTAAAGTATATTATTTGCCTATCTTTTGAAAGATTTTTTATTAATTCTAACGCCATTATAATATGCTTTTCATCAAGAGTAATAAACGGGTCGTCAAGCAAAATAAAAGGATTTTCGTCCTTATACATATTATCTATTAAAGCAAGCCTTAAACATAAATCGCATAAAATACTTTGACCTGCGCTTAAATACTCGCGCGATTTGTTTTCTCCACTCCTTTCAAAGTAAATTTCAAAGTTTTTATCCATTGAAACTCTTTCGCCTAAAACTTTTTCTAATACGCTAGCGTATTTAATAAACGTATCTTTAACAGGATTAACGTATTTGTTTTTTAAAGTTTCTTCAGATTTTAATAAATAATTTAACGTTAAGGATATATCTTCGTACCTTTTAATTAGTTTTTCTTGCTTTTCTAAAAGTTCATTTAAATAAATTTCTTTTTGAGGCAAAGTTTCAAGCAAATCTTCACTATTTTTAATTTGCCTATCTATAAACGCTAATTTTTCGCGAAGTTCTTTACATTTACTATTAACTTCATCGTAATTTAAAAGGTTTTCAGGCTTTTTATCAAGCCCCTTTTCACGCTTGTATTTTTCGGCTTTATTTACTATATTATCAAGCGCTTCTCGTTTGATTTTAATATTATTTATATCCCTTTCAATGCCGTTAATTTGCTCTATAATATTATCAATTTTATAAATAACTAATTTATATTTATTAAATATTGCCTTTATAGTTTCTAAACTTTCGTTATAACTATTATCTATTTTATTTTTATAGGCTAATTTTTCGCGAAGTTCTTTACTTAAATAATTAAATTTTTCTATTTTATTTTCAAGTTCGTATACGCCTGCTAAATAGTTAGGATTAGTAACGCCGTATTGATTTAAATAGTTTTCTATTTTTTTAACGCTTTCGCTATTATCTACTTTTTTATTCGTATTAATTAAAAAACTAGTTGATATAAAAGATACGGCAACTCCTAAAAAGAGAACGCCAAGTATCGGATTTAAAAATAAAAGCACTACGCCTACTATAATTTCAAGTATACCTATTAAAAATAACGGCATATTTTTTATCGATTTTTTACTTTCTTTTTTAACTTCAAGCGTATTTATATCGTTTTTTAAATTTCCTAAATCTAAAGTAGTTGGAACTCCGTTTTTAAAGGTGTTAGATAAACGTTCGTACTCGTTTTGCTTTTCGCCATCTACGACTAAACGCGCCTTTTCACGATTAAGGTCGCAAAAATTAGTAGCGCTATTTTTAAGCGCCGTTAAATCGCTTTCTGAAACAAGTCCGAAAGGATAATCTTGCTTAATTTTATCAATATCGCTCTTTATATTTTCGGCTTCACTCAAATAACTTTCGTAAGTATTAAAATTATCTAACTTAATTTTTAGTTCCGATACTTTTTTTAGCTTACTTTCGGCTATATCAATATCGTTTAAAATGCTATTTCTTTCTTCGTATTTTGCACCTAAAGCACTATCAATACTCTTTAGGTTTGAAATTTCTTCATTTATAGAAAAAATTTCCTTTTTTATATCGGCTATTTCCCCTTTATTGCCGGTTTTTTTAAGGTTCTTTCTCGATTCTTCCAATATCTTTTTTGCATATACGAAACTTTCGTCATCACTACTGTCAACAACGCCCGTTAACTTAAAAGTAATGTCGCTACTCGTTTGGTTAATAGACGACGCTTCACTAAAATAAAGCGTTCTAGAATAAGACGCTTCGTCAACGCCAAATACCCATTTCCCAATATTTTCAGGAATAACGTTTACTAAATTATCGTTTTCGTAAAGGGTAATTTCGTCTTTAGTTTCGCTAGTTTTATCAAAAAACCTTACTATTTTATATATTTTACCGTCTTTTTCAAAGGTTAAATTACCACCGAACTTGCCACCGTCAAAAGGATAGTAATGCTCTCTATCGTTAAACTTAGTAGACTTAGTAACTTTAGGTAAACCGTAAAAAATAGCCTTTATAAAAGTTGAAAGCGTTGTTTTGCCGTAACCGTTTTCGTGATAAAAAGTAGTTAGAGTATCGCTAAAGTCGTATTCAGTTTTAGATATTTTACCAAAATTTTCAACGTAAACTTTTAATAATTTCATAATTACCTATTAAATCTCTCTACCCGATAACGCTTTAAGCCCTAAACTTATAATGCGGTTTTTATCGTCTTCACTTAAATCGCTATTTAATACTTCCCTTAAAAACTCGCCTTTTAATGAAATATCGCCTTTTAACTTTTCAAGGTTTATTTTTATATGTGTTTTATCTTTAACCGAAGCGTAATAGCAATCCTTTTTTAAATACTCGCTCAACTCCCCTTCGATGCCTTCGGTATCAAAATCTACTTCGCCTATAAGTTCAATTCTATAAAGGTCGTTTTTATTTAAATTAAAATCGTTTTTAATTCTAGAATACACTTCAAAAGTGCTAGTAAGCCCTGCTATGGAAACTTTAACGCTACTAATCTTTCTTTTCGCCATAGGTATAAAAGTACTTGAAATTTTACCGTTATCGGCTTCAAGTAAAACTATTCCCTTTTCTCCACATTCGTCAAAACCCCTACCTTCAGGGCAACCACTATAAGCGTATCTAGTGCGACCGTCAATTTTCGTTTCGCTATAAGAATGAATATGCCCAAGCGCTAAATAATCGATATACTTATCTTTTAATTTTATAGCGCTAATTAAACCATTTCCCGTAGTATCTGCAACCTGACCGTGAAGCATAACTATATTTAAGTCGTTTTCTTTTAAATTTAAGGTTTGATATAGGGAACTTGCGTTTTTACTAGTCATTTCTATTCCTGAAACAACTACACTTCCGTAAGCGTAATAAGTCCACTCGTCGCTAAAAAGTTTAAGGTTAGGATAACTTTCAAAAAAACCTTCTTTTATATCGTGATTACCCCTTAAATACAAAAAGTCAATATTAGGGTGGTTTTTAACTATATTGTAGAAAAATTCCTTGTCCTTTTTAAGCGCTCTTTCCCCATCAAAAACGTCGCCCGATAGTATTATTGCCCTAACTTCATTATTAACGGCAAAGTCGACTATATTTTTAAAAGTTGCGCGAAGTTCTAACCGCCTTTCTTCAATTTTTTCACGGCTTAGATTCAAATTTAAACTAGAACCCAAGTGAATATCTGCCGTATGAATAAATTTCAAAGTTATTCTCCTTAATGATTTAATATACTATATAAAATAGTATACTTTTAAGTGCCAATTTTGTCAAGAATAAAGGTTCTAGCGTTATTCCTTATATTTTTACAAAATTTTTAAAATTTTTACAAAAACTTTTATTTTATGACAGTATGTTGTCATAATATATTGTCTAAAATGACAGTATACAAGGGGGAACGAGTATGAAATTATTTAAAAAATTAATTGATTGGTGTTTTGAAGAAAAGAAAAATGAAAGTATAAAGGAACAGGCTTTTTATATTCCTTGTAAAAACTTTTATAAAGTTAGCGAACTTAAAGAAGAAAGAAAAATTACTGCAAAAGTTAAAAATTAAAAATAAAATGCGTTAGTGTTTTCATATATTTTTCCTTATTTTAAAGGCGACTGAAATTTCAGTCGCCTATTATACTATTAAGTTTTAGTTTTTAGATTCTCCGTTAGCCCGTCTCGTGGGTAGGCGAAGAATGACAGGATTAAAAGCCAATGAATTGCCTACGGCGTAAATTGAAATCAGAGATTTCATGAATTGAGTTTAAAAACTCATGAATTGCACTAAAGTGCATTAAAAGGCAATTCAATTCATGGAGCGTAGCGAGA
>JAZUMP010000067.1:0-59681 GCA_045603725.1 Christensenellaceae bacterium
CAACGTTCTTCTATGGTAAAATGATTGTAGCAGTTCATATTTTTCTCCTTGGTTATTGTTTTTGGACGAAACTATTTTACCATAGATTTATATGAACTGTCTTTCTTTTTATACTGTTGCACTTAATAGTATAATTCACCAAAGAAAACAAAAAACGGATAGGTTATTTCCTATCCGTTTTTGTTTTGGTTGCGGGAGTGGGATTTGCCCGAACATAGTTCGGCACGGGCTCGGGGTGGCAAACAATTGGTAATTGTTTGACCGCAAGCAACGTAAAACTTAAACTTTTCGCTTGCGGTTTCCCACCCGTTCAAATCCCACACAAACTCTTTAATGCAATAAAATAGAGGCAACCCTTTTGGATTGCCTCTATTTTATTGGTTGCGGGAGTGGGATTTGAACCTCACGACCTTCGGGTTATGAGCCCGACGAGCTACCAAGCTGCTCCATCCCGCGACGACTTTTGCTCGTATATAATACAGTATTTACCTACTATTTGTCAAGTAATTTATTGCCTTTTATTAAATATTTATTCATTAATACACAAATTTAAACCCTTTTATTAAAAATTGTTGCATTACGATTGAATAGTTTTTATAAATATGCTAAAATAATTAAAAATAACTAAAAAGGTATAATTTTATGAACGTTGCTATTATTTCAGGCGCATCTTCTGGTATGGGCAAAGAATTTGTTATTGGTGCAGATAAAAGATATAATCTCGATGAAATTTGGGTTATTTCTAGAAGAAAAGAGCGCCTTATTGC
Organism: Christensenellaceae bacterium; assembly: GCA_045603725.1. Lineage (GTDB taxonomy): Bacteria > Bacillota > Clostridia > Christensenellales > Borkfalkiaceae > HGM11412. Next base: position 768 of record JAZUMP010000067.1, read on the forward strand.
GCTTCAAGACTCTGTTAAAGCAAAAATTATTCCCCTAGCATTAGACCTTACTTTGCCTTCAAGTTTAGAAGAAATTAAACAAAAACTTCAAGCCGAAGCCCCAAACGTTAAACTTTTAGTTAATTGTAGCGGTTTTGGTAAGTTTTCAGAATTTATCGAGTCGGACTACGATTCTAACGCTAGTATGTGCGATTTAAACTTAAAATCATTAATACTTATGACGCAAATAGCGCTTCCGTACATTAAGCAAGGTGGTAAAATTTTAAACGTTGGCTCGCTTTCTTCCTTCGAGCCCGTTCCACACCTTTCCGTTTACGCGGCAACTAAAGCGGGTGTATTAAGTTATTCGCGCGCCCTTGCCTACGAACTTAAAAAGCAAAAAATTAGAGTTTTATGCGTTTGTCCGTACTGGGTTAAAACGGAATTTTTCGGCAGTGCTAGCGATAAAGAAACTCTTAAAAATTTTGATATTCTTTACGAGCCCGATTATATTGTAAAAGTGGCGTATAAAACTTTAGATAAAACTAAAAAAGATTACGTAGTTCCTGGTAAATACGCTAAACTAATTAGGTTTTTAGCAAAAATTTTACCACACAAATTTATGATGGCAATGATGAACAAAATGTTCAAGTATGAAAAAAATGATTAAACTTAAAAATGTTCAAAAAAATAAGGTGATTGCAGTCGCCCTTTCAGGTGGAAAGGACAGTATGTGCTTGCTTGACCTTTTATTAAAATCGGCTAAAAAATATAATTTAACCGTAAAAGCAGTTAATATCGACCACTCAATAAGAGGGGAAGAAAGTGTTCGCGATAGCGAATTTGTAAAAGATTACTGTAAAAACGTAGGCGTAGAACTTCGCTTTTTTAAAGTTGACGCTATAAAGTATTCTAAAGAGAATAATCTAAGCGTTGAAGAAAGCGCGCGCATTTTACGCTATAACGCTTTCGATACCCTTTTAAAAGAAAAGTTTTGCGACGTTATTGCAACTGCTCACCATTTGTCTGACAATTTTGAAACGGTTTTATTTAATCTTTTTAGAGGCACTAGCACTAAAGGGCTTATAGGTATTCCTAGTATGAGAGACGGTTTTATTCGCCCGCTTATTGACGCAACTAAACTTGAAATTGACGAGTATATTATAAAAAACAACCTGCCTTTCGTTGAAGATAGCACGAATAACGACGTTGACTATACTAGAAACTATTTAAGAAAAATTGTTATTCCTAAAATTCTAGAAAAATTTCCAACTGCCGAACTTTCAGTAAAAAGATTAGGCGAAATAAGTAAAGAAGAAAATGATTTTTTAGATGAACTTGCAAATAGTTATTTGGAGTTTAGCGACGGTAAATATTATTTGCCGTCAAATATTTCTCCCGTACTTTTAAAAAGAGCGTCTAAAATTATTCTATATAATTTAGGGCTTAGAAAAGATTATGAAAGCATCCATTTTAACGATATTTTAAAACTTACTTCATTAAAAAGCGGAAGTAAAATTACCTTGCCTAAAGGTATTGTTGCAGTTAAAGAATATTTAAAACTTTCATTTTATATTGAAGGCGAAAAACAAAACGTTAAACCATTGAACTTTAAAGTAGGAAAATTCAAATTTCTAGATAAAACCTTAGAAATTTCTAAAACACCTTTAGAAAATGCTTTAGTATTCGACGGCGATAAAATTTTATGTAGCGCTGTTATTAGAACTAAGCGCGACGGTGATATTTTTAAAAAATTTGGTGGTGGAACGAAAAAATTAAAAGACTATTTGATAGATAAAAAAATTCCTAGAGCAAATAGAGATGAACTTCCCCTTTTAGCCGTTGAAAATAACGTTTTACTTATCTTCGGCGTTGAAATTTCAGATGATATTAAAGTAACTGAATCTACAACTAATACTCTTTATGCTAAATAAAAAGTTAGCATAAAAATTAAATTATTATTTAAAAATGGATAATAACTTTATGAATAAAAAATTAATTAAAGAAATAGTTGATAAAACAAAAGTTTTTCTTCTCGATATGGATGGAACTATTTATTTAGATTCCCTTCCTATTGGCGATATGATTAACACTTTAAAAAAACTAAGAAACGCTGGCAAAAAAATAGTATACTTTACTAATAATTCTTCTAAAACCGTAGACGAATACGAAAATAAATTAAAAAAAATCGGGTTTTGGGAAGACGGAGATGAAGTCTATTCTTCAGGAATTGCGGCTATTTGGTATCTTAAAAAATATTATCAAAATAAACGCGTTTACCTTTTAGGGACCGACGCTTTAATTAAAAATTTTAAAGATAACGGCATTATAATTGACGAAGTAAATCCCGAAATTGCAATGCTCGCTTACGATACAACGATTGATTTTAATAAAATCAAACTTTTTAACGAGTTTTTAGTTAAAGGCGCAAAATATATAGCCACTCACCCTGATATGGTTTGCCCAACTAATGATATTTCTATGCCTGACGTTGGCTCTTTTATTAAAATGTTTGAAGGCTCGTCTGGCAGAACACCAGAAATTATTATTGGCAAACCTTACGGGTATATGGGCGAAATGCTTGAAGAAAAATTATTAACTAATAAAGACAATATTACAATGGTAGGCGATAGAATTTATACGGATATAAAATTTGGTTTAAACTGTAAATTTAACACCATACTTGTATTGTCGGGTGAAACGACGAAAGAAATTTATAAACAAAGTGGCGTTGAGCCGACTATTATTTTAAATAGCCTTAACGACGTAAGTGATTTACTTTAAAATTTAGTAAATTTTTTAGCAATATACGGCTTTTAAATTTTATGTAGCGCTGTTATTAGAACTAAGCGCGACGGTGATATTTTTAAAAAATTTGGCGGTGGAACGAAAAAATTAAAAGACTATTTGATAGATAAAAAAATTCCTAGAGCAAATAGAGATGAACTTCCACTTTTAGCCGTTGAAAATAACGTTTTACTTATCTTCGGCGTTGAAATTTCAGATGATATTAAAGTAACTGAATCTACAACTAATACTCTTTATGCTAAATAATAAATAAACATTTTAAAAGGGCAACTAAAACTTTGTTGCCCTTTTAAAATTAAACGACTTCGTCTACTTTTGCTAAATATATCTTCCCAAAACCACGGAAACCAACTTTAAATCTATCGCCAGGTTTCATATTCTCCTTAGGTTTACCAAAGCACCCTTGCATTTTTATCATTACTTCCGTTTCTTTTTCTAGTGAAAAACTGGCTGTTTCTCCTTGCTTACACTCAGCAATAATCTTGCCAGTCTCGTTATCGTAAACGAAACATTTATTAAAAAACATTTGCCCTTCATAAACGGGGAAAATTATTTTTACAGTCTTATCTATTGGTTTTTCAATTTTGATAGTTGCATTTTCAATATTATAAACGTTGTTTGTAATATAGTTGTTTATTGCTTTTTCTACAATAAAAGCACTTCCACAGTGTTGACAGATACCTGCTTCTTTTTCTTTATCCACTTCTATATTAGAGCCACAATTTGTGCATTTTGCCGAAACTAACATTTTAGTCTTTCTCCTATTAATAATTATTTTTAGACAAATTTTTACGCTGTAGGTTCTTGCCCCCAATCTGAAAAAAACAAATTTTTTGCAGTTTCTGGAGTAATATAACCAGCAGAAATATATGGCGTATTAGGGAAATACCAATACGTTTCGCCATCTTCTGCTAAACGCAAACCAACGTAATACTTATCTCGTGTATATCCACCAAAACCATTTTGTGCTGAAACGTCAACATATACGATATAACGGCGATAATCATCTTTTAACTCAATTTTTACTTCATTAAATTGAGCACTGCTAGGATTTTTTAAATTTTCTTTAACTATTTGCTGGGCCGCATTAATGGCAGAACTGTCATAATTTACTGAACACCCTCCAAAACTAAAAATTAAACATGCAATAATTAAGATAACCACTATAATTTTTCTTAAATATAATTTTTTATTTACCATAGCATAATCTCCTTTTTTAGATTTATATTTATATTACACTAACTATTGGTTAGTTGTCAAGCATTTTTCTAACTAATGGTTATATAATAATATTATGAACAATGTTATTAAAGAAAGATTAAGTGATGAACTTAAAAATAGCGGTTTAACCACTATTGAAATTGCAAAAAGGATAGGTGTGTCGCCTGAAATGATAACGCAGTATAAAACCACCAAAAAATTACCTAAGCTTGATACTTTTGCAAAACTTTGCAAAGAACTTGATTTAGACGCTAATTATATTTTAGATATAACAAAAAATTAAAGCAAGGCACAGCCTTGCTTTTTTAATAGTTTTTTAATATTAATTTTATTTTTTTATTTGTAATTGGGTGTTTAAACTCAAGTTTATATGCTGTTAAAGTAAAAATACTTATCTTCATACAAAACTTTTAAATGGCTTTTTATAGGTGTAACGAATTTATTAACTTCATCTTCAACTAAACGCATTTTTACTATATCTTTATAGTTTACAACGTCGTTTATATTTAAAAGCAGTTTTTCGTTAACGTAAACTCCACCCTTTTTAATTTTTTTAATTATCTCTAGCGAAACACCCTTTTCTTTCAAAAAACTGAGCGCAGTGAAGCCTTTGTATTTCTTACTTACCCTAAAACTAAATTCTTTCATAATTTTTAAACTTTTTATTTATTATATATCAAATTTTATTAATTTTCAATAAGTAGAAAATAAAACTTCAATTAGCGCCTTCAAAATCTACAATTAAATCCCCTTTTTATACTTTTAATTTCTTGATTTGCACATATTATATATCACGCCGAAAGCGTGGATATTATCCGCAACCTATTGCGGTAAGTTTTTTGGTGAACTATTCGGCTTTGCCGAATGTGAAATAATTCCCTACGTGAATTGTAAAATATTGCTCTTTTTAGTCGTACTCTAAAGGACGGTTTTCAAAAATACGATATATCTCTAAAGAGGGATGCCGTATTTTGCATTTATATCCACAAAAGCAGTTCTTGTCAAGAAAATCTACCCAATACAAAATGTTTTTATTATATAAACATTAAACGAAAGAGGTTCTTACTTATCTGATACAGCGTATTCGAGAGGACTCATACCTACCGAGCTTATAAATGATCTGTAAAAGGTTGAATAGTCGGAAAATCCCGTGGCTTCTGCAGCACTTCTTGGGGATGCTCCCGAATTCAGAAGAGATTTTGCAATTATAATGCGGCGTTCCTTTATGTATTTTGAGGGTGTAAAACCCGTTTCCTTCTTGAAAAGCTTGTATAGTTTTTTCTCTGATATATGCACAAGTTTGGCAAGCGTTTTGTAGTCGAGTTTAGAATTTATGTTTTCATCAATATAGTTGACTAGGACTTGCACCTCGGCATTTGTTGCGTGGTGAGATAGGGTGGAAGCACTATGGCATTCCTCAAGAGCGCGTATAAAAAGCGAAGTAAGTGCTGTCTCAGCACAAAAGAGCGAGTAACCATCGCCCTTCTCGCACAGCATCTTTATTCTTAAAATGAGTTTCGCGCATTCTAAGTTTGCCGAGCTACCTTTATTAAGTTTTATCACTCTTCTGTCGTCAAGCTTTTGCTTAAGGTAGGTTGCACCCTTTGATGCGCTTATAAAAAAACTGTTTTTCACAGTTATGCGGCGTCTTTGATAGAAAGATTCTTTTTTTATAATGGGACGGTGAAGTACACCGTTTGTTATGATAACGATGTCTCCTCTCTCTATCTCTATTTTATTGCCGTCCGCAGCAAAGTAAAGCTCTCCATCGACAAACTCGTATATTTCCGCACCATCGTGGTGTGCGTGTATCTCATCTTCAGCGTTTGGAGTTTGTTGTTCCGTAAGACATTCTATAAACGTAAAATGTCGGTCTTTATATTCGATACGACCCTCTTTCATATACACCTCTGTAGAAAAATGCAATAATCTTTCCAATAAAAGCAATTGCAATTGCAATTTATGTGTGATATTATTATAGTATAACTTTGTTTCATAGTCAAGGAGGAAAATAATGTTTAAGACTGAAACTCATTTGCATACAGCTGAGGTAAGTCCTTGCGCGCGCCTTAGGGCAAAGGAAATGATGCGCAGATATAAAGAGGCTGGATACAGTACCGTTTTTGTAACTGACCATTTCCAGGAAAATACTGTAGATGCATACGGAAATATTGCTTGGAAAGATAAAGTGACAATATTTCTTTCTGGTTATTATATTGCAAAATGTGAAGGTGAAAAGATAGGCATTACAGTGCTTCCTGCGGCAGAGATATGCTTTAAAGGAACACCTAATCACTACCTTGTATACGGTTTTAAAAAGGAATTTCTTGATAAATATCCAGAACTGCATACATATGGGATTGAAAAGTTTTCCAATATAGCTCACAAGGAGGGGCTATTTATAGTGCAGGCACATCCGCATCGTGATGGGAAGAACTTTCCTACACCCGAATACGTCGATGCAATAGAGGTTTATAATTCAAATCCGCGGCATATGGATAACAGCGATATGTCCGAGGAGATTGTGTGTAAGCACGGATTGTGTGTAAGCGCAGGTTCAGACGCGCATAGAGAAGAGGATATTGCACATTCAGGTATTGAGACTGAGCTTAAGATCGAAACATCAGAGCAATTTATTGAGCTGATTAAAAGCGGAAGTGTAAGGTTAATAAAAGGTGGAGTATGATTTATTTTTTGTCTGATCAGCATGGAGGAGAGTGTATTGGAGAGCTGAAAAAATATTATGAAATTGCGACAGAGAATGACCTTCTTATAATGCTTGGCGATGTTGGTTTTAAATTTGCCGATACAAAAGAGAACCGTGCCTTTGATGAGCTTTTTCTTTCCTCTCCGAAAAAAATTGCATTTCTTGACGGAAATCACGAGAATTTCAGATGCATCTATTCTTATCCCGAGGAGAATTGGCACGGCGGCAAAGTGCACAGGCTAACCGAAAATATAGTTCATCTTGAGCGTGGGTACGTATATAAAATAGAGGGGAAAAGCTTTTTTGTGTTCGGTGGGTGTAACAGCTCCGCGAAATGGAAGGAACTCGGGCTTTGGCAAAAGGAGGAGAGTCCGTTAGAACAAGAAATTTCCCGTGCGTATGAAAATCTTAAGAAATACGGAAATTGTGTCGATTATATCCTCACTCATAAATACGAAGTCGGCAAGGGTACCCGTACGGAAGAGCTTTTTACTCTTTGCAAATTTATTGATAACAATGTTCAGTTTAAACATTGGTATGCCGGACATTGGCACACAAACAAAAGAGTGGATGAAAAGCATACTTTTGTTTATGATAAGCTCATATCTATCGAATGAAACAATGATGATAAAGCACAATATTGCACTTTTAACTTAATAGAAAAGGACAGGGGTTTTTGCATCCCTGTCCTTTTCTTGTCGGTAGACAATTTATCTATCAAATTTTTTTCTGCCCTTTAGAGTACAACTCTTTTCTTCGTTCTTTTTTGGCTATGGGCTACGAAAAGATATTTCTGTATAAAGGCTACGAAAAAGATATTTTTGTCATCCCTTAATAAGGTTTCGAACTCAAACTGATTTTAGTGAAATATTCGGCGCCCGCCGAATGTGAAATAATTTCCTTACGGAAATTGTGAAATATCTCACTTTGTTCGATGTGAAATGAAATTCGCCTCCTCACATTTGCGAAGCAAATATTTCACAGCGAAGCTATTTCACTTGGCGAAGCCAAATTTCACTCGCCGCAAGGCGAATTTCGTTGAAAAAACGACAGGTCGAAACCTGCCGTTTTTTCTGGCTGGGGTGGTAGGATTCGAACCTACGAGTGACGGAGTCAGAGTCCGTAGCCTTACCGCTTGGCGACACCCCAATTTACTAATAATTTCCACCCTATAATATCAAATTTTTATAAAAATTACAAGCGTTTTATAAGGTTTTTAAACGCCAATTTTTTAATAAAAATTCTTTTTAATTTCTTAAATAAATAGTTGAAATTAATAATTTATTGTGCTATTATTAATATGCTAATATAATAATAATTTTATTTTAAGGAGAAATTATGGAAAAGGTTTTTAAGGTAGGTTATTCTAAAGTTAATATTAATCCACCTATGGGAATTAACATTTCAGGTTATTTTAAAGAAAGAAAAGCCGACGGTATTTTAGACGATATTGAAGCCGTTACTTTGGCTGTAAGTATAAACGACACTAAAGTTCTTTTAATAACGGTTGACAACTGTTCCTGCCCTAACGATTTTGCAAACGCTGTTAGAAAACGTGTTAGCGCAAAAACAGGTGTTTCGGAAAACGCAATTCTTATTCATGCAACTCACACTCATACTGGACCATTAATTGCTTTGAAAGGCAGTGATGAACTCGTTATTAATTATACGGAATTCTTATTAAAAAGAATTGAGGACGCCGCAACTTTTGCGATAGAAGATTTAAAACCTGCTAAAATGGGTTACGCAGTATCTAAAGCGCCTAACATTAGTTTCGTTAGAAGATTTAAAATGAAAGACGGGTCTTTCAAAACTAACCCTGGCGTTAATAACCCAGATATTTTAGAACCAGTTGGCGAAATTGACGATAGCGTAAACGTTTTAAGATTTGATAGAGAAGGCGCTGAAACGATTATTCTTGCAAACTTCGGCGACCATCCGGATACCGTTGGTGGCAACAAAATTTCGGGCGACTGGCCAACCCTTACTCGTAACCAAGTTGAAAAAGCGATTGATAATACTAAATGTATTTTCTTAAACGGCGCTCAAGGCGATATCAACCACGTTAACGTTCACCCAAAAGGTGGCGACCTTAACGGTATGTTCTTGGATTTTGACGACGTATCTCGTGGCTATCCACACGCAATCCATATGGCTAGAGTAGTTGCAGGCGCAATAATGCAAGTTTACGAAAAAGTTAATTACGTTGAAGTTGATAGTTTAAATTTTTCTTTAAAAGCAGTAGATTTCTATACTAATAAAGAAACCGACCCTGAAAAACTTAAACTTGCTCATAAATATAACGATTTACATAAAGCTGGTAAAGACGATGAAATTCCTTATAAGGCAATGATGCTTACGACCGTCGTTGCAGAAGCGGCAAGAATGGTTGCTTTAGAAAACGCTCCTGAAACTTTACCAATGCTTTTAACTGCAATATCTATCGGCAACGTAGCGTTTATAGGTATTCCTGGTGAACCATTTAACGAAATTGGTAAAGGTTTAAAAACTGCTGAAGGTTGGGATATGGTTCTTCCTTGTTGCTTAACCGGTGGTGGTAACGGCTACTTCCCGATGTCTGACTCTTACGACCAAGGCGGTTACGAAGGCAGAAGTTCAAGATGGAAACGCGGTACTGGAGAACGTATTGTTGAAGAAGGTAAAAAACTTTTATCTGAACTTAAAAAATAGTGCTATAGCCTAATTAAACGATATTTTTACGTAAAAAAAGGATTAGAATTTGAATTGCAATAACGTGCACTTCAGTCTAATCCTTTTTATATTTTTTAGTAAAAATTTTTATTTATTCGGTATGAATTCCCAACTCTTCGAGATTAGGGAATAGCGGCGTACTTAAAATTCTTTTAGATAATTCTGCCATTTCAACAGTCGATTGAACGCAACCCCCTTCAAACCAATCGAGCATTATAGTCATAAGCCCCGTTATAGCAAAATTGAATATTTGTTTTTGACTCCATAAATCTTCATTAGGCAAAAACCTTGAAGTGTTTATAAACCCACTGTCTGCCAAATCTTTTGAATATTTATATAAGCAATCAATTAAATCGCTTTTCTTAAGGGCTATTAAAAGCGACGTTCTAGGCTCCGTTAACCAAAAGGAAAAGTATGCTTCTAAATCACCAATAATCGTTCGCTTCTCCTTCTTTGTTGCTTGATAATATTCTTCGTATCCTTGAAGAGTATGGTCTATAAGGGCGTGCAAGACACCTTCTTTAGTTTCAAAATACCTATAAAACGCTTTTCTTGGAATATTAGCAAAACTAGATAATTCACTAACTGTTATATTATCAAAATTTTTTTGACTTAATAATTTTAAAAATGCTTGCTCTATTTGATTTTGCCTTTTTCTAGAGCGTTCAGTTTTACATTTTTTATACATTTGCTCCCCCTTTTCTAACGAGCCTTAGATAATTTTTATTTTTCTAAAGTATATAAACGCAAAAACAATTAATACTATTTTTATTAGTATACCATATATTTATATTATTTCAAGGATAATTTTTGCATATTATATAATATATAATATGAAAGGTGTCTCAAAAGTAACGTTTTGCCCCCTTACATTAATAAAAACCTTTGTTATAATATAATTATGAAAATATATATAGGGTAATTTTACCCTAAAGGGAGAAATTTATGGCAAAACAAGTAGTGTTAGACGAAAATGGCAAACGCAAGTTTGGCATAATGGACAAACTTGCATATGCTGCAGGCGACCTAGGATGTAATATGAGTTTCTCGTTAAAAAGCACCGTTCAAACCTTCTGGTTGGTGTATATGACGATTGAAACCGGATTATTATCCTTACTTTTACTTATCGTTCAAATTTGGGACGCTATTAACGACCCGCTTATCGGCTCTTTAATAGACAATGATACAAGAAAGTATAAAATGGGTAAATTTAAAACCTATATCTTTATAGGGGCGTTAGGTTTACTCGTTGGTGGCGCAATGGTATTCTTACCTTTCCCAAACGCTGACTTATGGCTTAAATGCGTACTTTTTATAGTTGGTTATATTATATGGGATGCTTTTTATACTATTGCTAACGTTCCTTACGGCTCAATGCTTTCTCTCGTAACCGAAGATGCTGGTGAAAGAGCACAACTTTCAACTTGGCGTTCTATCGGCTCTATGATTGGCAACATTTTACCTATGGTTATTCTTCCATCTCTTATTTGGAAAACCGTAACTTACGATGGAACTACAAATTTCTTAAACAATATCGTTATTCCTGAAGAATCTAAACATTTATTCTCTCCAGAAAACCTTAGCAAAAACCCTATTACCGGTAAACCTTACAATCCTGGCGACAACGTTTTAAGTCCGTTAACAGGTGATAAATTACAAATACTTCTTGGTGAAAGAGTATTCTGGGCAGCACTTATCATGGGCGTAATCGGCTTTATTGCATTTATGTTTATGATTAAAAAGATAACTATTCGTGCAGACGAAAACTCTGTTAAAACTAACGAGCAAACTGAAAAATTTAACATATTTAGTGCTTTTGGTAAATTTATGAAAAACCGCCCTGCAGTTGGCGCAACGCTTGCGGCTATGGGTATGTTCCTTGGTATGAACGCAGCTCAAACTGCTACTACTATTATGTTTGCTATTCATTTCAAGATGGCAGAACTTTCCGGTATAGTTCAACTAATTGGGTTTATACCAATGTTTATATTTATGCCGTTCATTACTAAAATCGTTAAGAAATATGGTAAAAAAGAATCTTCCGTTGTTGGAACGCTCGTTTCAATCGTCGGTGCGATAATTATGTTTATCTTCCCATTAATTAAAAACACTATGGTTTCGTTAGTGGTTTACTTATTAGGCTTAACTATATTTGGTATTGGTATGGGTATTTACACTTGCGTTTCTTGGGCTATGATGGGCGATGCGATTGATTATAGCGAATGGATATTCGGCAAACGCGAAGAAGGCGTTGTTTATTCACTTCACTCTTTCTTTAGAAAACTTGCACAAGGTATTGGTCCGTCAGTCGTACTTCTAATTATGGGTGCGCTTGGTTACGTTTCCGAACTTGGCACTATCGGTCAAACAGTTCAAACTGCTTACAATATGTGTTGGTTAGTCGCTGGCCTTTATATGTTTAGCGCAATTCTTCAATTCATTGGTATTGCATTAATCTACAACCTTGATAAGAAAACTCTTGACAAAATGACGGCTGAACTTGAAGAAAGGCACAAATTTGAATCTACAACTACTGAAGAGGCTTAAAAACATATGCGGTGTTTGATAGAACTTCAAACACCGTATTTTAAAAGTTATAATTTATTTTTAATTTAGTTTAATTGAATATCATATTAAAATAAGGAGCATTTATGAGAAATATAATTAACATTAATAAAGATTGGAACTTTATAAAAAACTCTTCTGATATTGGTAAAATTGACGGTGGCGAACTTATAAATTTACCACACACTTGGAACAATATTGACGGCATAGACGGCGGTAACGATTATTTTCGCGGTGCTTGCGTTTATACTAAAGTGCTTGATAAAAAGGATTTTGCTAAAGCAGATAAATATTTTTTAGAGATACAAGGCGCAAACTCTTCTTCGGACGTTTACGCTAACGATATTAAACTTTGCCATCACGACGGTGGGTATTCTACTTTTAGAGTTGATATTACTAAGTATTTAAACGAAGGTTTTACTCTTTCTATCGTAGTAGATAACTCCCCTAACGACTTCGTTTATCCACAAATGGCAGACTTTACTTTCTACGGTGGTTTGTATAGAGACGTTAATATTATTGCAGTTGATAACACTCACTTCGATTTAGAATACTACGGTGCACCCGGAATTAAAGTAACTCCTATAGTTGACGGCTCTGACGCTAAAGTAGAAATTGAAACTTTCGTTAAAGAAATTGAAGGGGCAGACGTTATTGAATACGTAGTTTACGATAAAGAAGGTAACGTAGTATACAATGAAAAAACTGCTGAAACTAAAATCAACTTTGAAATTAAAAATTGCCACCTTTGGAACGGAAGAAAAGACCCGTATTTATATAAAGCCTGCTCTAACCTTGTTAGAGACGGCGTAGTTATTGATAACGTTGAAGCAAAATTCGGTTGCAGGTCGTTTAAAATCGACCCGGAACTTGGCTTTATCTTAAACGGTGAAGAATATCCACTTCGCGGTGTATCGCGCCATCAAGACAGATTGGGCTATGGTAACGCTTTACTTAAAGAACATCACGATGAAGATATGGATTTAATTTTAGAAGTTGGCGCAACAACAATTAGACTTGCCCACTATCAACACGACCAATATTTTTACGACCTTTGCGATGAAAAGGGCTTGATTATTTGGGCGGAAATCCCTTACATTTCTAAACATCTTCCAAATGGTAGAGAAAACACCATTTCTCAAATGATGGAACTTGTTTGCCAAAACTATAATCACCCTTCTATCGTTGTTTGGGGGCTTTCAAACGAAATAACTATGGGTGGAGATAAAAATCCCGACCTTTTAGAAAACCACGTTATTTTAAACGATTTAGTTCATAAAATGGATAGCACTCGTTTAACCACTATGGCTTGCGTTTCTATGTGCCCTATGGATTCTGAAATTTTAAATATTCCAGACGTTGTATCGTACAATCATTACTTCGGTTGGTACGGTGGCGATACTTCAATGAACGGGCCTTGGTTTGATAAATTCCACGCTATGCACCCAACTATTCCCGTTGGCGTTTCAGAATACGGCTGTGAGGCTTTAAATTGGCACACTTCCAACCCAACTCAGGGCGACTATACTGAAGAATATCAAGCATTTTATCACGAAGAACTCATTAAACAATTATTTACTAGAAAGTACCTTTGGGCTACTCACGTTTGGAATATGTTCGACTTTGGCGCCGATGCAAGAGCAGAAGGTGGTGAAAACGGTCAAAACCATAAAGGCTTAGTTACAATGGATAGAAAGTATAAAAAGGATGCTTTCTACGCATATAAAGCATGGCTTTCCGACGAACCTTTCGTTCACGTTTGCGGTAAGAGATACGTTGATAGAGTTGAAAACGTAACTAAAATTACCGTTTACTCTAACCAACCTGAAGTTGAACTTTTTGTTAATGGGGAAAGTATTGGCAAGCAAACTAGTGAAAATCACTTCTTCTACTTTAACGTTAACAACGTAGGAAAATCTACTATCGTTGCAAAAGCAGGCGACTTAGAAGACCAATCTACTATTAATAAAGTAGATAAAATGAACGAAGCCTACCTTCTTAAAGAAAAGGGTGCTATTCTTAACTGGTTTGACGTTGAAGCCCCTGAAGGAAGATACTCTCTTAACGATAAGATTTCTGACATTATGAAATCCTTCCGTGGTAAACTTTGGTTTGCTAAAATGGGATTAAAACTTAAAAAATCTATGAGCGCTAAAGGAAAGGATTCTAAGCCTGCCGGATTTGACGTTAAGATGGAAGATATGATGGCTATGATGGGTGGTTTTACCGTACTTAGATTAACTTCTATGGTTAGTATGATGAACGTAAACTTTACTAAAGAAGAACTTTTAAAGATGAATAAACAACTCAATAGAATTAAAAAACCTAAAAATAAATAGTATTTAGATAAAATTTAGTCCGACTGCAACTAAGCAGTCGGGCTATTATTTTTATTAAGTTTTTGGTTTATTTAACTACTGAAGTTTTGTAAGATACGCTTGCTTTAACTGAAGAAATAATATCTATGATGCTATTAAACTGTTGCTCGTCTTGAGACGGTCCGCTTCCTTGAGACTCAAAGTTAATATTGTCTTTAAGCCAATCAAAAACCGCTTTACTTTCATCGTCTTGACCGTTAAATGCAACGCCGTATTCTACGTAAACGAGATTGCCTTTATTGTCAGCAACTACTTTTGCATTAATCATTTTATCGATTAAATCTGCAAATACTTTAACTGCTCCAGTAATCATTTCTTTTTGTTCTGCTTCAATTTTAACGTCAAATACTTCGTTTAAAATTTCGTAAATTGTTTTATCTTTATATTCGTTAAGCGTTGTTTCAAAATTCGAAAGGAATTCCGTTATTTGTTGTTCGTTTTTAACTGCGCCTAAATTAATTAAATGTTGTTTAATAGTTTTATCTTTATCTAAACTATCGATAGTTCCTACTAAATCAAAGCCTGTTAAATTTTCTAAACTTGCGTTTTTATCGTTCATTACAATTTGAAGTACTTCGTCAATAACTTCACTAAGTTCATCGATTTTAATGCCTTTCTTTTCAAGTTCTGATAATACTTTAGAAAGTTTAGTATTTAATAAAGTTTCAATCTTTTCAGGAAGTTTATCGTAAGTGCCTTCGCCAAGAAGTTCGTCAACAACAACGTTAAGTTTGTTTTCTAATAAAAGCGGTATCTTTTTAAGACCAGCACCTATTTGAGTTACAGTAAACACGTTGTTTCCATTTTCTTTACTTAAAGTACAAGCAGAGTCAAACGCTGTTGCTAATGCAAGATTTATGTCCTTTTTATTAGCGTCGATTATTCTGTTTAAATAAGGAAGAATAGGGTTTTGGTAAGCAGATAATACTCTAGGAAGCATATCCGTTAATACTGCAACAGCAGTATCTCCACCACTAGCAAGATTAATATTTTGCGTATCTTCTTTTTCAACGTTGTTTATTGCTTGTTCTTCACTAGAAAGCGTTGGGAAAGTTACTTGATTTTTTAAAGTGCAAGTAAACTTTAAGTCTTCAACGCTTAAGTCTTTAATTTCATAAATAATTTTTTGGGCAACTTTGCCGTCAGCCTTAAGTTGTTCAGCAGAGATATTTGCTTTACCAGATGCTATAAGAGCGCCGTCATTATCAAAGCCTGAAGTTAAATCTGCTTCAAAATTAAATTTCATTTTTGCAACTTCAATTTCTTGATACTCGCCTTTTGAGTCAAGATATTCAATAGCGAGAGAGGGACTATCCATTTCTACCGAGCCTTGCATCTCAGTCTTTGTTGACTTGCCTTTTCCTAAAGTGTTTAAAGAAGATTTTACCATATTAGAAAAATATTCTTCACCTACTACTATTTCACCACAATTATCACATATAATAACGTTATTGTGATTACATTTCTCGCCACCGCAAGCAGTTGCTACGGGTAAAATCATTGAAAGAGTTAAGAGTAACACTAATAATTTCTTTACAAGTTTCATATTAATTCTCCTTTTAATTATTATATACTAATAACCATACATTGGTTAAAATAATAGTATCACAATTAAATAAATAAGTCAAGATAGATTGTGATTTTTTATTAGCCAATATCAACTTGACAAATGTGGCTAGCAATGTTAAAATAAATAAAAAAATCTAACGAGGTATTTATGAAAATAGCAATTACTTCTGATAGCGTTATAGACTTAACCAAAGAACTTTTAGAAAAGTACGATATTACCGTTTTACCACTTAATATTTTACTTGGAGACGACGAGTATAAAGACGGCGAAATTTCTACTGAAAAAATTTACGAGTACGTAGAAAAAACAGGTACTCTTCCTAAAACTAGCGCCGCTAACGAAGCGGATTTTGACGAGTTTTTTAGCGAAGTATTAAAAAAATACGATAGAATTATTCACTTTGATATTTCTTCAGAAATGTCTACAACCTATTCTAGCGCAGTAAAAGCCGCAAGAAGTTTTGACGGTAAGGTTGAAGTTATTGACAGTAAGTCTTTATCTACAGGCGTTGCTCTTTTGGCAATATATGCAAGAGAACTTACTAAGACTGAAAAGAATATTAAAGTTATTGCTGATAAAGTTAGGGCGAGAGTTGATAAAGTTCAAGCAAGTTTCGTAGTCGAAAGGCTTGATTTCCTTCATAAAGGTGGTAGATGCTCTAGCGTTGCATTGCTTGGCGCTAATATTTTAAAAATTCGCCCACAAATTATCGTTAAAGACGGTAAAATGGGTAGTTACAAAAAATACCGTGGCTCTATGCCGTCTGTCGTTACTAAATATTGTAAAGACGTTTTAGATGAATTCCACAATCCTGATAAGTCAGTTATATTTATAACTTGCAGTTCTAATAGCCCTGAACTTTTCAAGGCTGCACACGAAGTAGTTGACTCTTACGGTTTTGAAAACGTTTACGAAACTTATGCGGGCTGTTCGGTTTCTAGCCACTGTGGACCAAACACTATCGGTATTTTATACATTAACGATGCAGAGTAGGTTCTAAATTTGGAAGTAATAAAAGTAGATAGTAAATTTTTTAATCCTAAAGATACGTTAGAGTGTGGCCAAATTTTTAGATATAAGCCGTTTAAAGACGGATTTTTGGTTTTCTCTCAAGATAAATGCTGTTATTTGTACGAAAATAACGGCATTACTTTTATTGAGAGCGAAAATTCGGCATTTTTTGAAAATTATTTTGACTTGCACACAAATTATCAAGAAATTTACGATAAAGTAAACGCTTTTAACAATGATTTTTTAAATACTGCTCTAAATTACGGTAAAGGTATAAGAATTTTAAAGCAAGATAAAGTAGAAACGGCGCTATCGTTTATAATATCGCAAAACAACAATATTAGTCGCATTAAGAGTATTATAGAAAAACTTTGCGAAAGTTTAGGCGAAAAGTATTCGTTTATGGGCGAAACCTATTATTCTTTTCCTAAAATTAAAGATATGATTAAAAAAGATAAAGAGTTTTATCACTCTTTAGGCTTAGGCTATCGCGACAAGTACGTTCTAGAATTTGCTAAAAAGTTAAACGATGGGTTTGATTTGGAAAGTTTGTCTTCCTTATCTACTCCACTTTTAGAAAAAAATCTTACTAGTATTTACGGAATAGGCAAAAAGGTGGCAGATTGTATTTTGCTTTTTGCTTATAATAGAACGGATTGCTTCCCCGTTGATACTTGGATTGAAAAACTATATCATGAGAATTTTGGTGGCATAGAAAAAGATAGAGCGAAAATATCAAATGAACTCACTTGTAAATTTAAAGACTTGTCTGGCTACGTTCAGCAATACGTTTTTCATTATAAAAGAATAAATAAAATATAATTTTAAACTAATAACGTTTATTAAAGTATATAGAATATCAGTTGTAAAAGTGCAAAAGAGTATAATTTTAAATAAGAATAAATTTTTTTTGTAAAAATGGCGAAATATGTTTGACAAGTTTTAAAATTTTATATATAATACTAGAGCATTTAACTGCTAGCGCAGTTTACATGGCGGCGTAGCTTAGCTGGTTAGAGCGGCCGGTTCATACCCGGCAGGTCGTTGGTTCGAATCTGACCGCCGCTACCAATAAAGTTTACGCTAAATTTCATATAAATGGTGAGGCCCCTTGGTCAAGCGGTTAAGACATCGCCCTTTCACGGCGGTATCATGGGTTCGAATCCCGTAGGGGTCACCAAACAAAGTAAATACGAACCCGTTTCCTTTAGGAGACGGGTTCGCCTTTGTTTTTAGACTGAAAAAGTAAATAAAATCAATTAAAATAGGCACTTTCTTCGTTTGAGAGTGTCTATTTTTTGCTTATATATAGATGAAATTGATTTTATTTTATAAAAATGATATGATATTTTATATGAATTCAAACATTTCATTAAAACTTTACAATTTAATAAAAACAGGCGTTATTAAAACCAACGCTCAATTTTGGAAGTCTTTTTATAACGAAGAAGTTGTAAATTCTTATCCTTGCGATTTGCAAGCAGTAAAACAAGAACTTGAAGAAAAAGACATAAACGTCATAAGTGTTTTTGATGAAAACTTCCCCAGCACAAACGTTAAACTTAAAAATAGCGAAAAGCCTTTTTTCTTTGCATATAAAGGCGATATAACGCTACTTAATAACGTAGATAAAAATGTTGCGGTTATAGGTGTGTTAACGCCAACTAACGAAATAGTAGAAAGAGAACAAAAAGTTGTAAAAACTTTAACTAAAAAAGGCTACAATATAGTTAGTGGGCTTGCAAAAGGTTGCGATACTGTTGCACATAGCGAAAGCATTAAAAACAACGCTAAAACGATTGCTTTTCTCCCATCAACAATAGAAAACATTTATCCTAAAGAAAATATCGGTTTGGCAAATGAAATTATTAAGAACGACGGACTTCTAATAAGCGAATACGTAAACGAGCCTAAAAACAGATATGAAAATGTTAAAAGATTTATTGAAAGGGATAGATTGCAATCGTTATATTCTAAAGCCGTTGTTTTGATTGCTAGTTTTAGAAAAGGCGAAGGGGATAGTGGTTCTCGCCACGCTTTTGAAAAGGCAATTAAGTACGGCAAAAAAAGGCTTGTTATGTTTAAGGATGGCGATGCAAATAACTTAATGTTTGGGTTAAACAAAGATTACGTTAAAAAAGGCGAAAAAGTATTGTCGGTTAAAGAAGTAAGAATTTTATTACGTTAATTTTTCAATCGGTATGCAAATTTCAATATAACGCTCTTCGTCCCAATTACCATCAGGACGCCAATGCATCGCCACTACTTCTGGAGCGTTTGCAAAAATAAAGTTTGACGTTGGCAACCATTCGGTAACCATTTTCTTTCTTAACTCGGTATAATCTGTAATTGGTCGTTTCTTCTTTTCGGTTTCAAAAACAACGTAGGTTTGTTTAGGAATAACAATTATTTCAAAACCCATTTTATCCATAAAATCAACGCCTGTCACTTTAGGATTAAAAAGTTCTTTTCTCGTCCATTCGTCTAATTTATACGCAACGTAAAAATCATAACCGTCGTCATCAATGTTTGTTACAACCATATAATCGGTAGAATAATCACAAGACGCACCAATTAAAAGCCATTGTTTAGCACGTGTGGACGTTAAAAACGCTTCTTCTTGTTTTACACGTTCTTCGCCATAGGGAACACCCGTAAATCGTTTTTTGTAGCCAACTAAAATAATTTCAGGTTTTTCTTCAATCTTGTAGTTCAATTCAGTTCCTCCAACCAAATCAAATTTAACGGAGAGACGAGAAAAGGATTTTAAGGAACAACCTTGTTTTACTTGCGACGGCATTATACCGTGAAATTTATAAAATGCGCGGGAAAAACTTTCAGGCGATTCATAGCCGTATTTAAAAGCGACGTCAATTACTTTCATCTTACTGCTCAACAAGTCGTTTCCCGCAAGCGTTAGCTTTCTTCTACGGATATATTCGCCAAGAGTAAAACCGCACGTTATCCCGAACACTCTTTGAAAATGAAAAGTTGATGAATACGCGCGCTTAGCCACTTCTTCATATTCAATTTTTTCGGTAATGTGTTCTTCGATATAATTAATCGCGTTTTGTAAACTTTCTATCCAATCCATTTCTTAACCTCCGCGATTTTATTATACTTAGAATCAGTATAAAATTCTTGACTTTTTATGCGATTTGAGTTTGTGCATAATATTATAACAAAAATCCAATATAATTACAACTCGTTATAAAATTGCGCTTAAATTTCTGTAAATATGTCTGTATATGTCATATTTTTTATGATACAATATAGTAAACAAACCGTTCTATTGAAAATTTTTTGCAGATTTATTCGTTTATTTCTAATGAAAGTATTATCCAAATTAGACGGAAAATCATAAAATATAACAAAAAAGTTAAATGCACTTCAAAAGTTGAACAAACTTTTGAGGTGCATTTCACTTAGGCTTTCTGTTTTATATTTACTAATTAAAATTTCAATCCTTGTTCGTAAATTCCTAATTCGTGAGTCATCATATGATTTACTTGGCGAATCTTCCATTCAATATGCGCTCTATCTCCACCATAGCCCATTGACGGCTCGTATCCAAGTGCCGAATCTTTATCTACAATTTTAAGTGCCTTTTCAGCATTTTTTATTTCTTGTGCGCCTAGTTTCCTTATTCCGTCAATAATGCTCTTAACTTCTTTATTAGAACTTGCTATAAGTATTTTGTGCCTATATATATACATTTTCTTTACGTTAATATCGGTTGTAAAGCAAGTAACGATATATTCGCCCATATTTATTATACGGTTTAACTCTTTGTTTTTCTTCTTTAACGATTTAAGAATTTGAATGCCTTTTTTAACAAGTTTAATTGCATCGGTTAATATTTTCATTTCCGTACGCATTCTTACGCTATGTAACGTAAATAATCCGTCTGCCGACTTTCTGCCACTTTGGAAATGATAGTCTTCACAAATACCACCGCCAAACATTACTTTCTCGTTATTCATTAAGTATTCGGGCGCTCTTGAATAAAATCCTAGCGTTAAAGGATAAGCAGGGCCTACACGCATTGCGCAATACTGCTCGTCGTCAGTAGGCATATATAATCTTATAGCGTCGCTCCAATAGTTAAGCGCTTCTAAACATTTTTCCGTTTCGCCTTCGGAAAACTCGCCTACTACTCTTTTTAATATGTTTTCAGGAGTATCTGCGTTATACTCAAACGCCATTTTTTCTATTTTAGTTATAAACGACGGCCAAAAACCAAAGTGGTGGCACTCCATTACGCCCGTAAGATTATACTTTTTATTGCAATCTCTCATCGCTTGATAACGGCGCATCCATTGTTGTGGGAAAGGCTCGTAAGTCATACAACCAAAATCCCAAGTTCTACCACCTGCGTTTGCTTGGGTATAAAGCCTTATTCCCCTACGTTTTGCCACTTTTGCTTCGCTTAAGAAATAATCTCCCGGCCCTTCAAACGCTACCGAATAATCGCATACTCGTTCGGTTATGCCGTATTGAGTCGGTAAATTTTGGAACATTTCAAAAGTTACTAATAAACTTATATCGGTTGGAAGTTTTTCTAAAAGTTCAATGCGCTCTTTTTCAGGCGCCCAACCCCAGTTATAAGTCCAAAATACGATATCTGCCGTTGGTTTATATTTATATATAATCTTCTTAACAAGATTTATCCACTCTGGAAAATCTTCACACGGCCACCAGCCTGGCGCAGGTTTTGGGTCTGGAAAATTATCTTTATTTAAATACTCTCTATTAGTTCTTCCCGTGGTCCTTTCATCTTTACTTGGGAATTGAACTGATTCTCCAACGAATACGATACCTTTAAGTTTGTTATGAGCCTTAAAAATAGGTGCGTAAACGTTTTCGTAAATTTCTTCGGCATTTTCATCGTGTGGTGAATTAAAGTTCTTTAAATAACTATATGCGTATACGTCTATACCATAACTTTCAGCCCTATCGATTAAATCGTTATAATCAAAATCATCAATAGATGGATTACCGGGAGTATTTACGCCTCTTGTGAATACTAAAATAGCGTCTACACCCTCTTTAGCAAGTTTTTGTAAATAGCCGTTTGGAAAAACGTCAACGTTATACGCTGAGTGCGCCATTCTAGGCGAAAATAACGGTTTTTGTTTAGTTTTGCCTTTTGTAAGATAAGGCTGTTTTTTCTCGGTCATTAAATCTTCAAGGTCGTAAATTGCTTGCGCTGCACCCCTATCGTCGTACGCTAAAATTACAATGCCGTTATCAGAAATTTCAACTACTCTGCCTTTATAATCACAAACGTCTTCTAACCCTTCTTTAGTGATTTTAATGTGAATTTTTACAGCGTTATCATTATTTTCTTTAACGTTAAACCCCACCTTTAAAAAATCAATAAAATCTTTTTTAGCGTGTTCTATAACGGGAGAAGTATCCCCTAAAAATATAACGCCGTTCGTAAGGGAAATCTCATTTTCTTCTTTTTCCCTATAATTCGTAGAAATTTTAACGTTAGAAGTAATAAGTTCTTTTCTAAATGAATATCTTTTATCAACTTTTTTCATAATTTTCTTTTAAATAATTATATTTAAACTTCCTTAATGTCAAACGACTTTTTGATTATTTCTCTACCTTCTTTAATGCTAGCGCAAGTACCCGTACCCACCATTTGCATTAAAATGTTACCTATTGCAGTACCTTCAGCAGGACCTGCTATGACGCGTTTACCAGTCTTTTCTTTAGTGAGTTCGTTAAGAAGTTCGTTCTTACTGCCACCGCCTATAATATTAAGCGTATCGTATTTTTCACCCGTTAAATTTTCTAAAGCGTCTAACGATATTGCGTAATACTTTGCTAAATTATTATAAATAACGTACGCAGTTTCTCCAACGTTGAGTTCACGGCCTACTGCCGAGTGTATTTCTTTAGTCATATTTTTTGGGGCTAAAAAGCGCTTGTCGTTTACGTCAATTTCATCGCTGACAGGGTTTTCTCTTGCCATTTCAGCAAGTTCAACGAAACTGTATTTATCATCTAATTCGTGGCGAACTTGTTGAATCATCCATAAACCCATAATGTTTCTAAGACAGCAGAAAGTATTGCCGTAACTACCCTCGTTAGAATAACCTGCCTTTCTTGCTTCTTCGCTTGTGTGCGCCTTATTTTGCTCTACACCTAAAAGCGACCACGTTCCACTTGAAATATACGGCGTTTGCTTGTCTAACGGAGCGGCAAGTATAGCACTTTCAGTATCGTGCGTAGCAGGTAAAACGACTTTTGCTTTATATCCAACGATATTTGCTATTTCGTCGCTAAATTCGCCGACTTCACTACCTGGCTCTGCAATTTCGCCAAACAACTCTTTTTTAAAGCCAAGTTTTTCAATTATTTCTTCATCCCAACTATGAGTGCTTGCGTTTACCATGCCCGTTGTAGTTGCAATAGTATATTCTTGTTTTTTAACGCCTGTTAAAAGGAAATGTAAATAGTTTGGGAATAACAAAAATGACTTCGCATTTTGCATTCTGCCTGTTAAAACGTCATCGTAAAGTTGATAAATAGTATTAAAAGACTCTACTGAAATTCCCGTTTTTTCGTATAATTTCTCATGTGGGATAATTTTATGTACGAGTGGAATAGTCTTTTCCGTACGACTATCGCGATAACAGTATACACCGTCAATCGCGTTATCGTTTTCGTCAAGAAGCGCATAGTCTACACCCCAAGTATCAATGCCGACTGAATACGGTATTTTGCCAAGTTCACCCGCTTTTTTAAGACCGTTTAATATTTCTTGAAATAAGCGTTTTTCATCCCATTTTAAGTGTTCCCCAACAGTATCCGGTAAGTTTGAAAAACGGTAAATTTCTTCGGTTTTCATAATGCCGTTTTCTAACCAACCTAAAATATGACGTCCAGACGACGCGCCTATATCAATAGCCAAATAATATTTCAAAATTTTACCCTCCGTTTACTTGCGTTCTATCGTAAATATATAGAAAGAATATTTAAACATATTATACACAATAATTTATAGTTTGTCTATAATTATATAAAATTTTATTAAGATTAAAATATAAATATTTAACGTTAAAAAGCGCGCCGTTTATAATTAAAAACGGTGCGCTTTTATTTTATACAACTTGATATTTTGCTAATTTTTTTATAAGGTCCCCTATATATTCACTAAGTTTCGTTCTTTCGATTGAATTTGGTTGCCTATTTACGAAATTTAGTAGATACACTTCAAATTCTTCAACTTTCTTTTCATCGTCGTACTCTAAATCTTTTTCTTTTAAATCTTCTATAAGTTTTTTTAGGTATTTAACGTCTACGTATCCGTTATACACGCTAATTGGCTCTTCAATGCACGATATTATTTCTACGCTTTTAGGTTTTGTTTCACTAGGTGAAATTTCCGCCCTACTTAAATTTAATTTACTTGGTTTTTTGCTTTTAAACCTAAATGAGTTAATTATTATTTTACCAAGTATTCCTAATATAATAAATGCGCTTAACGATATTAAAAGGTCTAATCCGTCTTTAAAAACTCTTTTAATTTTTATAAACTCTATTAAAATAGCGTTAAAATAAAGGATAAAAGATATTATAAAGCAAGAATTATAAAACTTTAAAGTATAATTTTTTCTAAAAATTATTTTACTAAGTAGGGTTAATAAAATCAGCCCCCCTAAAAACGCTAGGCAAGAAGCGATAACGTAATAGACAAACTTAATTAAAAAGTATTTTTTAACTAAAAATAAAGCGATAATAAAAATGTTTTCCATAACGCTTTCATTATCGCCTTTTTTTACAATTTATATACCTTCTACAGGGATTAATTTTTCTTGTAAAATATTTATTATATAAGTTTTGTTTACTTTAACGTTTAAACTTTCTTCTATCGCCTTTTTATATAAATAAAGTTGTTTTTCGTATTTTTTTACTAAATCTATATCGCTTTCAATTTTAGAAAGTTTATAATCTATTAACGTTAGCCCTTTATCGTTTTCAACGATAAGGTCGATAACGCCTTGAATAAGTATTTTTTCTTCACTATCATAGCCGAGTTCGCTTGCTTTTACTTGGTGGTAAAATTTGCGCTCTTTATAAATTTGCTTACCTTTAATTTCTTTAAAAATCGGCATTGATAAAATACTTTTTAGTTTGCTTTTATTAATTAAACTGATTTCTTTATCAGTCATAAGTTTATCATTTTTAAACTTTTCTATTTCGATTTCCACTTTTTCGCTATCAAATGAAGAAAGTTCTAAAAATTTATGGTACGCGCTTCCCGTTTCGCTATCCGACTCGCCGAAAATATTGGTGATTTTATAATACTCGTCAATTTTATTTTCTTTGGAAACCGAACTTTTAAGTGGAAGATTTATATCGTTATTATAAGCGTAGTTAAAAGATAAATTTTCTTTTATAATCTCTACTGCATTGCGGTTTTCAATTTTGCCCGTAACGAAAGAAACTTCTTCTTCGGCTTCGTATAAGTTGTTAAGTTCGATTGTTGAAACCTCTTCACATTCCATATCGCCAAGCGCTAAAAAGTCGATTTGCTTGTTTGCTTCGATATAATTTAAATATTCGTGTTCTGAATTTATTTTATTAACGTCTGCAATTACGTGAAGTTCGCATTTGGCACGCGTAAGTTCTACGTAAAAAAGTCTCATTTCTTCAATAGCACGTTTTGTTTTATACTCGTCCTTTATTTTTTTGACTGCAGGATTATCAAAAACCGTCATTTTTTCTAAGTCGTAACTTTTAGGAGCAACGCCGTATACTCTATCCATATAAACGTCTTGGCGCATATCTTGAGAACTAAACGGTTTAGATGTTCCCGCAACTATAACGATAGGGAATTCCAGCCCTTTAGACGCGTGCGCAGTCATAATTTTAACGGTATCGTCGTTTTCAGAGCCGGCAACCGAAATGCTATCAATCGCTTCTTCAAGATACTCGTTAAACTCGTACATATTCATAGGTTTTGAAGTGAAATCTGCTTCCGAAATAAACCTTTCTATCCTATATAATTTTTCTTTGCCGTTGTTAGAAGATAAAAGTTTAAGTTCCCATTCCGTTTCGCTAACAACTCGCCTTAATATTTCTGACGCTGGCATATATTCGGAAAGAAGTCTTAATTCATTGAACCATTTATAGAACTTTTTAGCCTTATTTGAAATTTCGCTATCACCTTCTAAAACCTTTAAAAAGCACTCGTAAAAAGTAGAATACCTATCGCCGTTTTTACGAATTATTGCAAGGTCGTTTTCAGTAAAATCAGCAAAATTAAGTAGTACGGTCGCTAAATCAACGTCGCTTTGCATAAAACACACTGCTTTTACTAAACTGTATAGCGCTTTTACTTCAGGATAACTTGAAATAGTGTTTTTAATGCCCGAAGATACGGGTATATCAAAAGCAAGTAGCGCTTTTAAAAGATTTTCACCAAAACCTTTAAGAGAACGTATTAAAATACAAATGTCTTTATATTCAACTGTTTTATAGGTTTTGCTTTTAACGTCGTAATACTTAGTACCTAAAACGTCTTTAATAATTTTAATAACGGCAAGTTCTTCATTGCCAAAATTTCTTTTCCCCTTTTCGTTCGAGTTCGCTATTACGGAATAAACGCCCGAAGGCACGCTCTCTTCTACGTCTTCTGCTTTTTTATCTATAAGATGTAATACTGCTCTACCTTCATAGTCTCCGTAACCGTCGCCATATATCATTTGATGCTCTATATAGTCAAAATCGCCAAAATCTAATACCATAATATTTGAAAAGATATTATTTACTGCATCAATAATTTTTTTAGCGCTTCTGAAATTTTGGTCAAGTGAAATAGCGCTTCCACCGTTACCTTCGCTAAAATCAAAAAACTTGTTTATAAAAAAGGAAGGATTACACCCCCTAAAGCCATAAATACTTTGCTTGCTATCGCCAACCATAAAGGCGTTATCATTACTTAAACTTAATATGATTTTTTCTTGAACGGAATTAACGTCTTGATACTCGTCAACGAAAATATATTCGTATTTGTTTTTTATTTCTTCTAAAATTTCACTATTTTCAAAAAGTTTTAACGCTAAAAATTCAATATCGGAAAAATCTATGCCGTTTTCTTCTCGTTTAAGATAATCGTAACGCTTTTCAAACTTTTTAGTTAAATTAAAGAGCATTTTAATGGTTTCTATGCCGTTTTGATTTAATTTTTTATAATACTCTTCGCTTTCTAAACTTTTTACTTCGCCTTTACACGCACGTGTAAAATTAAATATTGATAACTCTTCTAACTTTTCAAGACTATCTTCCGACCTTGAAAACTCGTATAAATTAATTATAATTTCTTTAAGTTTTTTATCGTTTCGATTAGATGAATAAAAAGATAGAAGTTTCAAAAATTCTTCGTCGCCAACTTCGTAGCATTCTTCAAAAACTTCGTCGATTGCCTTATTTAAAATTTTACGGCTTTTTCTTTCGTCTAAAACTTCAAAAGTCGCGTCTAAATCAATGGCGTAAAAATACGTTCTAAGTAGGTTTGCTAAAAAGGAGTGGATTGTAGATATATCTGCACTGTTAACGTTATTTATTTGTTCCTTAAAATAAATTTCACCCGTTATATTGTACTCGCTAATAAGCGCCTTTTTAAGTTTTTCTTTCATTTCTTCGGCTGCAAGGCGAGTAAATGTAACTGCAAGAATTCTATTTACGCTAATATTTTTATCGCGAACAAGCCTTATAATTCTTTCGATTATAACGTGAGTTTTGCCAGAGCCTGCCGACGCCGATACGATTAAATTTCCCTTATCGTGATTTATGCAATTTAATTGCTCTATAGTAAGTTTTACCGAATCACTCATCTTTGCTCTCCTTATTTTCCTTACGTAAAACGGCTTCAATTATAGTAGACTTAGTTACTTTTTTAGCCTTTCTTTCCACGTCGCAATCTTTATCAAATCCACACATTCCACCGTATTTACAATAATCGCACGCTTTTTCGTAAGGCGTTGCTTTTATAAATCCACTATTAATTTCATCAATAGCGTTTTCAGAAACTTTTACTGCATATTCAAGATATCTATTCATTTCGTTTTGAGAGAGCGTTTGCGACGTTTTATTAATTGCTCCCGTTTTAGTAAGCCTTACCGAAACGTGCTCGCTAACTTTATTTTGAACTAAATTTATATCGGTTGCGTTCATTACTTCGCTACTATCAACGGTTCTTCCTTGCATAACGTAGTTCTTTTCTTCTTTTTCTAAAAATTTATCGTGCACGGGGAAATAATACGTTCCCGAAGGATTGTATCCTTCATTTAAAAACGCGTTTAAATATAAGTAAAGTTGCAATTTCCTACCCGTGTAAAAACTCTCGTTACTAGCGTCAATTTTACCCGATTTATAGTCTATTATTCTAATATTATTATTAAATTTATCAACCCTATCGATTTTACCGTTTAGTTTGTATTCGCCTTTTAAAGTGTTTAATTTTATCGATTTAAATTTGCAATTATCATTAAACGCAACTTCAGTTAAATAAGGTTTAAATGAAGAATCTTTTAATGATTTATAAATTGCAAAGCAAACTCTTTTCCCTTCCTTTTTAAGTTGTGAAAATATGAATTTATACTGCGGTTTATTTAAATACTTAGCGTATTTTTCATCTTTTAAAATTTCTTCAACTAATTCTAATACGAGTTTATCAGACGATTCACTACTATCGACTTTTTCAATGTTTTTAACGTAGAGTTCGGTTAAGGCGTGAAGCATAGTACCCGTTTCGTAAACCTTAATTTCGCCGGTTTCGTTATCTTTAAGCCTTAAAAGGTTTTCAGCATACGCGTAATAAGGGCAAGTGAAATACCTTTCTAAAGCACTTGCGCTCGTAGTCTTTTCATTAAAATATTCGTCTATACACTCGGTTAATTTTTTATCACTCGAATTTGTTGAGAGTAATTTGTTTGCTTTTTCTTTTAAGCGTTCTAGTCCTAGTTCTTCTACTGCTTGATAAAAAGCCGACGCAACTAATCTTGCGCTCGTTTCTTCCGTTAATTTCCCTTCGGTATGCTTTAAAACTTCTTTTATTCCCGTTTTTTCGCTTCTAAATCCATTTAAAATAAAATCGTTGTCTACTAAATTAATCGGGCTTTTTTCTTTACCGTTTATTTTTATAATTTTTAAGTCGAACGCTTTTAAAATATAATCGATAATTTCCGATTTTAAATTAGCGTCGCCAAAACTCGTATGGGTTGAGTAGGATAAAACTAAACGCCTATTAAACGCCATTAAGAAAGTTCCTACTACTTCTTTTTCGCGTTCGTTTACTATTTTGATTTTAGGTTCAACTATAAGTTTTAATTCTTCAAGTTTTGATATGTCGGTATCGTTTAAAAGCGCGGTGTCGCTTTTTGAATGAGGAACGTCTATATTAAGCCCCATAAAATACAAAACGTCTGCATTTTTGGTTTTAACGTCAACGCAGTTTCCGATAAACACGGCGTCGTTAAACAGTGGTATTACGCCTATTTTTGAGCCTGCAACACCACTTACAAAGATGTTTTTAAAGTCTAATAACGATATGGTACTATCCCCTAAAATAAGTTCTACTTCATCTAAAACTTTTAAGATTTTTTCTTCAATTTTATCGTTAACGTCTGCAATTTTATATTCGCCGATACCTATCATAAAATTGCCGAGATTTTGAATATTAATAAAAGCACTAGTTAAGTCGAGCATTTTTTTTACGGCGTATACTATTTCGCTAACGGTTTTTGCTTTTTCGCCTAATTCGTAACACGAATAAACTAAACTTCTTATTTTTTCAAACTCGTTTAATTTCTCGCACTCGTATTCAAACGTCCTTTTAAGATTACTTCTAGTAAGCGCGTATTTTAATACGTAATTTTTAAGAGAGTCAGTTAAATTTTTATCTGCAGAGAATATTGCAAGCGATATAAAACGTAAAAAATCGCTCACTGAAAAACCCTTTCTAACAAGGTCAAGGTAACTTAATATATAAGTTGATATAGGATGCTCTAATAAAGTTATTTGGTTATCTATATAATAAGGAATTTGATATTCAGTAAAAATCTTTTTTATAAAAGGCGCGTATTCTTTTAGATTGCCGACTGCAACTGCAACGTCTTTATAACGCTTGCCGTTTTTTACTTCGTTAAAAATCTCTTTTGCAATGATTTCCGTTTCGCTCTCTATTGAGTTTGCTTCGTACACGGTAACGTTTGAAGTTTTTAAAGGTTTAAAATTTGCACTATGCGTTTTTATATTAAATAAAGTGTTTTTTATAAATTCCGCTTCCGTGTTAAGTTTATTTTTTGATGGAATTATTATAGAATTCGGGGCTATTTTTTTAAGTTTATAAAGTACTTCATTAGTATAAATTTCACTTTCTTCATCAGATAAAATTACGGCGCTTAAACTACTCGTAACTTCATTTAACGCTTCAAACACGTCCGTTCTTTGTTTCGTTGCCGAATTAAAGCCTACGAGTATTATTTCCGCGTCGCGCAAATTGTTATCTTCCCTTATTAAATCAGGGATTAAAGACAAATAATTGTTACTATCTAAAAGATTATTTTTATTTAAATATTCGTTATACTCTTTAAAAATAAGGTATATATCGGAAATTTTATTTTTGAGCGCTGTGCTAACGGTTTTATCATCGTTTAAAACTTTATATAAAGTATCGGGGTCAACCATTGCGCTTTCAAGTTGAGAAATAGTTTCAAAAACCGTTAAAGCAAGGTTGGGCTTATAAATTTTTGGATTAAAACACTTTAAAGTGCCTGCAAGTTCAGTTATAATTTTTCTAATAACCATAACCGACGCTTCTTTTGATAGCGTATTTTTACTATTATATTTTAAATTAATATATCTTTTAAAAGTTAAAACTTCAACGCCGAAAAAACCACCGAAGCGGTTTGCTATATCAAGTTCTTGGTTTAAGGCTATTTTGTCTTGACAAAATATATAGCAAGGCTTATCGCTTAGTGATTTTTTAGGAATTATTAAATTGGTTGCGGTTTCTATACATTCCGCAGTGGTTTTAGCAAGATATATTTTCATAATTTCCTTTTTTAATTATACAATGCTTTTATGACAGCGTATTGACAAATAAAAAGTTAAATTTTTAAGTTTTATTATTTAAATATTCTTCTAAAATTTCTGAAGCGTCGCCAACGAGAAGCGCGCACGGGCGTTTTTTATAATATTCTGTAGTTCTTTTATCGGGAATACAAGATATATTTTCGCTTGTTAATCCTAAAAGTTCACGGCAAATATACGAGCCGTTTTTTTCTTTGAACTTGCCTACTAATTCTTGTACTTTTTTGTAAATTTGCATTTTAGATTCGCTATCTTTTGGGTCAAAAGAGCCTTCAAGAGCGCTGAGCACGAAAACCATACCGCTAACCGCTCCACATACTTCTCTTAATCTTCCTAAACCTCCACCAAATCCCGACGCCAGCATTGAAGCGGTTTTTTTATCCATTTTTATTTCATCGCAAAACGCTAAAACTACTGCTTGGGCACAGTTATAACCTTCTTTAAAATAACTTTCGGCAATCTCTCTTTTAGTCATTATTTTTCTCCACTACATTTTTATTAAATTTAAGTTCTTGAACGGTTATTGCTATAAACATTAAAATTACGCCTATTATATTATATATAGAAGGAATTTCGCCGTACGCAATAATGCCAACTATTAGCGAAGCAACTAGTTCAAGCGTTGCAAGTATTCCAGCTTTACTGTTAGAAACTTTTTTTAAGCCCAAAGTGTAAAGTCCATAAGGAGCAACACTTGCTAAAATACCAACGCCGAGAGAAGGCAAAATAAATACTGCACTTTTTGAAATATTTGTAATAAAATTCCCATACGGCACGAAAATGCACGAACCCAACCAAGCAAAAATAAAAGTATATAAAAGTATCGTATCAATTTTATAACCTTTGTTTATTGCAAAGCGAGAAAAAATACTATAAGAGCCGTAAGCCAACCCAGATAAAATGCCCGTTATAAGAGTAGGAAAAGTTATTAAAAAGCCACCACTTGTGTACGAACATAAGAAACAACCTAATATAATTATTACTACACTTGCAACTTTAACTAGAGTAATTTTTTCTTTAAAAAGTATTCTAGATAAAATTATTATAAACATTGGCGAAGTGTACATTAAAACGCACGCTAAAGATAAAGACGCTTCCTCCATTGTAGTAAAATAAAAAACACTCGTTCCTAAAACGCCGATAGAACCCGTGCCTATAAAACACCAAATATCTTTGAGTTTAATTTTAAAGGCGTTTCTATTGAATATTAAAAAGGCTAAAGTTATTGCAATCGCCGCAGTTAACAATCTTAAAAATACTATTTCGTACGTAGAATAACCTAAACTTCCAAGCCACCTAACGAAAAGCCCAGATATTCCCCACAAACAAGAAGCTAATACTATAAAAAATGGATATAATAAATTTTTCATACGTTAACCTTTAAGGCAAGTTTCGGGTTATATTGACTTGCCCAAGTAAATCTTTTATCACTTCGCCTGAAATTATTAGACCTGCAACTGCAGGTACGTAAGAAATGCTAGACGGCGCGTAGTTATTGCCTTTCTTTTCATCGCTATCGCTATAATTAACGGTTCTAGGTTGTTCTTCGGAATAAACGACCTTTAATCCGTCTATATTATTTTCCTTTAAAAGTTTTCGCATTACTTTACAAAGTGGGCAAACCTTCGTATCTTTAATATCGGCAACTTTAAAACAAGTTGCGTCCATTTTATTACCAGTTCCCATAGAACTAATAACTGGTACACCGTATTCTTTACATTTTTTAATTATTTCAAGTTTGCCAGAAATAGTATCAATAGCGTCAACCACGTAGTTGAATACAGAAAAATCTATATCGTCTATTTCGCCAGGTAAAACAAACTTGTTTATCGCTTCAACTTTTATTTCAGCATTAATTTCTTTCGCTCTATTTTTTGCAACTTCGGTTTTGCTTTTCCCAACGGTTGATAGTGTTGCGTATAATTGCCTATTTAAATTAGTTTCAGAATACACGTCGTTATCAATAACGGTGATATTTTTAATACCCGCCCTTATAAGACCTTCAAATACGTAACTTCCAACGCCACCTAGTCCAAACAAAGCAACGTTTGCGCTATTTAATTTTTTTACCCCTTCTTCTCCTACCATTAACGCAGTGCGACTATACATTTTTTCCATATTGAGTTATTTTATCTGTTTTGATAATTTTGGTTTAAATTATTAGTAGAAATTATATATTTTGGTAAAATATACGTTTTTATTTCCTATTAATTTTATTATCTTTTCTTAATATTTAATTTTACCATATCGTTTAAGTTTTTTCAAGTTTTTAATAATCTATATTAATAAATTTATTAATATAAAAAGTTATTAACATAGTTTTCAACAATGTTTAAAACTTTTATATATTTTTTAAATTTAATACTTGATTTTAATTACAATTAATAGTATAATATAGGCGTATTATTTAATACAAATAAATATTATTTATTTTTGAGAGGTTTTTATGAAATTTGCAACAGATGAACAAGTCCTTAAGACTTATAACTATGCAACGGTTGGCAAAGTAAGCGATACGCTTACCGTTACAAACAAGCGCGTTATTTTATCTACTGAAGGCAAACTTAGCGATGGCTCTAAAATACATACTACAGATGAAATGATGCTTGAATCAGTTGAAAGAGTTTCTTCTGCACTTGCTACTAGAAGAAACGTATTCTTCTTAATTCTCACATTCCTTTTTGCTTTAATAGGCGTAGCATTATTTGCTATATCTAGATTCGCTTTTGGATGCGTAGGTTTAGGCGTAGCTTTAATCTTCTTACTCGTTTTTATTTTTCATAAAGATAAAAGTTTCTACCTTATTTTAACTTCTGGCATTTACGAGGGTATGGATATTTCAGTATCAGTTGGTAACTGGCAACGTAAAAAATCTAAAAAGACTGTAAAAGTTAGAGTAGATGAAAACATTGCTTCTGAACTTATTGACGAAATTGGCTCAATAATCGTTGAAGCAAAAAAATAATTTTTAAATATAAAAATATTAGCACGCTACTTTTCGTAAAAAGCGAGAAGTAGCGTATTTTTATTCTATTAAACTTGTAAAAAAAACGTTATAGTGATATAATAATATTATTAATATTAAATTTTGGAAGCAAAAAAATGAAGTATAAGTTTTCTATTAAAGGCATGTCCTGTTCGGCTTGCTCTTCTTCGGTTGAAAGAGTAGTTAAAAGGTTAGACGGAGTAATTAGCGCAAGCGTTAGTTTAACGCAAGAAGTTTTAACCGTTGAAAGCGAAAAGGATTTAACCGAAAATATAATAAATGCAGTTAAAAAGGCGGGGTTTACGGCGTATCCGTTTACGTTTAAAGAAGAAAATAAAGTAACTAAAGGTAGTAAGGCAAGGCTAATTTCTTCAATTTGCCTACTTTTAATTTTGATGTACGTTGCAATGCACGATATGTTAAATTTACCGTTTTTTTCCATTGCTTCAAAAAAGAATAACGCCATACTTTTCGTTTTAATACAGTTAATTTTAACCGTTGCAGTTATTCTTATTAATATAAAATTTTTCGTTAAAGGGGCTAAAGCGCTTTTACACGGCTCGCCCGATATGGATACGCTCGTATCTTTAGGCTCGGGTGCCGCATTTGTTTACGGCGTTTATTCCTTTATTAATATTTGTATATTTACAGCAAACGGGAATAGCGTTGAAGTTTCTAAATACGTAAACAACTTATATTTAGAGTCTTCCGCCATGATTTTAACGTTAGTTTCCGTTGGTAAACACCTTGAATCGCTCGCCAAACAAAAGACGGAGAGCGCAGCGCAAAAACTAAAAAAACTTTCGCCAAAAACCGCTACGGTTTTAATAAATGGTGAAGAAAAAGAAATTGATATTACAAGTCTTAAAGTCGGTGATATAATAATTTTAAAAGAAGGGGAAACCGCCCCTTCCGACGGTGTTTTAATTGACGGAAAGTGCGAAATTGACGAAGCAAATTTAACCGGCGAAAGTATGCCCGTCCTTAAAGAAGTAGGAAGCCAAATTAAGGCGTCTACCATTTGCATTAGTGGATATTCTAAAATAAAAGTAACTGCCGTAAACGAAGATACCGAAATTTCTAAAATTATCGACTATATTTTGAGCGCAGAAGCATCGAAAGCGCCCGTTCAACGATTAGCCGATAAAATAAGTGGAATTTTTGTTCCTACGGTTATAACTATTTCCCTTATAACCTTTATCGTTTGGTTTATTATTTCTAAAGAAGTTTCCACTTCTATATCTTACGCTATATCCGTACTAGTTATATCTTGCCCTTGCGCACTCGGTCTTGCAACACCCGTAGCCGTAACGGTTGCAACCGGAAGATGTGCAAATAAAGGTATTTTAATAAAAGGTGCTGAAGTTTTAGAAAACGTAGGTCTTGTAAAAACTGCCTTTTTTGATAAAACGGGAACCTTAACGGAAGGCAAGCCGATAATTGACGGTGTTTTCGGAATTGATGATAACGACTTAAAGGCAATTTCTTCAATTGAAGCCTTAAGTTCTCATCCACTATCCACGGCAGTAACTAGTTATTACAACTCTAAAGACCTATTAAGGGTGGAAAATTATAAATCGGAAACGGGTAAAGGCGTTTTAGGAAGCGTTAACGGCAATAATTATATAATAGGAAATTTTTCGGCAGTTGAAAATTCTACGATGCCTAAAACCATTAAAGATTTATCAAATAAGGCTTTAGAACAAGGCAAAACCATATTATACGTTTCTAAAAACGGCAGTGTAATAGGCTTTTTAGAGGCGCTTGACGAAATAAAAGAAAGCAGTTTTAAAGCCGTTTCAGCATTTAAAGATATTGGCGTTAAAACGGCAATAATCTCGGGCGACAATGATAGGGCGGTAAATTTAACAAAGCAAAAACTAGGCTTAGACGAAGCGTATAGCGAAGTTTACCCTAAAGATAAGGCAAAAATTGTAAAAGACCACAACGCTTTAGGCTACACTATGTTTATTGGCGACGGCGTTAACGATAGCCCTGCCCTTACGGTTGCAAACGTTGGAGTTTCGGTATCTAACGGAACGGATATAGCCGTTTCTTCTGCCGATATAATTCTACTCAATAATAATATAGAAAACGTGGTAAACGCCGTTAAAATTGGCAAAAAGACGCGTAGAATTATAAAACAAAACTTGTTTTGGGCGTTTTTCTATAATATCTTAGGCATTCCGCTTGCTACAGGCGTTCTTTCGCCGATAGGTATTGTTTTAAGCCCAATGATTGCTTCTGCGTTTATGAGCGTGAGCAGTATCTTCGTAGTTACTAACGCTTTAAGATTACAAAAACTTTAAGGAGATTTATATTATGATTATTAAAATTGAAGGAATGAGTTGCGTTCATTGCGTAAAAAGAGTTGAAAATGCGCTAAAAGAAAACGGCGCTACTAATATTAAAGTGGAAATTGGTCTTGCTGAGTTTGAAAATCTTGAAAAAGACAAAGCAATTTCAATAATTGAAGATTTAGGGTTTGACTGCTTTACAAACGACTAAAGATATGATAAAATTCCCTTTAATTAAGGTAAAATATGTTTTTAGAAGAATTATTGCATTTAATACTACACGCTCTTAAAGACAGCGCGCTAGTATTACCATTTTTAATACTTACCTATATAGTTATTGAGATTATACAAAGAAAAGCAAATTTAGTAAAAAACGGTAACTTTTTATCAGGTAAATTCGCCCCTTTTTACGGAAGCGCATTAGGTATTTTCCCTCAGTGTGGCTTTTCCGTAATGGCTTCAAAACTTTACGAAAATAACCTAATTAAGGCAGGGACTCTTCTTTCCGTATTTATAGCGACTAGCGACGAAGCCTTTTCATTATTGTTAACAAGTGGAAAATTTCTTCCGTTATTAACACTTCTATTATTAAAATTTTTACTCGCAGTTATAGTAGGGTTTTCGATAAATCTTTTTATTAAAAAAAGTATATCGATTAAATATAGAGGCATTACTTCTATAAAACACGAGGACTATTGCCGTCAATGTGGAAGTTCTAATCAAAACGCTACTAAGTTGCAATCGTATTTTTTATACCCGCTTTGGCACGCCGTAAAAACGTTTATATTCGTTTTTATAGTAAACTTCGCGTTCGGAACTTTAATTCACTTCGTAGGGGAAGAAAGCATTTTGAGTTTAATGCAAACGCATTTATTTTTGCAACCTGTAATTACTTCACTAGTTGGGCTTATACCAAACTGCGCGTCGTCAATACTTATTACGCAATTATATATTAAAGGTGGCATAGCGTTTGGAAGTATGTTTGCGGGCTTATCCGCAAACGCAGGTATAGGTCTTGCTATACTATTTAAAAATCGAAAAACTTTAAAAACTAATTTATTACTTCTTTTATTACTTTACGTAATAAGCGTTGTAAGTGGAATTATTATTAATTTATTTATTTAGGAGAAAATTATGAAAGCCATTATTACGGTTATTGGGAAAGACAAGTCTGGAATAATTGCAAGCGTATCAAATTTGCTTGCTGAAAAAAATATTAATATCGAAGATATTAGCCAAACTATTATGCAAGGTTTTTTTACGATGATTATGCTCGTTCAAATAGAAACTTCAACTATTTCTATTGAAGAACTTAAAAGCAATCTTGACTCGCTCGGCAATAAAATCGGCGTAAATATAATTTTACAACACGAAGACATTTTTAACGCAATGCATAGGATTTAATTATGATTAACCATAAAGACATTATTGATACAATAAATATGGTGCAAAAAGAACATTTTGACGTTCGCACCACGACGATGGGCATCTCTCTACTCGGTTGCATTGGCGCAACTGCCGAAAAAACCGCAACTAATTGCTATGATTTAATATGTTCTAGAGCAGAAAAAATAGTAAAAGTTGCAAACGAACTTTCTATGGAATACGGCGTTCCTATCGTAAATAAAAGAATTTCTGTAACGCCCGTTTCTCTCATAACCGCGGGCTTTAAAGGTAAAGAAATCTTAATTGCAAAAGCACTTGATAAGGCGGCAAAAGAAGTTGGCGTTGACTTTATCGGCGGATACTCTGCACTCGTTCATAAAAGCACTACTTCTTACGAGCAGTCTTTTATTAATAGTATTCCCGAAGTTTTATCTTCTACCGATATACTTTGCTCTTCAGTCAACGTTGGAACAACGCGTTCAGGCATTAATCTTGACGCCATTAATCAACTTGGTAAAATGATTAAAAAGACCGCTGAATTAACTAGCGAGCGCGACGGTTTTGGGTGCGCTAAATTCGTTGCTTTTTGCAACGCCGTTGAAGATAATCCGTTTATGGCAGGCGCTTTCCACGGCGTAGGCGAAGGCGAATGCGTTATTAACGTGGGCGTTTCTGGCCCAGGCGTAGTATATCGAGCTATTAAAGACGCTCCTGACGCAAATATTACCGAAATTGCAGAAATTATTAAGAAAACTGCATTTAAAATTACTAGAGTTGGTCAACTTATAGCAACGGAAGCCGCTAAACGCTTAAACGCTGAACTTGGTATCGTAGATTTATCGCTTGCACCTACCCCTGCTATAGGCGATAGCGTAGGAAGAATTTTAGAAGAAATGGGAATTTCAACGGTTGGCGGTCACGGAACTACTGCTTGCCTTGCTATTTTAAACGACGCCGTTAAAAAAGGTGGCACAATGGCAAGTTCTAAAGTTGGTGGTTTATCGGGCGCGTTTATACCAGTTAGTGAAGACGAAGGCATGATTGAAGCAGCGGAAAAAGGTACTCTTACCCTTTCTAAATTAGAAGCGATGACTGCCGTTTGCTCAGTTGGTATTGATATGGTTGCCGTTCCTGGCGATACTCCTGCTTCTACAATCTCTGCTCTTATTGCCGACGAAGCCGCTATCGGTATGGTAAACAATAAAACAACTGCTGTTAGAGTTATTCCCGTACCTAATAAAAAAGTGGGTGATTTCGTTGAGTTTGGTGGTTTACTAGGAAGAGCGCCTATTATGGACGTAACTAACGCAAGTGCCGAAAAATTTATTTCTCGCGGTGGCAAAATCCCAGCACCAATTCACGGAAATAAAAACTAAAGGTTATATATGGAAAAATTAGTAGTTGCATCTGGGAATAAAGGTAAAATTAACGAAATTAAAAGTATACTCGGCGATATTTACGACGTGGTTTCTATGCAAGAAATGGGCTTTACCGAAGATATTGAAGAAACGGGCTTAACCTTTTTTGAAAACGCGTTAATAAAGGCTAAAACCGTTTGTAAAGCCCTTAATATGCCTGCTCTTGCCGACGATAGTGGGCTTATGGTTGACGCTTTAGGCGGTGCTCCAGGCATTTATAGTGCAAGATACGCTGGCGAGCACGGAAACGATAAAAGTAATCGCGATTTACTTATTAAAAATTTAGAAAAAGAAAATAATAGAAAGGCAAAATTCGCATCTTCCGTCGTCTTGTACTATCCTAACGATACATACGTTGAAGGCTACGGCGAAACTTCAGGCGAAATACTTTATGAAGAAAAAGGCGAAAACGGATTTGGGTACGACTGTATTTTTTTAAGCGATGACTTAAAAATCTCGTTTGGAGAAGCGTCTTTTGAAGACAAAAATAAAGTTAGCCACCGTTATCGCGCACTTTGTAATTTATCAAATAAACTCAAAAATTTATAAATAGACTTTGTTCGCGCTTAAATTTTTAAAGTAAAAACCGCAGTTTTAATGGTTTAAAATAAAAAATTTCTAAAACAATGCTAAATTTGTTTGACAATAAAAGTCAGTTTTGATATAATCATTTAGCATTGTGAAAGAAGTGCGGGTGTAGTTCAATGGTAGAACACCAGCCTTCCAAGCTGGTTGCGTGGGTCCGATTCCCATCACCCGCTCCACTTTTTGTCAATTAGCGCAAAACAGAAGGATAAAGCAACCCATTATATGCGCCAGTAGCTCAGCTGGATAGAGCACCGCCCTTCTAAGGCGGGTGTCAGGGGTTCGAGTCCCTTCTGGCGTACCACGCTAAAGCTAATTATGGCGAAAGTAGCTCAATCGGTGGAGCGCCAGATTGTGGTCCTGGAGGTCGTGGGTTCGATTCCCATCTTTCGCCCCATTTAAGCGTTGGGGTGTCGCCAAGCGGTAAGGCACCGGATTTTGATTCCCGGATTCGTAGGTTCAAATCCTGCCACCCCAGCCAATTTTGGTAACAATTTAATACGGTCCACTAGCTCAGGCGGTAGAGCACTTGACTTTTAATCAAGTTGTCCGGGGTTCGAGTCCCCGGTGGATCACCAAAACATACTGGGGCTTAATGCCCCATTATGTTTATAAGCGCCTTTAGCTCAGTTGGTAGAGCAACTGACTCTTAATCAGTGGGTCCGGAGTTCGAGTCTCCGAAGGCGCACCAAAAAGCAGTATCATTTGGATACTGCTTTTATACAAACTGAAAGTTTGGCATGTAATCATAGCTTTGCTATGTATGTAATCGGCGTAGCCGTATGTAATTTCAGTTTGATTACATTCACACCTAACGGCGAATTCCATACCGATAAATCGAATTACATACACGGCTTTGCCGTGATTAAGGATTTTATGAAAGAAAATTTACTTTTAAAGTATTCTGAAAAATTAGCGGTTGATATAGAGGTATTATGTCAGTCACTAAGAGATATTGGTGGAATTTCTAATACTATTTTTCAAATAAGAAAATCTTCTTCTAGTGTTTTTGCCAACGTTTCCGAGGCTCAATACCCCCAAAGTTTACTAGACATGCTCGCGAAATTAAAAATTGCGCGTAAAGAATGTATGGAAACTGAAAGTTGGCTAAAATTACTCTTTGCCACAAATACCATTAGTGAAGAAACCTTTAAAACAAATCGTAATCTTTGTGGTAGAATTCGTAAAATTATAACTTCTTCTTGCATTACTATTGAAAATAAACTTAACAATACTTAAACCATGCACTTGTTAATCACAAGTGCTTTTTTATTTTACTTTTATTTATAATCCACTTTTAAAATTTAGATATTTATGTTAAAATATATTTAACACTAAACAAAAGGACAAATCATCTATGAAAATTGTTGTTGCAGTTGATTCTTTTAAAGGTAGCATGACTTCTGTTGAAGCAGGTCTCGCAGTTAAAAATGGAATTGAAAGAGTATACTCTAACGCCAACGTTAATATTATACCTATTGCCGACGGTGGCGAGGGAACTGTTGACGCTTTAGTTTCAGGTTTAAACGGCAAATTAAAACAAGTTATGGTTACTAATCCGTTAGGCGAAAAAATCTCTGCTTCCTACGGAATTGTTAAAGGGAATACTGCCGTTATAGAAATGTCTGCTGCGGCGGGAATAACTTTAATACCAACTAATAAACTCAACCCTATGAAAACCACGACTTACGGCGTTGGCGAAATGATTAAAGACGCTATTTTACAAGGCTGTAATAATTTTATTATAGGAATTGGTGGAAGCGCTACTAACGACGGTGGCGTTGGTATGCTTCAAGCACTAGGCTTTGAGTTTTTAGATAAAGACGGCAACCAAGTTCCATTTGGAGCAGAGGGGCTTTCTAAAGTAGTTAAAATTAGCGATAAAAATGCTCTCCCACAACTTAAAAACTGCACGTTTAATATCGCTTGCGACGTTACTAATCCGCTTTGTGGCGAAAACGGTTGTTCTAAGATATTTGCCCCACAAAAAGGCGCTAAAGCAAGTGATTTAGAAGTAATGGACGGCTATTTATCTTCTTATGCCGACTTAACTAAACAAAAATACCCAACTAGCGACAAAAACTTGCCCGGTGCAGGCGCTGCAGGTGGATTAGGCTTTGCTTTCTCTTCATATTTAAACGGTAAACTGACGTCGGGCATCAAACTTATACTAGATACTATTGATTTTGAGAGCATTGTAAAAGGCGCAGACCTTGTAATTACGGGCGAAGGTAGAATGGACTCTCAAACGGCAATGGGAAAAACACCTATTGGAATTGCTAACCTTGCAAAAAAACACGGCGCAACCGTAATAGCCTTTACTGGCTCTGCAACTTACGATAGTAACGTTTTAAACT
The DNA here is from genome assembly GCA_045603725.1 of Christensenellaceae bacterium. Taxonomy (GTDB): domain Bacteria; phylum Bacillota; class Clostridia; order Christensenellales; family Borkfalkiaceae; genus HGM11412. Next base: position 42,863 of record JAZUMP010000067.1, read on the forward strand.
CTCTTGGTATTGACGCTATATTCCCAATAGTTAGAGGTGCTTCTTCTCTTGAAGACGCGATGAATACAAAAAACGCTATGAAAAATATGGAAGCAACCGTTGAACAAGTTATGAGTTTAATTAAAACACTTAAAGTTTAAGGTTAATATGTATTCTAAATTACAAATTTTAAACAACTTAAAAAACAAAAACGTTAATATTGAAGTTTTAGAAGAAACGTCTTCTACTAACGATTATATAAAAAAATATTCTAATTTAGAAAACTGTGTTGTTCTTGCTAAACATCAATCAAACGGGCGTGGTAGACTAAATCGTACTTTTTATTCCCCTAAAAACTCGGGGATTTATATGAGCGTTTTAGTAAAGCCCAACCTAAAAACTACTGAAAGCGTTAAAATTACTACTTTAACGGCAACGATAGTAGCAAACGCTATTGAAAGTTTAATAAACGCGCCCGTTCAAATTAAGTGGGTGAACGATATCTTTTTAAACGGCAAAAAGATTTGTGGAATACTTGCAGAGTCTTCCCATAACTTAAAGACGGGCAAGATAGATTACGCCGTTATTGGTATTGGCATTAACGTTTATAAAAATTCTTTCCCTATAGAACTTGAAAATATAGCAACTTCTATAGAAAACGCGTGCGGAATAAGAGTTGATGCAAATATTCTTATTGCTAAAATAGTAGACGGTTTATTAAATATTAACGAAACTCTTAAATCCGATTATTTAAGCGAATACAAAAAACGTTTATTTATTCTAGGGAAAACAATCACCGTAGATATTGGAAGTGAAAAATATTTAGCAAGAGCGTTAGACGTTTTAGATAACGGCTCGCTACTTGTTGAAGTTGACGGCGAACAAAAAATTCTAAATTTTGGCGACGTTAGTATAAAATTATAATTTAAAAAATTAGCACACTCACTTTTTTAAAGTCAGTGTGCTTTTTAATATAATCTTATAATTTCCATAAATAATTATTAATTCTCTTTTTTAAATAATTTATTTATAAATTTATCAATAGGCTTAAAGGTAAGTGGCCAAACGAGTACTGCAAATATAATTAATATAAAATATCTAACAGCATTTCCTAAGTCTACGCCAAAAAGTGCGTTAAGTGGAGTTTTTATTAAAGATTTTATAGCAACTAAAATAGCAAGACCAATTACTACTTTAATTATTTGCGTTAAAATATGCCCGTTCGTTTCAAATTTTATACACCGTCTTTCAATAAAGTATGAAACAAGAACGCCAACGCTTGCACCTAAAAGTTTAACGACACTTTCCGCTCCGTGCGTAATATTATTAACGTCCGCGTCCGCTGGGAAAGGATAAACTTTTATAAATATATAAGATAATAGTGCAATTACGCTTGACGATGCTAATATAATAGGAATAATGCAAGGCTTTTTATCGCTAAGTTTTATAAGTGGATATAATCCAAGAACTAAAGCCGACGCAATCAAAAACGAAACCCCAACGTCAAGTAGCGTATGTACGCCTAAATACATTCTAGATATTGGTACTAATAATACTATTACAAGGCAAATTATTCTTACGTAATTTTTCTTAGTAGTTCTTGCTATCGCTCCAAAACTACCAACGGCAGATTGCGTATGCCCACTCGGAAAAGAATAGCCCGTAGCCGCTTCCCTTGCGCTTTCAACTATGGTAAAATTAGGGTCTTTTACCCAAGGTCTAGGAATTCTAAACAAAACCTTTAAAAACTGATTGATAACCGTTCCTAAAAAACCTACCGTTATTAAAAAATAACCTTTAACTTTATCTACGCACCAAAAAATTATAATGGCTAGCGCGATAAACACCGTTTCTTCCCCAAGGCGAGTTATAAGCGACATAAACGCGTCTAAAAAAGGGGTTCTTATAGACTCAAAAAAATACAATACTTTCATAAAACACCTAAAATTTTTAATAATTTTATTTTAACATATAAAAACGAAAAATACAATAATCAATTCTTATTCATTTTAACGCTTATTATTGACAATTTTTTTAAGTTGTGTTAAAATTTTTTTATAAAAAATTACTTAATTAAAGGAGAAATATTATGGAAAATATTATGATTTGTAATTGCAAACAGGTATCTGTTGCCGATATAGAAAGAGCGCTTTCTACTATGGAAAAGTTTAGCGACGTTGAAAAACAATTTGAAGAAGTTCAAAAAATTACTCATTGCACAACGGGCTGTGGTGGTTGCCACGATAAAATTGTTGACACTATTTCTGAGTTATTACACGAGTAAGAAAGTCCCTTAAGGGACTTTTTAAAATGGTTAAAATATGAAAATTACAGTATTAGATAAAATATCATTTACAATCGGCGATATTGACCTTTCGCCAATTAATAAGTTAGGCGTAGTTGAGTATTACGACGTTTTAAGCCCAAGCGAAGTTAAGCAAGTTTTAAAAGATACGGATATAGTAGTATGTAATAAAACTGTTTTTGATAAAGAAATGATTTTAAGTTTACCTAAACTTAAGTATATCGGGCTTACTGCAACGGGATACAATAACGTTGATATTGAGTACGCTAACAAAAGGGGAATTACCGTTTGCAACGTTCCAAATTATTCAACGGTTGACGTTGCTCAACACGTTTTTGCTTTTTTACTTCATTACGCTAATAAAATAAGCGAGTACGATAATTCCGTTAAAGACGGCGATTGGTTAAAATCTAAAACCTTTTGCTATTTTGATACACCTATCGTTGAACTTTACAATAAAACGATGGGCATAGTAGGCTTTGGAAATATTGGCAAAAAAGTTGCTAATATAGCAAGTGCTTTCGGCATGAAAGTATTAGTTTATTCTAGAACTAAAAAGCAAAGCGAATACGAGTTTTGCTCTAAAGAAGAATTATTTAAAAGAAGCGATTTTATCTCTTTACACTGCCCGCTTAACGAAGAAACTAGCCGTTTAATTAATAAAGAAACGCTTGCTTTAATGAAGCCAACTTCAGTTCTTATCAACACTTCAAGGGGTGGGGTTATTGATGAATACGCTTTAAAAGAAGCGCTTGAACAAGGCAAAATAAAACACGCGCTTTTAGACGTTTTAACAATAGAACCAATGAATAAAGATTGCCCATTAATAGGCGTTAAAAACGTTACGTTTACCCCACACGTCGCGTGGGCGCCGGTTGAGTGCAGGCAAAGACTCGTTGAAATAGTTGCTCAAAACGTAAAAGCGTTTATAGATGGTAATCCACAAAACGTAGTAAATAAATAGTTTTAAAGGATTGTAATTTTAATGGTATATTGGATTTTAGGAATTATATTATTTATTATAATTGCTATTTTTATTACTTCGTATATATGTTTTCGTATGGCGTTTTACGCATCTAGAAAGGAACCTAAAGTAAAAGAAGAATTCAAACTTCCCGACGGCGAAATTTATGAAAAATATCGCGATTTAATGATAGGCTGGATGAAAGAAGTTCGCGAAATTCCGTATGAAGAAATTGAAATTACTTCGTTTGACGGATTAAAACTCTACGGCAAGTATTACGAGTATGATAAAAATGCTCCAATAGAACTTATGTTTCACGGATATAGGGGCAGTGCTGAAACGGATTTATGTGGTGGCGTTAAGCGTTGCTTTTCGCTAGGCTTTAACGTTTTACTAGTAGACCAACGAACTAGTGGGAAAAGTCAAGGAAACGTTATAAGTTTTGGAATTAACGAAAGCCGTGATTGTATGAGTTGGCTTGATTATTTAGAAAAAAGGTTTGGCGATAACGCTAAAATTATATTAACGGGTATTTCAATGGGCGCTTCAACGGTTATGATGGCAACTAAAAATCCTTTACCTAAAACCGTTGTCGGCGTGATTGCAGACTGTGGATATACTTCCCCTAAAGAAATAATAAAAACCGTTATAAAGCAAATGAAATTACCCCCTAATTTAGCGTATCCTTTCGTTAAACTTGGAGCAAAAATATATGGAAAGTTTAATTTAGAAGAATCTTCACCGATAGAAGCGCTCAAAACTTGTAAAGTCCCCGTACTATTTTTCCACGGCGATACTGACGATTACGTGCCTTGTGAAATGAGCGTAAAAAACTATGAAGCGTGCGCGTCGCGTAAAAAACTTGTTATCATAAAAGGCGCGGGGCACGGACTTGCATACGTTGTAGATAAAGAAAAATATTTAAAAGAATTAAAAGAATTTTTTGATTTTTTGTTTTAATAATGTAGAATATTAAAAAAGAGAATTTATAATGAAATTAAAAGAGTTAAGAGAAGAAAATGGCGTTTCTCAACAAGAAATTGCAAAATATTTAAACATTAAACAAAATACTTATTCGCAATATGAAACGGGGAAAAGGCAACTTCCTGTTGAAATTTTAATAAAAATTGCAGAGTTTTATAATACGTCTACTGATTACATATTGGGACTAGAAGATTAAAGTTTTTTATTTAAAAAAATGCTAGCGAAAAATTTTCGCTAGCATTTTTAATCTTGAGACGACGAAACAATATAAGGTTGATAAAAGCGAGGGGGGGAAAGCAAACACACATAAGACAAGGCAAACCCCGAAGATAAGAGTTTACATCTTTTTAAGGGGTTTAACGAAGTTTTATTTAGTGTTTGATTTTACTTTATCAACCGTTTATTGTAAAAGAGCCAATTTTTTATTCACTTCTAAGCGCGTCAACAGGGTCCTTTTTCGCTGCGCTTCTAGAAGGGATTATTCCCGAGAAAAGAGTTAGCGCCATACTTATTAGCACTAAAATTATCGCCGCTTTTACGGGAAGCACTGCCGATAAGGTTGTAAGCCCCGTAAGCGCGTGTAATATTAAATTGATTGGAATACATAATAAATAGGTTACGAGTACACCTAAAGCACCTGAAGTAAACCCTATAATAAGAGTTTCAGCATTAAACATACTTGAAACGTCGCGCTTCGATGCGCCGATTGCACGCAAGATGCCGATTTCTTTGGTTCTTTCTTGTACGGAAATTAGCGTTATTACGCCTATCATAATCGAAGAAACTATTAGCGATATGGAAACGAAAGCAATGAGCACATACGTTATAGCGTCTATAATTTGTGTTACGGATGACATTAATAAACCGACATAATCGTTGTATTTAATTTGTTGTTCTTTTTCTACGCTTTTGTTGTAATCTTCTATTGCTTGCGCTATTACGTCTTTATTTTCAAACGACGATGAGTAAATATTAATAGTGAAAGGCGTATCAACGTCCAAACAGCCAAACTTTATTAAATTATCTTCGTAAGTAGAGTTGGAAAATTCGGCTATTTCTTCATAGTATTTAGCAAGGTCTTCATTTTCTGTAATTGAAAGTAAATTATCAAGCATAAGTGCTTTTTGCAATTCGGAAAGTTCTGAATGGTTTTGGGTAATGGTATCTCTAATATGTTTCTTTGCCATTTCTTTAAACATCGGAGTAACGTAAACTAAAAGTTCTTCTTCTGTTGCTTCTTCAAGATATGAGAACAAAACTTCCGTTTCTACGCCTAATTGCTGAGCGTATAACGTTATAACGGTATCGATAATTTGAGTTTTAAACGCCTCGTTAGTCTGGAACTGCTGAACGTACATAGCAACCATGTTCTCTAACTGTTGTTCTTCCGCTTTTAAGCACAACACGTCAATATAAACTTGCGCTTTTTTATTTTCAGAAAGTTCGCTTACGTGCTCTTTAAAGGCTACCGCTTTTTCCTCGATTGACATACTTCCTACGGAATTTTTAAAAGGAAGACCAGTTAAAACGTCTACGTCTGGGTTCGCACGTTGTTCTTTTACAACATCAGTATCCATAGCCTTATTAATAACGTATTCTGTTAATAACTTGGTATATCCTATACCAGGTGAAAGCATAGTTACGTCAGCATCTTTTTTAGGTCGAATAATACCAGTAATCTTTAATTCCAAAGACCTCTCGTAGAGGCTTTCCATTAAAAGCTCACTAGCATCTATATATACGCCGTCTCCGCGATTTTGATATCTATCCGCAGGTAAAATAGTCTTAAAAGTCATTTTTCTTAACTCATCATACGTCCACTTTTTGCCGTCGTTTTCTAGCGTTTCTCCGTTTACGGCAGCATCAATAATCTCATCTATCTCTGATTGGCTAAGAAGTCCTAATGCAAAAAGAGTCAAATCGTCAAGTTCGTTATTTTCGTTTACTATTAAAACTATTTCGTTATAGTCGTTAGGCCAAGAGCCTCCGTCGATAAGTTCGTACTGCTCGAGAATTAAATCGTTAATGAGAGAACTGTTATTAGTCCCTGGTAAAAATTCCTGCCACATGTTTGATGCTCCTGCCATAAACGACATAGGTGAAGTCATTATTGCATTATTATTGCTCTCCGTAGAGCCTTCATAATTGCCGTTGTTTAGCATGGCTTTCATATACTTGGCAATCATTTCGTTCATGAGTTCTGCTGTGTTTGACTTAACGATTTTTCCATCGATATTTTTGGTGTAGATGTCAAGATTTAAATCATATGTGTATTGCACGCCCGAAATAGCCTTTGACAATGCAGAATCTTGCTTTTTAAGTTGGTTTTCAAGATATGTTTTAAAGGATTTAAGGTCGTTTTTATTCGTGCCAGTAGAACTTAAAGCATTTACCATTTCGCCTATAATAGGGTCTTTATAAATCGCGTCCTTATCGTGTTTGTTGCCTTCAGCTACACCCATAAAGTTTTCCATAAGCGCATTTAAATCCATTGATTCGGTTTGAATTGTAATGGGGTATGATGAAAGAGTGGTTTCTTGGACGTGATTGATATAACCTGTCGTGCCTTGTGAAACTGCTAAAATAAGAGCTATTCCTATTATACCTATACTCCCTGCAAAAGAGGTAAGTACAGTTCTGCCTTTTTTAGTAAAAAGATTATTGAGCGAAAGTTTAAACGCCGACCAAAGTGAAAGTTTAGATTTTTTAGAAATAACTTTTTTAGGTTTAGGGTTAACTGCTTTTTTGTCTTCAAAAGGCATACTGTCTGAAACTATTTCGCCGTCAAGTAGCCTTACTATTCTAGTTGAATAATTTTCAGCAAGTTCGGGGTTGTGAGTAACCATAATAACTAAACGGTCTTTCGCAATCTCTTTAATAAGTTCCATTATTTGGATGGAAGTTTGCGTGTCAAGAGCGCCGGTCGGCTCGTCTGCAAGAAGTATTTCAGGGTCGCTAACGAGTGCGCGCGCTATTGCTACCCTTTGGCATTGCCCACCAGAGAGTTGATTAGGTTTTTTATTGTATTCCCCTTTAAGCCCAACTTTATCAAGCGCTTCTTTTGCCCTTTTGATTCTCTCTGACTTTTCAACGCCAGAAATGTTTAGTGCGAGTTCCACGTTTTCAAGTACGGTTTGGTGTGGAATTAAATTGTAACTTTGGAAAATGAAACCTATTCTGTGGTTACGGTAAGTATCCCAATCCCTATCCCCGTATTTTTTAGTAGAAATATCGTCGATTATAAGGTCGCCCGAAGTATAATGGTCAAGCCCACCTATAATATTGAGCATTGTAGTTTTACCACAGCCCGACGGACCTAAAATTGATACGAATTCACTATCTCTAAAATTAATTGAAACACCTTTTAATGCGTGAACTTTAGTGTTTGCAACTTGATAGTCTTTCGTAATATTTACTAATTTTAACATATTTTTCACCTACTTTATATACGATTTAAAACCTTTAAAATCTACTACTTAAAATTAAGTATAAATATATTACAGTATATTTATAAAAATTACAACAATTTTAACGTAATTTTGTAAACTCAAAATAAAAAATACTGTCGTTTTTTGAATATAAGTACCCTTTTAAAAAATTTAAATTAAATTGTAGCGTCTTATTAGTCCAATATTTATTAACTTTTTTAGTATAGATTTGAAAAATATAGTATTATATAATCTCGTTTAAAAGTTAATACTATTAAATAAAACTGTACTATAACGATATACTTTAGTCAAGTAAACTCTAAATGCTTGTAATGTAAAAAAAATTGTGTTATACTAATTTTGTATGACTAATTAAATATTATATATTTAAATTACTAAGGAGAGTTTAGATGAAGATTGCTTTCTCGCCACCTGATATATCGGATATTGAAATAAGCGAAGTGGTTGATACTTTAAAATCCGGCTGGATAACAACTGGGCCTAAAACTAAAAAATTTGAAAATATGCTCGGCGAGTTTATAGGCAATAAAAACGTCGTTTGTTTAAATTCTCAAACCGCTTGTCAAGAAATGGCTCTTAGAATTATGGGAATAGGCGCAGGCGATGAAGTTATAACTTCTGCCTATACTTATACTGCTTCAGCATCGGTTATAGACCATATCGGCGCAAAAATCGTTTTAGTTGATACTTTTCCTAATAGCGTTGAAATGGACTATTGTAAACTTGAAGAAGCAATAACTGAAAAAACTAAGGCAATAATCCCCGTTGATATTGCAGGTATTCCTTGCTCTTACGATAAAATTTTTGAAATAGTAGAAAAAAAGAAGCATCTTTTTAAACCAAATAACGATATTCAAAAGGCTCTTGGTAGAATTGCCGTTATGGCAGATTGCGCCCACTCTTTAGGTGCAGAATATAAAGGCAAAAAAACCGGTACCGTTGCAGACTTTTCTTCATTTAGTTTTCACGCCGTTAAAAATTTAACTACGGGCGAAGGCGGGGCTTGCTCTTGGAATACGATAAACGGAATAAGTAATGAAGATATTTATAAAACTTTCCAACTTTTATCTCTCCACGGTCAAAATAAGGACGCTAGAGCAAAAATGCTTCCCGGTGCTTGGGAATACGATATAGTTAGCCCTTGGTATAAATGTAATATGACGGATATTGTGGCGTCAATCGGCATAGGTCAACTATCTAGATACGATTCTATGCTAAAAAGAAGAGAACAAATCATAAAAAAATACGACGATGCTTTTAAACCACTCGGCGTAGAAGTTTTGGAGCATTATACGAGTAACTATAAATCTTCAGGGCACCTTTATTTTACTAGAATAAACGGTATTACGGAAGAGCAAAGAAACCAAATCATTATTAAAATGGCGGAACAAGGAATTTCTTGCAACGTTCATTACAAACCGCTACCTATGATGTCGGCTTATAAAAAATTAGGTTTTGATATTAAAAATTATAATAACGCTTATAAAAATTATCAAAACGAAATAACTCTCCCACTCAACACCACTTTAACAGACGAAGAAGTTGACTATATTATTGAAAGTTACACTGAAATTATAAAAGAGTATTTGATATGATTTTAAAAAAATGGAAAGACCTTCCCGAAGAATTTAAAAACGACGACGTAAAAGCATATTACGATATCTTAGCAAAAAAGAAATTTAGTTTACTAGTTAAAAGGCTATTTGATATAGTAGTGTCTTTTACATTACTTGCAATAGCCTTGCCTTTTTTTATTATTCTTGCAATATTAATTAAAATCGACTCGAAAGGGCCTATATTTTATAGGCAAGAAAGGGTAACAAGATACAATAAAAAATTTAGAATTTTTAAGTTTAGGACTATGGTTGTAGGCGCTGACAAAAAAGGCGCGCTAATAACCGGCAAAAACGATAGTAGAATAACTAGAGTCGGCAAATTTATAAGAAAGTGTAGGCTTGACGAAGTCAGTCAATTAATTGACGTTTTAAGGGGAACGATGTCTTTCGTGGGGACAAGGCCGGAAGTTCCTAAATACGTAGAAAAATATACGCCCGAAATGTACGCTACTTTACTTTTACCCGCAGGCGTAACGAGTATGGCTAGTATAAATTTTAAAGATGAAGATGAAATTTTAGAAAAATATGACGGCGATGACGTTGATACTATATACGTAGAAAAAATCTTGCCCGAAAAAATGAAATACAACTTACAAGCGATAAAGGAGTTCGGCTTCTTTAAAGAAATAGGAATAATGTTTAAAACGGCAATAGCCGTGTTTAAAAAGTAAAGGATGAAGTATGGAATTTTCTTGTTTAATGTCTATATACAAAAACACAAAAGTTAACGAACTTAAAGAGTGTTTAGAGTCGTTATATAATCAAACGGTTAAGGCGTCTGAACTAGTTATAGTTGTTGATGGTCCGATTCCCGAAGAATTACAAAATTTTTTAAACGATGAAGTAAAGTCTCATAACGAAATTAAAGTATATCCAATAGAGAAAAACGTTGGGTTAGGTAATGCGTTGCGATATGGAATGGAAAAATGTAGTTATGAAACAGTTGCACGTATGGATACCGATGATATTTGCGTTTTAGATAGATTTGAAAAGCAACTTAAAGTTTTAAACGAAGACCCTACACTTTCTTTAGTAGGCTCTAATATCGTTGAGTTTGTCGACTCTACAGATAACACTATTGGTGAAAGATTGGTTTTTGAAAAGCATGAAGACATTTGTAAGGACTTAAAAAAGCGTTGCCCTATAAATCATATGACCGTAATGTTTAAAAAATCCGAAGTTGAAAAAGCAGGCGGATATTTACACTGGCTTTACGATGAAGATAGTTATTTATGGGTACGAATGTATCTAGCAGGCTGTAAATTTTATAATATTCAAGAAAATTTAGTATACGTAAGAGTTAATCTTGACACTTATGCAAGACGTGGCGGTTATAAATACTATAAAAGTGAGCGCGACTTGTTTAGGTTTATGAAAAAAAATAAAATCATTAATTGTTTCGAGTACTTAAAATGTATTTCAATAAGGTTTGTGGTATATGTTTTAATGCCAAATAAAGTAAGAAGTTGGGCGTTCAAAAAATTTGCTAGAAAGAACTAAACGGAGATGGCAATGGATAATTTAAATTTGAAAGACGTTCAAAATAAACTTCTTAAAATGTTTAGATGGTTTGACACCATATGCAAAGAAAACGGCTTAAATTACTATATGCTTGGCGGAACAATGCTCGGTGCAGTAAGACATAAAGGTTTTATTCCTTGGGATGACGATATTGACGTTGGTATGCCAAGGGAAGATTACGATAAATTTATTAGTTTAACTCAAAACTTAAAAGATACTTATATTGTTGAAGACGCCTGCGAAGATAATAAAGAGTATAGGTTTTTATTTGCAAAAATATTTGATAAATCTACTACTTTAGTTGAAAACAAAAGAAAACTCATAAAAAGAGGTTTATATATTGACGTATTCCCTTTAGACGGTTTAGGCATTAACGAAACTCAAAAAAATAATCACTATAAAAAGGTTTCTAAAATTGTCGTTATAGAAGATATGATTACTTGCGCTTATAGAAAAGAGCGTAAGTGGTATAAAAACTTTGCCGTTTTTATAGGAAGAATAATTTCCCCACTTTTTATAAGAGAAAGAACAAATAATTATAGATTTAGAAAACTAGCTTCAAAATATTCTTTTTACGATTCTAATTACGTGGCAAATTTTGGTGGCGCGTGGGGGATAAAGGAAGTAATGCCTAAAAGTTATTTTGGCACTCCAACGCTTTATGAATTTGAAGATTTAAATGTCTACGGTGTTGAAAATCCTGATAAATACTTAGCTAACGTGTATGGTGATTATATGAAGTTGCCTCCCGTTGAAAAAAGAGTAACACATCACGATTATGTGGAATTCAATTTAAATAAATCTTATTTAGAAAGGTAATTATGGTTTTATTACATATAGCGTCAATTAAAAATAACCCCTTTAACGGAGTGTGTGTGGTCGTCCCTAAACACGTTATTTCTCAGCAAAATTTTGAAACTGTAGGACTTTTAAATCTAGAAAACGTTTTGTTTGACAATATTACTAATCAGTTTAAATATAGCGATGATTTTGATATAAAGAACTTACCCTCTCCTTTTAATAAGCCTAATTTAGTTGTTTTCCATGAAGTTTATAGGCCAAAATATTTAAAAATATCTAAGGAACTAAGAAAATTAAATATTCCTTACGTTATAATTCCACATGGTGAATTATCTAAAGAAGCGCAAAAGAAAAAATGGCTAAAAAAGAAAGTTGCAAATATTTTACTTTTTAATGCTTTTATAAATGGTGCCGTTGCAATACAGTCTCTTTCTTATAGAGAAATGTTAAATACAAAATTTAAAAAGAAAAAAATAGTTGAAACTAACGGCATTGATTTGCCGTCTAATAGCAAAACGTCTTTTAACGATAAATGCGTAAAATTGATTTATATTGGTAGGCTTGACGCTTATCATAAAGGCTTAGACCTTTTATTCGAAGCAATTTTTATAAACAAAGACTTTTTATTTAAAAACAGTGTTACTTTAGACGTTTACGGTCCCAACTATAAAAACCGATTGTCTTTTTTAGAAGAACTCGTTAATAAATATGAAATTGAAAGCATTGTAAAATTTCATAGCCCAATTAGTGGTAAAGATAAAGAAGAAGCAATTTTAAATGCAGATATATTCGTTCAAACTTCTCGGTTTGAAGGTATGCCTATGGGAATACTTGAAGCATTAAGTTACGGGCTTCCTTGTTTAGTTACAAAAGGTACGACATTAGCGGAAATGATAAAAGATAACGACTGTGGCTGGAGCGCTGAAACTGAAGTTTTAGATATAAGTAGAGCATTAATTGAGGCGTGCGAAAATAAAAATTTATATAAAGAAAAATCAGTACACGCAATAGAATTTATTAAAAATAATTTTTTATGGGAAAAAGTAGCGCAAGATACAATTAACACTTATAAAAAGGTAATAAGCGATTAAAATGAATAAAACTTTAAAAGCATGTTCTAATTTGTTTATATTATTTATTTGCCTTGAAACGATTTTTTATTTTTTAAACGTTGATAAATATTTGCAGTTTTCAGGTTTTAATATTTTAATAATTATAAGTTTAATTTTCGGCACTTTTGCTTCGTTAAAGAGATGTATGATAGTGTCTAAAGAGAAAGTAGCAATTTTAGTTTTTCTTTTAAGCATATTATTGTCGTCTTTAATTAATTTAGGCAATATTGAAAGAGGATATATACTTTCATATATTATTTTTGGAATTTTCTCTTTTTTAATTTTTTCTATTAAACTTAACGATAAACAAATTAAGATTATAATTTCATCATATATTTTGCTTGCCGTTATAATATCTTTGCTTATACTTTTGTTTAGAGTAAGATATTATGAATTAAATGATACAAGATTAACTATAAAAATCGGGCAAGGACCTTTAATAGACCCTAATTATTTAGGTTGCACACTTGTTGCGCCACTATTTTTTTCAATTTCTAATTTTTTTGAAAAAGAAAAAAAATTCAAATATTTATATCTTATAGAATTTATAATCATATTAGCCGGAATTTTTCTAACGGGTTCTAGAGGTAGTATTTTGGCTGTTGTTATAGGTATGATAATTGTGATATTTAAAATTACGATATTAAATAATAATGCTTCGTTATTTTTAAAGATATTTGCATTAGTATTAAGTTTAATTGTGTTAATAATCTGTATAATACCTATAAATACTTTACAAAGACTGTTTGCGTTTTCATCGTGGATAGATAGTTCGAATATTAGAAGGATTCAACTTTGGGAAAACGCTTTAGAAGCAATCAAGGAAAAACTACTTATAGGGTACGGCATAGCATCTACTGAAACAACAATTGGAGCTGCTGCCCACAATACATATCTAGAAGTGTGGCTACAACTTGGTATTTTAGGAATTACTAGTTTATTATACTTGATAATACGTCCTCTTTTTACTAAAAATAACATATTCGTTAAGTCGATAACGATATCTACGTTTATATTTTCAATATTTATATCTGCCGAAATGCTTTTTACGTTTTGGCTTAACATAATTTTATGTTTATTAATAACGCAAAATTTAAAGGAGGAAAAACTTTGTGAGTTTGGTAAGTGTAATTGTTCCGATTTATAATGTTGAGAAATATCTCAAAGTATGTATTGAAAGTCTTACTAATCAAACGTATAAAGATTTAGAAATAATTTTAGTTGATGACGGATCGCCTGATAATTCCTATTTGATTTGCGAAGAATATGCAAATAAAGATAGTAGAATTAAAATTTTGCGAAAAAAAAACGGTGGGCTTTCCGACGCAAGAAATGCAGGTTTAAAAATAGCAACTGGAGATTATTTGTTTTTCGTTGATAGTGATGATTATATTATTAACGACTGTATTGAAATTTTAGTTGAAGGTATAAAGAATTCTAACGCCGATATAGCAACTTGTAATTATACTCAAAATGAAAGTCTTTTAAGTTTTACAAAACCTAAAAAAATTAAATCTATATCGTCCAAAAAAGCATTAAAATATATTTTAAAAGAAACTAAATTAAATACTTCTGCAAGTGCTAAATTAATCAAATCTTGTTTATTTAAAGATATAGAATTCCCCGTTGGCAAAATCTACGAAGATTATGCAACAATGTATAAAGTTTTTGATTTGGCTAAAAAAATAACTATAACAGACGTAAACAAATATTTTTACAGGCCCAATTCGGAAAGTATAACGGGCAAAAAATTTTATAAAAAGCAATTAGAATATTTTGAAATATCTAATACAGTTATGTGTTTTATAAAAGACAAATATCCCGATTTACAAAAATACGTTAATTATCGCGCAATTCGTATGGCTGTTTCTTTTGTTAAAAAAATAAGTGAAACTAATTATGGCGATTTAGACGATATAAATTTTTTAATATCTCTAATTAGAAAAAACAGCGTTAATTACTTATTTAGCGGATATAATATAAAGAGTAAAATGTATGCTCTTTTCATTAGTTTATTCCCAAAATGCGCATTAAAATTTTTTAAAAATAAAAGGTGAAAAATGTTAAAAGAAAAAAAGTCATTATTAAACAACACTATAATGCTATATATAATGACGTTTTCCAATTACATATTAAGTTTTATTATCGTACCATATCAAACGAGAGTTTTAGGACCTAAATTTTACGGTCTAATTGGTTTAGCAACGGCTATTATGGTATATTTTCAACTTTTTATTGATTTTGGCTTTTTGCTTTCTGCAACGGAAGAGGTTTCTTTTAATAGAGATGATAATAACAAACTTTGTAAAGTTTTTACATCTATAACTATAAATAAATTATTTTTGTCTTTAATTTCGCTAATAGGTTTATGTATAGTTTGCAATTTTATTCCTAGGTGGAAAGAAAATTTTTTACTTTTATTTTTATATTTTTTATCAACGGTCGCAACTTCCCTTTTACCCGATTATTTATATCGTGGCATGGAAAAGATGACGGGAATAACGGTGCGAACCGTACTTATAAAGGTTTTTTTTGTTTGTATGGTATTTATTTTTGTAAAAAAGCCTGAAGATTATATTTTAACACCCGTTCTTTTCTTAATTGGCAACGTTCTTGCTCTTTTAACATCTTATATACATTTACTTTTAAAATATAAAATTCATTTTAAAAGGTGTAGTTTAAAAGAAATTTTTAAAAGAATGCAAGCATCTTCGATGTTTTTTATTTCAAGAATTGCCACAACCGTTTATACCGTTGCTAACACAATAGTTTTAGATTTTATTTCGCTTGGCGCTATGACGGCTTATTACACTTCTGCAGACAAACTTGTTTCCACTGCAAAAAGTGGACTAACTCCAGTTTCAGATAGTTTATATCCATACATGGTAAAAAATAAAGATTTTAAACTCGTAAAAAAAATATTGCTTTTATTAGAGCCGATTATAATTTTAGGTTGTTTAGTGTTATTTATTTGGGCTAAACCTATTTGTATTTGGTTTTTTGGTGAAGAATATGCAAATACTGCTATTGCTTTAAGAACTTTATTGCCTATAGTAGTCGTTATTTTACCTTCGTATATTTTTGGCTTTCCCGTGCTTAGTGCAATGGGACTTAGTAAATATGCAAATTATTCAGTAATTTTCGGCTCTTGTTTGCATATTTTTAATTTAATTTTATTGTTTGCCTTTGATATGGTAAATATGTTTACTCTTGGAATTGCTACTTCTATTGCTGAATGTGCAATATTGTTATTTAGATTAATAGTTGTGTTTAAAAATAAGAAACTATTAACCACTTAAAAGGTATAAACGGATGAAGAAATATTTATTAAAGATAAAAAATTTAATTAGATACGTTTTTTATTGGGCGTTTTGTTTAATTTTGCCTGTTAAAAATAATAGAATAGTTATGTCAAGTTATTATGGGCTTGGATATGGCGACAATTTAAAATATATCGCCGAAGAACTAATTAAAAATAATAAACTTGAAATTATTTGGCTTGTAAAAAATAAAGAAATTGAAAAATCTCTACCTAAAGAAATAATAGGCTGTAATAAAAAATCATTTAAAGCAATTTATTATCTTGCTACTTCTAAAATATGGATAGATAATTGCCGTAAACCGTTTATTTTAAAAAAACGCAAAACTCAATTCTATTTGCAAACTTGGCACGGTTTTGCTTTAAAGCAAATTGAAAGGGATGCCCCTAACAGTTTAAGTAAAGGTTATATAAAATCTGCAATAAAAGACTCTAAATGTATTGACTTAATAATTTCAGATAGCGAATTTATGGATAACGTTTATAAAAATTCTTTTTGGTATCACGGCAAAATAGAAAGATGGGGAAGCCCAAGAAACGATATAATTATAAATCCTAAAAACATAAAAGAAAAAGTTTATTCTTATTTTAATTTAAATAAAAAACTAAAAACCATTCTTTACGCCCCCACTTTTAGAGATGATGGTTCTATAAAAGCCTATGATTTAGATTATGAAAAATTATTAGAAAGTTGTAAAACTCGTTTTAATGAAGAATTTATAGTGCTTTTAAGATTGCATCCTAACGTTTTAGACAAATGTAAGGAAAT
>JAZUMP010000068.1:0-6210 GCA_045603725.1 Christensenellaceae bacterium
CAAACGGTTGACAAACGTTAAGGCTTTTTTGAAGAAATAGTAGGGGAAGTTTTAAGCGTCAGCTATGCGGGAGTAGCTCAGTGGTAGAGCACTGCCTTGCCAAGGCAGGTGTCGCGAGTCCGAGTCTCGTTTCCCGCTCCACTACAAAAGGCTTACGTCAGTAAGCCTTTTTACATACTTGCGGATGTAGTTCATTGGTAGAATGCGAGCTTCCCAAGCTTGAGAGGCGGGTCCGATTCCCGTCATCCGCTCCATTAAAAAAAGTAGGGTAAATCCCTACTTTTTTTAATGGACTTGACCTACGAATTGGAGCCCAAGGTTCGGAAATTTCGCTTTAGCGAATTTTTTTGCCGAGGGTTTCCCTTTTAAGGGTTTCGGCAAATTCCCGTCAAATATAAAGTGCTATAATAAATATTCAAGTAGGGTAAATACCTACTTTTTTTAATGGACTTGACCTACGAATTGGAGCTTAAGGCTTAGAAATTTCGCTTTAGGGAATTTTTTTGCTTTTTCTCTTAAAATGCTTTCACTCATAATTTTATTGTATCATATTACAAGTTTTTAGTAAAGTGATATTGTTTGCGCTAGCAAACAGTTATATTTTTAGATTAATCTTAAAGTTATATTTTGACTTATAGTCAAAGTTATATTAAATAAATCCACAACTTGCCGTTAGGCAAATATAACTGCTGATAGGCAATATCACTCGCTTTTAGCGAATATAACAAATCCGCAAGGATTTATTTAGTTGCCGAATCCCTTGTAGGGACTCGGCTTTTCGTGGCTTTTAAAATTATTTAATATAGTTTTCAAGTGAAGAAGTATCGAGTTTATCGTATTTTTTAACGAATTCGACAATTTCTTTAGCAATAATTTTTGCTCCACCTTTAATATTGCTTTCAATATTAAGTGGTAAAAGTGGGTCGTGAAGTGAAAGCCTAAGTAAGAACCAACCGTTGCCGTTATTGCTATCTGCATTAACTCTAACGCCTTCGTAGTTATCGTCAGCGAGATTAAAGCCTTGCTTAGTTTTAAAATATTCGGTTAACTCGTCAATAACCGTTTGACCGTACGGCTTAAAATCTTCAAGTAAAATATTCATTCTAAATTCAACGCTTTCTTCAGGTTCTTTAAGGTCTTTAATTAAAGATTCTAAAGTATAGCCTTGTTTTTTAGCCCTTGCAAGTTCAATTAAAAGTTTTGTAACTAAATATGCACCGTCATCTAAGAAATAATTTTCTTTTAACGCACCGTGTCCAGAAGTTTCAATAGCAAGTTGGCTATCTTGACCGTTATTGTTAAGTGCGATAGACTTGTTAATTACGTTTTTATAACCACGTTTAAATCTAAGGTGAACGCCACCAAGGCTTGTTATAAATTCATTAAGACCTGTTGAGGTAATAGAGTCGGTAACGATTGTTGTGCCTGGGTGTTCGCGAAGAAGTATTGCAGATAACATCGCGATAATTCTATTACGGTTAAGTTCGCTACCGTCTGATAAAACTGCGCCGGCTCTATCAACGTCAGTATCAAATATAATACCTAAATCGGCGTTGTTTTCTTTAACGGCTTCGGTAATGCTTTCCATTGCTTCTTTGTTTTCAGGGTTAGGGATGTGGTTAGGGAAACTTCCGTCTGGCTCAAGGAAACGGCTACCAGTAGTATCTGCTCCTAACGGTTTTAATACTTTATCAACGTAGAAGCCACCTGCGCCGTTGCCTGCGTCAACTACAATTTTATAGCCAAGAAGTGGTTTTTCTTCATTGGTTGCGCTTCTAACTTTATCAACTAAAATATTTGAATATACGCTCATAAATTCATCTGAACTAAAAGAGCCTTTAGATAAATTTGTTTGTTCATCTGACGCTGCGTACGCTAAAATTTCTTTAATATCTGCGCTTTCTAATCCGCCGTTTGAAGTAAAGAACTTAAAACCGTTTCTATTAAACGGTAAATGGCTTGCAGTAATCATAATTGAACCGTCAAAATTAAAACCGTCAGTAACCGTAGACATAAACATAGCGGGCGTACTAGCCATACCAAAATCAGTTACGTTAAGACCACATTCAACCATACTAGAAGTGATATAGTTAAGTAAAGTTTCGCCAGAAAGCCTAGAATCTCTACCGATTGCTACGCGCAAATTAGTTTTACCGGTTTTTTTAATAAGCCAAAGAGCAAAACCTTTACCAATATCACGACAAACTTCTTCAGTTAGGTTAACGTGTTGACCTTCAATACCTTCAAGAGCAATGCCTCTAATATCGCTCCCGTTTTGTAATTTTTTATAATCTTTCATAATTTCTCCTTAATAATTTAAGAATTAATATAATTATGATAGCACATTTTTATTGAAACGGCAAATAAGTTGTAGGATAAATTTGATAATTAGTTAAAAAACGATTGAAAAAAAAACTCAAATAGTATATTATATATATTAAATATTAAAATTTTAACTTATTTAAGGAGAAAAATGGGTACTTTAAATAGAAAAATATTTAAAAGGTTAGTTGAAGGCAGTGAAAAATCTGAAGATTACGCAAGAAATACCTTGCCGTCAAATAGATGGGCTCTTGGCTGGGATTTAATTAAAACTAATATGGGTAAAATAATGAAGATAAATTTACTACTACTTTTGTTTGTTTTCCCATTATTTTTACTTTTATTTTTAAGGAGTTTACTTATTTCAGCAGAAGCGGGTTATACTCCATTTTCACAAAATTTAGGCATTGGCTATCCTATATATCCTTTTATGTCTGGTCTTAGTGAGGGTATAATAATAAAAGTTGATTTAACTGTATTTTTTATTTTATTTTTATTAGTTTTTTATATTTCAGTAGGTATTTCAGGCGTATTTTACGTTATGCGTAATTTGGTTTGGACGGAAGGCGTATTCGTTACATCTGACTTTTGGAACGGCGTTAAAAAGAACTATAAAACAGTGCTTCCTTTATCGCTTATTTATACCTTTTTCGTCGTACTTGCTTTAATATCGATAAACACTTCTAATTATCAAATAGCAATAAATCAAAACAATGCTATATTGTTTACTATTTTAAAGATAGTATCATACGTATTTATAGCGCTTTTTACTTGTATATATCTATTTAGTTTAACTATTGGCGTAACTTATAAAATCAAACTATTTGGAATAATTAAAAACGCATTTATTTTTACTATTGCAATGCTTCCGATAAACGCATTTTTTATGCTTTTGACTGCCGTTCCGTTTGCACTTTTACTTTTTAATCCTACTTCTATGGTCTTTTCGTTTGGTATTATTGCAGTTATATTAGTTTCAATGGCATTAGCAGTATTGATTTGGACAAATTATTCTCAATGGGTATTTGACGAATGTATTAACGACAGAGTAGCAGGTGCTAAGAAAAATAAAGGTATCTATAAGAAAAATTCTAAAGACGTAGTAGAACAATTTGAATATAAAAAGTCTACTTTAACGTCTAAACCCGTTAAACCAATTACCGACTATGAAGTGGAAATTGCTCAACTTCCCGAGTCCTTCTCTCGTAAAGACTTAATTAAACTTGAAGAAAGTAAGAAGCGTATGATTGAAGATAGCGATAGATACGTTGAACAAGAATTACAAAAACAAAAAAATTCAAACGAAGTAAATATTGATGAATTTATGAAAGGCGATAAAAATGACTAATGAATATACTGCGCTTTCCAAGTTTTATGAAGAAATAATCTATGATGAAAATTATAAAAATTGGATGCAATTTATATTAAATACTGTAAAAGCCAACGCTCTAGGCGTTAAGGGGTTAGACGTTGCTTGTGGTACTGGTATTTTAACTAGGCTTCTTAAAAAAAACGGCTTTGATATTGTTGGAGTTGACGTTAGTCAAGATATGCTTAACGTTGCGCAACAAAAATCATATCAAGAAAAGTTAAATATTCAATATTTAAAAGGGGATATGAAATCCTTTAAAGCCTTAGAAAGAGTGGATTTTATAACCGTAATTAACGACGGTTTGAATTACCTTGAAAGTAAATTTTTAGAAAAGACTTTTAAGAACTTTTACAACTCCTTAAAAAAGGGTGGGGTTTTAATTTTTGACGTGTCTTCACCGTATAAACTAAAAAATATTTTAGGCAATAACGCATTTGGTGATGATGGCGAGAATTTATCGTATCTATGGCTAAATAATTTTAACGAAGAATCTTCATCGGTTGAAATTTCACTTTCAATTTTTGAAAAGTGTGGAAACGTTTATAAACGCTACACTGAAACTCAAATTCAATACGCTCACACTAAAGAAACGCTACTTAAAAATTTAAAGGAAGTAGGTTTTAGTTTAGTTAGCGTAACTGATGATTTTGGCAACCCTTTAAAAGAAGATAGTGAAAGGATTTTATTTATTTTAAAAAAGTAATATGGGAAGAATTTTAAAAACGCTAATATTCGATGGAAATATTTCACTAAGTTTAATAGATTCTACGGATATAGTTAATAAAGCAATTGAATATCATAAATTATCTGAACTTACTTCTGCGGCTTTAGGTAGAACGCTAACTGCTTCGGTTTTTATGGCATCTAACCTTAAAAACGAAGGGGATAGGCTATCAATTACCGTTTCTGGTAACGGAGTTGGCGGGCACATTATAGTTAGTGCTGATAGCAATTTAAACGTAAGGGGCTATATTGATAATCCTAACGCAAGTTTACCATTAAAGCCTAACGGCAAGTTAGACGTTAGTGGTTGCGTTGGTAAAGGTAGAATTACAATAACTAGAAGTATGGGGCTTAAAGAACCTTATACGGGCTCTTCAGAAATAATTAGCGGGGAACTTGCTGAAGATTTTTCTTATTATTACGCAGTTTCCGAGCAAGAGCCAACGGCAATGGCGCTCGGCGTTAAAGTTAAAGGCGGAAAATGTATTGGTGCAGGTGGCGTTGTAATTCAAACGCTTCCAGGGTGCCCAGAAGATATTATTGAAAAGGCAGAAAAATTAATTTCTAATTTTACAGATATTAGTTCTAAAATTAACGAACTAGGTCTAGAAGGCATTATAGAAAATTACTTTAAAGGTAATAAATTTACCGAAAAATGCGCACAATATCATTGTATATGTAGTAATGATTACATTGATAGTATTTTAATTTCTTTAGGGAAATCCGAACTTAAAGATATTATAAGCGAGCAAGGAAAAATTGAAGTTAACTGTCAATACTGTGATAAAAAATACGTATATTTTGATAAAGACGTTGAAAAACTTTTCACCTAAGAAAAATGGATAAAATTTATAAAATAGAGTACTCGAAAGAAAACTTAGAAAAATTATATAATTTACGAATTAGTAAAAATGATTATGAAGGCGCATTGTGTGTTATTGATACAATGCGCAAATATTATATTACCGATTACAAAATTTATGAAAAATACGCTAAAATTTACTATAATATTGAAGAGTACGATAAGGCTATAAATAATTGGTATTTATATCTTTCAAGTTGTCCAAACAATTTAAAAACTTCAGCGTATAACGGGCTTGGTGCTTGTTTTTATAAGATAGATAATAACGATTTAGCATCTTATTATTTTAATGAACAATTAAAAACAAATGAAAAGCAAATTTACGAGTATAATGACGTTATAGTGGATTTTTACGATGAAATTACAGATATAAAGAAAGAGTTTTATTTAGCGTATCCGTATAATAAGGCAAACTTTGATAAACTGCTTTCAAAAGTAATTTTGTATATAAAGTCTGGCTATTATGATAAAGCGCTTGAAGAACTTCAAATTATTCCTGAAGATTCAAAATACTACGTTGATGCTTTAATTCAAAAATCTCTTTGCAATTATTTAATGGGGAATACGAATATTGCATTGCGCAATATATCGTTAGCCGTTAGTTTAGACGGAGATAATACGATTGCATTATTTAATGCAATAAGTATGTTTTACGCAAGTGGAAAATATTTAGAAACGGAAAAATTTCTTAATATTCTAAAAAATTCTAAAGATTATAATAATCCTGAGCATTTTGAAAAAATTGCAATGATTTACTGCGAAGTGAAAGACTACTATGAAGCAGAAGAATATTTAGATAAATGCTTAAAGTTAAATCCTAATAAATTAAGCATTTTACAGTTAAGTGCAATTACTAAATACAACTTGAAAAAATATAACGACGCATATAACTTATTTGCTAAAATTTATAGAATTAATAAAACTTATATCT
>JAZUMP010000069.1:0-13734 GCA_045603725.1 Christensenellaceae bacterium
ACGTAGTAACCGTCATAGTATTTGTATGCTTGGTTTTGACAGTCTTCTAAATATTTTTTTAACGCTTCTAACTCTTCATCACCACCGGTTTCAGACTCTGTTTTTAATTTTTCGTACGTTGCTTGGTCGAAAGTAAAGTCAGCACTTAAGTGTTTGAAGTCAGTTGCTTCGTCAATTGCTAAGTCAACGTATTTACAGTTGTAAATAACTTCTGGCGTTGTAACTTTAACAGTATTAATTTCGCCGTTGTCGTTTTCGCCTGTCTTAGTAGTAATGCCTGCATTTTTTATATCAAGCATTATTTTGCCGTTTTCATCAATCTCAGCGCCAACTGGGTTACCGTTAATAGTGAAATCTATATCGTCTATACTAGTTAAACCAGTATCAACTAATTCACCGTTTGCTTGAAGATAAGCGTCAATCGTAGTGTAATTTAACGTAACTTTAATAGTTTTAGTAAGGTAATCTCCGTAAGTAAAGGTTACTTCATAGTCGCCAGGCAAATATTCGTCTTCAGCAACTTTAAGTTCGCCGTCTTCGTATTCAAGAACACCGTTTGTGCTAGAAACGTCTACAGTAAATCTATCAACAGTTCCGTTAGCGTCAGCAACGGTTACAGTTGCAGATTGAGAATCTGGATTTAATTCTATGCTTTCAACCTTTTTACCGTTTGCGTCAACTAAACCAATGAAGTTTTTATATAAACCATTGAAGTAAACGCCGCCGTTTATAGTTTCGAAATACTTGTTGTTAGCAAACGAACCAGCCATTGTTTTTTGAGTGCCGTTATCATTAGTTGTTGCACTAAATAAGCCTTTCATTGTTGTTGCAACAGTTACGTCAACAAAAGAATGTTTAACCGTTTCTTTATTGTCATTTACACCCCAAGTAAGTTTTTCAGGATTCTTAGTTACAATATAGAGATTAGTAACAGTTTGTTTTGCTCCAGGTACACTATTGTCAAATGGTGAATTACCTGCTTTATTTAAGAAACTGTTTGCAGCACCTATTGTAGCGTTTGGAATATTTATTACAATGTTGTTTATTATTGGCGTTCTATATCTGCCTACTATAAACAATGCACCATAGAAGTCATCATGCGCTCTTTCATCACTTATATAAATATTTTCAAACGTAGTGTTAGACTTTCCAGAAGCTGGAGCAACGTTAATTGCAGCTAAAGCGGCGGTCTTATCTAAGTTAACGTTAGAAAGTGCAAAGTTCTTTATTGTTGCGCCTTCACCGATAATACCAAATAAACCGTCACCCGTGTATTTTCTTAAGCCATAACCAGTAGCCGTAACGATACCACACGAGTCTGCATAAGTTGTCTTTTGAGTAGTATCAAGGTTATAAATTACGTAACCTTGACCATCAAACGTACCTTTGAAACCAATGCTGAAAGCAGTTGTGTTATATAAGTTAGTAAGTAACCAAGCTCTAGGTGTAGTTTCACCTTCTAAAGTACGGATATGTGGGAATAAGTAAGATTTACCACCAACAGTTATAACACCTTTTTCACAATTAGCCTTATGAACCTCTTGAGTTGCACTCTTTGATACGTTGAATACGCCATTCTCAGCATCGTAAGTAAGCGCAAATTCATCTAAAGCAGTATATTTGCCACCTACATTTTGAGTTGCCGTAACTGCGGCTGCGTGCTTAATTTCATAATCTTGCTTGCCGTCTTTATTAGCGTCAAAGTCAATATCTTTTACAAGTACTACGTAACCGTCAAAGTAATCGAATGGTTGTTCTTGACAGTTTTGTAGGTATTCTTGTCTTGCAGCGTCGCTTGTTAAAGCGTTATATTCCGTTTCATCGAACGTAAAGCCAATGCTTAATGCTTCAAAGTCGCTTGCTTCGTCAATCGCTTTAGTTACGTAATTAAGCGCAAAGTAATTTTTATTATTACCAGTACCGATAACTGCATTCTTATAAGAAGATTCTTTTATCGTCTTAGTCGCATCAATACCTAAATCGTTTAAATCAACGAACGCTTTACCGTCTACAACGCTTACAGTTGTTTGCTTGCCTTCAACAGATATTGGTTGATTATTAAACGTTTCGATTTCGTTTTCAGTAAGGTATGGGAACACGATTTCGCCGTCTAATTGAGACAAGTAAGCAGTTTGTTCTTTAATTATTTCTACAAATACAGAAACTTCTAATTTAGCCCCGTCAATAATAAACGTTGCAGTGTGCTGTCCTGAAATGTACTTATTAACGGCAATAGCACCGTTTTCGTACTTAAGAGCATCTGGGTCAGAGAACTTAACTTCATATTTTGAAGCATTTACTGAGTTACCATAAAGGTCTAATAAGCCTACTGTCGCGTTCTTACTACCTTGAGAAAGTGTGATATTTTCTTTAGTTACGTCATAATAAGAATAACCGTAAAGGCCTTTCCAATAAACAACGTCCCCTTTATCTACTTTACCACTCTTATTAAAGTCAACAGTTTCCCAGAAAGCAGTACCACCGAGAGCGTCTGCCATTGAAGAATAAGTAACGCCTTTTATATTAGCAGTTTTTGAGTAAAGGTCTTTTAATGAAGTTCCTAAAACGATTCCAAGCGAATCAGAGAAACTAGTACCAAAAGAAAGTTCTACTGGTATAACAGCGTATACGTTAGAAGCGGTTGGAACTGCTGAAGTAGTACCGTGGTTATAATAAACACTACCACCTAAAAATGCAGTAATAACTTTATCCTGTTCGCCGTTACCTTTTAATGCGCTCCTGTCTTTAATGTTTGGAAGGTTAACAAATGCGTTTTTAACACTTGAACCTCTAGAACCACGAGAGATTCCGTATAAAAGACCGTACGCAACGTCTGTTTCAGAATAAACGTAAATGTTTTCAAAAAGTGTTCTGCCACTTGCTTGTGGGGCGTCACCGTAAGAATTTTTGCCGTCCCAAATATCACCCATATTATAATGATAACTGTTTGAACCAGAAGCCATTGGGGATTGGTCTAAATAAGCAAATATAGAGCCTTTGCCTAAGAAATCTTTAACAGCAACGTTTTTAATTACAGAACCAGCGTTTATAACACCAAATAAACCTGCACCGTTTCTAGTGCTAGACGTATTTCTTGTGCCGTCTTTGTAGTATACTTTAGTTTCGTCAGAAGTAAAGTTATAAATTATGTGACCTTGACCGTCAAACGTACCGAGTAAGCCAATCTTTTTAAAGAAAGAAGCAGTATAGCCGGTATGGTGCATAGTATATACTTTACCATTGCTACTAGTAGCGTTATTCTCAACAGCAGAATACGAACCTACAACAGGATATCCTTCACGTGGAATATTATAAGTTTTGCCGTTATAACTAATAGCAGCATCCTTATTTAAAGCTACGAATTTATTTTCTACTTCATCAGCAAGGAAACCAATTTCGCCACTAATGAAATTATATTCTTTTCCTTCTTCTTTTTCCGTGTACTTAATTTTTATAGTAGGAGCAACGGCAAAAGCGTCGTGCACGATTTCAACACCTTTAGCGTCAATATCGTTAACTAATATAACGTAACCGTCAATATGAGTGAATGGGTCAGCTTCACATGCTTCTAAGTAAGCAACTTTTCTTGCTTTTTGACTAGGATAAGTTTCAGGCATTGCATCAAACTTAGCCTTATCAAACGTATAGCCAACGTTTAATGCTTGTAAATCTTCAGCATTCGCAAGAATTGCGCCATAAGTTTCGATTTGACAAGAATAAGCATAAGTTGGAGTTGCTAAAACAATCGTATTTAAGACAGATTCAGTAGATTTACTTGGAGCATTTAAAACTTTATCTCCACTAACGGTTAAAGCTTTACCGTCTAAAGTATAAGCGTCAATTACTTTACTTGCATCGTTACCGAAAATTTCTTTGATGATAGACACGTTCTTGTAGTTGTTTGCGCTATCTTTATAGTAGCCGTGTGCAGCCGAGAAGTTTTCAAAAGTCTTACCCGAATCTGCAATCGGACGAACAACGTCTACTACAACGTTAGAAGTAAATACTTCATTATAACTGTCTTTATAACTAAACGTAATCGTAGTTTGACCTGCTTTATTAGCAATTAATTTATCGTTTTGTAAATAAGCAACGGAAGCATCTTCAATACTAGCGTTTGCTTTTGCTTCAATTACTTTTCCATTATAAACAACCGAAACTTTAAAGTCTTGAGTGTTGCTATACGTATTGCCCGCAAATTCACCGTTATACGAAGATATTTCTAAAACGTCAAAGTAATTATCGTTGATAAGAAAGTTAGCAACGTTATGAGTTTTAATTTTAACAACTTTTTGAAGAGCAGGGGCTTTTTCAATCGTAAACCCTCTCCAAGAAACGGTAACCGTAAGGTTAGTTTCGCCAAGAGTTAACGCAGTAACGTTTGCATCTTCAATTTTTGCAACAGTATCGTTTTCTATTTCAAACGTTGCTTCTACGTCAGTGAAAACTTTGTTGTTAAACTTAACTGCTGGAGTAAACGTGTAAGGAACACCGTCTAAACCAATGTTATATACGTCTAAAAATCCGTTTTCAAAGGTTAATTCAGGTAAATAGTTACCAAAAGATACGCCTACCGTGCATTCGTCAGACAAATTGCCGTAAGTAGCGGTAATTTTAGTAGTACCGTCTTTAATTGCAACTAATTCGCCCTTTTCGTTAACCGATGCAACGTCAGGATTAGATGACGTGTAAGTTACAGTTTTTCCTTCTTCTCTAGTGTAGGTTGGACGGAAAGAATGTTCGTCACCTACAATCATATTTAATTGATTAGTGTCAAGTTTAAAAGTCTTAACAATTTGTTGTTCAGGCTTTGGAATAACGCCTTCACCTGGAGTATTACATCCACTACAATCGCAACCCGCAAAGAGAGTTAATGCAAATAAAGACGTAAACGCTAACACTAAAGTTAATATTTTAATAATTATCTTTTTCATATTAATCCCCCTTTTTAGATTTCTGTTCTTGAAAGAACTGTACCTGTAACTTCGTTAAAGCCTGGTCTCATATGTGGATGGTATTGCGCAACTTCGTATAAAGCCTTTTTATACATTACGAGTTGGTCATCGGTAATTTCACGTTGGTTACCCTTGCCGTGAAGTTCGATAAGGTTGAATAACGGAGCAATTTCTTCCATTCTAATTCTGTGAACCATAACTTTATATTCGTTTTCGTCAACGTCTTTCATATAACTAATTTTGTTAACTGCTTTTTCTAGTTCGCCATACCACCAAACGTTAATATCTACAGTCCAAAGTTCTTTAGTCCACGTTCTGTTTGAAGAAAATTCGCCTCTTGATTCTAATCTCGCTTTAATGCCATACCAGTAAACTTTTAAGTCTTCATACACCTCAGTCATAATATCAGCAGCATCACCGTACATATTAGTCATGAAATTTTCTATTAACTCGTTCATATTTAAGTGGCAGTTCCATCTAAGTTTCTTGCCAACGTAGAACGCTAAGTCAAGGAAAGACGTTGTAGCCGTACCTCCAAAGTGGTTTGCTATATACGCTTCATCAAAATCATAATATGCGCATACTTCCCAGAAATCGTTATCGAACGAAGCTAAATTATCGTAGAACGCAACGACTGCGTGGTTGCCAGAGTTCGACCACATCCATAAATCTGAGTTAGGAGTTAACTTGTTCCAAGCACTCCAGTAATCCATGGTAATTTTATTTTGTTCGTCATAAATAGAGTAAAAACCTTTATGATAAACAAGGAAAATATTCGTTCCCTTAGCACAAATTACTTCGTCCGTACAAGGAATAGGTTCACCAGTTTCTTCATCATAATATACAGGTGGTCGAGTAGTAACACTGTAAGCAAACAATTGCACTTCGAACTGAGGGCGGTAATATTTGCTTAATTCAGGGTCGTCTTTAAGACTTTCTAACCATGGTTGAAGTTTTTCGTTAACTTTATTAACGAACATAATATGCGAAGCAATATACGCGCCGTTGTTCATTTCGGCAATTCTTGAACAAGCTTCACACATACAAGTAGTTGTAGTACCGTCAGTACATTGCATAGATATTGCCTTATATAACGGATATTGTTCTGTTGGATGTAATAATACGTTTCCTTGAATTACTGTAACAACGTGGTCAACAAATCTTTCTAAACTATCTGCATCACCGTGTGCAGTATAGCATGCTTGAGTACCGCTATCGCTTTTCCACTCCGGCTCAATCTTTTGATATTTAGGGTTTAAGAAAGAAGCCATTACGTTGTGAACCGTTCCACCTTCCGATGAAGGGTCAGAAGGGTCAGCTTTAGCAGGCATAAGAAGGGACGTAAAGCTGTAGTTTACACTCTTTGCTCTTGCGCCACGAGCATTTACGTGCTTTCTTGCGTCGTTACCGTAATAGATCGTATCTATTGCCGTGAGTGCATTTGAGTCGCCAGATTGATACCAGTCCATTGCTTCTGCAACTTCAGCTTGCTCAACGTCAGGAAGGTCTGTAACGTCATAATTCATTAAAGGAACGTTAGTAACGTTTCTATCTATAGAGATACAAGTTCTATGATACGCTTCAAAGTTGAACATTAATTCATATAATACCGTAACGGAATAACATATGCCTAAAACGTTAGCGCCAAGTAAGAAAATCGTGTTTCCTTTAGTTATAATTCTAACGCCTTCATCGCCAAGTAATTCCCACGAATATTCATCAGGAGAAATCCCCGCTTGTTCAACAAGGGAAGTATTGCCAAGAGATATATATTTAGCGTCTTGAGTGTAATTAACGTTACTTCCATTATCAATTATAATTTCAAGTTCTATACCGGTTGCTTCTTTAAATAAAAGAACTAAATCGTCTTTAGCAATGCTTAAATAAGTATCGTTGGACGCTGTTACCACTACTTTATAGTCCGTAACACCGTCTTTAACGATATATTTACCAGTATCGGTTTGATTGTAAATATGAGTGCCTTCATAATGAAGTTTCTTTACAGGTTCAACCGTTACTTCATCGTCTTTACCACACGCAAAAGCAGAAGTCATAATTGAAAGCACTAATATACATAATATTAAGGTTCTAAATAATCTTTTCATTTATTATTTACCTCCTTCAACTCTTATATAAATAGTCTTAGACGAGTAGTTGAAGTATTCGTCAGTTGCAACGATACGAACAGCAAATTCGCCTACCTTATTACATACAACCTCAGTTGCAGAAGTTTGATATTTTCTTTCGCCTGTTTCTAAATTTTCTAATACAAGAGAAACAATTATATCTTCTTTAGCTGTAGTATTATCAGTTACAGAGTAATCTACCGTAAATATTGATAAATAATCAACAACGACAATAGTATCTTCAGCGTAATTATTTACAATAATTTCCGGCGCTTCTTTATCAGTAACGAATATAGAATAACGATACTCGTTTTCATTTCCTGAAGTGTCAGCCGTAGAATAAATAATTGTATACGTGCCGTATTTATCAAGATTTAAATCATAAGATTTAGTTATATCTTTAACTTCAATAACAGTACCGTCATCGTGCTGAATTACTACAGAGTTTTTAGACTTGTCAATTTGAGAAATAACGTCTGTAAACACTGGAGCGTTAAGCGTTACAGTTGAGCCTATTTCATAAGAACCGTCACTTGTAACAACGTCAATAACAGGAACAATATCATCCTTTCTCTTAGTTCCTCTAAATACGTGATTACCTACTTTTTCTATTGTAATTGAAGAATAAGACATAACCTTTTCCATTACAACGTCAAGATGGGCAAGGTTAGAAACAAAACCTTCAAAACCGTAATCAAATTTTTGTTCGTTTATAACTATTTGTTTCGTTGCTCTATTATATTCAATTGAGCAAATATATTCTTCATTAATAGAAGTGCTAACTATTTTTTCAACGCCATTTATAGATGCAGCGTAACTACCACTTTTAACCGAGAATTTAATTTCTAACTTATTTTTACTATCGTAAACGTCAGTTAAAACAACGTTTAAGCAAGAGTAATTTGTTTGAGTTCCAGGTTTAAATTGGAATACTAATTTATCTACGTCAATGATATTTACAAATGATAAAGTTTGATTTCCACCAATTTGATTAGTGGTATAAGTCATATCGGTTGTTGCTGGTCTACCTTTATCGTTGAACTCATCTTTTACGCTAAAATCACCAACAAAGTATTTATAAACTCTATACACTTCTTCGTTTTGTGTGATAGGGTTAAGAATAGTGTTAGTAATAACTTTCGCTTCGCTAATTTGTGATTCGGAACCGTCTTTGGCAAATTTAATTCTAATATTATTTTTTGCAGTAATTTTATAGTTGTCAAGACTAGTTAATTTAGTAAAATCGCCACCGTCAACGCTAATATAGGCGTCTGCAGAAACTTCTTGGACGCCGTTTGCGCTATAAACTAAACCTTTTAAATCTTCAAAGCAATAAGTTTCGCCATAAACAACGTATCTTGGAAGTACAGGGCTATAAATAAACTTAACTTTATTTGAGGCTACCGACTCAAATTCGTATTCGTAAACGCCACTATATGCATTATCGCTAAATTCATATATAACTTTATACTTGCCTACGTAGTTAGGACGGAAAGTATAATCGTTAGATTTAAACTCAAACGTTTCTTTTTCGCCAACTACTTTAACCGAATATTTGATTTTATCTTTATTATTGATAGTTTTAATAGCAAATTCAGGTAAAGTAACGTATTCGCCCGCATCAACCGTAGTCAACTTCTCAGTTTCTACCCAAATACATTCTTCGGCAACAACAGGGCATATATTCATAATAGCTTTACCTACTTGACCGCTAGAGTCAGTTGCCGAATATTCAACAGTGTATAAAGTATTTTTAGTTAATTTAAGTTTGTTGTTTTTAGTAGTAACTAAAGTTTTATAATCAGTATTGTAGTTAGTATAAACGTTTACACTATAACTACCATCAGAGAAAATTTCTTTTACGAAAGCTTTAGGAAGTTCTACTTCTGCGCCAAATGGAGCATAAATAGTGTTATCATAAGTTTCTTCGTAATCGATAAAGATTTCAGGAGCAGCAAAGTCAACCCTGCCTGATTTACCATACATGTCTACAAGTTCTTTACCGCTTTGACCGTCGATTGACATAACGTCAACTCTTGCAGCGTCTGCAGAAGAATAGTTAGAACAGTAGATTGAAAGATAAACTTCACCAGTTGTAAAACCTTCAAACTCAATGCCGGGATAAATATCAGGGTTATCAAGTTCGGTAATTACGTTCCAACCGCCATGAGCCTTTGCGTAAACTATGTTTGTTTTATAGTCGTAACCCCAAGAAATACCTTTTTGTTGCGCATTGTTACTTGTAAGATACGCACCGTTTAAGTAGCAACCATAGTTCCAACCCATGTAAGTATTATATCTTTCCCCGTTAATTTCAGAAATTACGGAACTAAAGTTAGCCCCACCAGATGCTTTTTTAATACTACCAGACGTAGCTTGACCTGCAGCACCTGCTTGAACAGCCATCTGATAACTAAGACCAGCGGTATTCCCCGTCTTCCTTGAACGTTGTGACTTAAATACAACGTATTTATTAGGGTCGTAAGCATCAGTAAGTTTGATAAAGCAATCATTTGCAATATCTTTAACTATTGAATAATAACTACTGTCAACAACTTTGCCTTTGTCATCGTATTTCCAATTTTCAGGAATTATATCCATTTCGTCAGTTCTATAACTAACCGTGATGATTTCAGCAAAACCTTCCGCATTAGTTTTAGATAAATCAATAGGTTTATTATAGACAAACTCAGTACCTTCGTTTAATCTTAAAATTAAACCGTCTTGATTATTAATAAGAACATTATCCGAGTTAACTTTTAACGTTTTCCCAACGCTTTCTTCTGCAGTAACAGTTGTTATCGAACCAGCGCTTGACGATAAATTATAATACAAATCAGTGATTTCAATAACTTTTTCTGCAGTGATTATAACGTTGCCGTCTTTATAATAATATCTTATATAATAACTTCCTATGTCGCTGAGTTTGTGTTTCCCAACGCCGTAAGTTTTGCCATTAGGGTAGGTAATCGAGCCGTTAGAAAAGATAACGCTACTACCATTGTATTCAACGGCAATTTCATTACTTAATGTAATTTCCGTTCCTACACGGTTAACGTCTTGCACGTTTTCGATTTCAAAAGAAACCGTAGCTCCCTTAACTTCGTTAAGGGGAGTGTTTATTAAAACACCCATAGTACATGCAAGTACCGCTATTAGACAAAACAGAGCATATTTTTTAATGTTCTTTTTTATCATATTTTTCTCCTTATATATTTTAGATTTATTTAATAACGCCGTATGCTGAGTTAGCGTTATCTATTGTCAACTTAAATTATTTAGGCTTTTAAGCCGTTTTACTTATAATATTTATATATATTATTATTTATATATAGAAAGGAATTATTTGATTTATTTTTTTAGAGCACACAACTTCGCTATAATTTTATAGCGAAGTGTGTATTTTTGCACTTTAGACTTTAAATCCTATTCTTTTAAGCCACCCATCGATAAGTTACCCATTAATTTATTTTTGAAAATTAAGAATATAATTACGATAGGAATAGCAAGAATCATAACTGCTGAAATTCTATATGGAACCGAGTCGTTATGAGAAGCACCCGTACTAGAGAAGTACCATATTGCATATGCCAAAGTTAAGTGTGAAGGCATATATAAAAGTGCAGTGTTATAGTCGTTCCATGCAGCAACGAAGTTTAATAAAACTACCGTTCCAATCATTGTCATTGCAAGTGGAACGTAAATCGTAAATAATACGCTAAATTGTGAAGCACCGTCAATTTCTGCTGCTTCCGCATAAGAGTTTGAAGCACTCTCAAAGAAAGCATAGAATACGAGGAAGTACATACCACCGAAACCGAAACTTCTAGCAAATAAACCAAACCAGTTATCGTATAAACCAAGTTGCCTTGTAAGGTTAAGCATAGCGGTAGTAGTACCAATAATTGGCGTAACCATTACGAAAATAACGTACGTATAAACGATAGACGAGAATTTATATTTATACTTAGCACATAAATAACCAACTATACAAGGACCTGTTACTTTTAATACACTGGCAACACCCGCATATAAAAGCGAGTTCATAATATAGTCAGTCATATTAAGACGAATAGGATTCTTCACAAGTTCAGTATGAGAACCCCAACCTTTTACCCAAGAAACAGTCTTTTTAATTTCAGACTCCATTAAAACTTTTGTATAGTTACCAAAAGGATTATCGTAATTCTTATAAGCCGAGTTTCCTTTATTTAATTCCCAGTAATTGAAGTCAGGCCAAGCAAGTGGACCGTTAGAAAGAAAGTCTACTCTTTCTTTAAACGACGTCATAAGACCCCAACCAAGCGATAAAAGAACGCTAAGGGAATACAAGAAAAGGAATAAAAACATTATTAAAAATAACGGATTTTTTAAAACTTTTAATATTCCTGAATACCAAGCAGTTTTTTTACTTTTAACCATAACATCCTCCTCTTAGTCTACACTAGGTCCAAAACGGTTAAGCAAATATCTAACGATTAAAACAACCGGTAAAGTTACTGCCGTAACCATTAAGCCCATCGCCGAAAGTTGAGTATACGTTAAATAACCGCCACCTAAAAGGTCTGCGCCTTCATTTTGAACAAGACCTGGCGACAACGTGTTGTTAATATACATAAAGTAACCAACACACGTTATAGGTGCAGATTTACCCCAGAAAGTATATAACATCATTTGATTTGTAAATACGTGTGCTAATCCTGTAACGATAAACGTAATAAGCGTTGGGAAAATGGAAGGTAACGTAACAAACCAAAATTCTTGTATCGCGTTACACCCGTCAAGTTGAGATGCTTCTACAATAGAGTCGTTTATACCGCTCATTGCACCGGTATAAAGAAGTATATCTGAACCGTAACCCATCCAAATCATATAACCAATTACGGCATAAACCGCAGTATCAACGTCACCTTTAAGTAAACCTGTATCTTGATTAAATATAATCATATAAATATCGTTAACCATATATTTATATATACAAACCATAACTACGCCCGATATAACCGTAGGCAAGAAAAGTATAGTCCTAAAGAACCCCGAAAACACCATCTTTTTATATATGTAGTACGAAATAAACAATGCAGACGGCATTGAAAACCCTATTGTAAAGCAATACATTAACAACGAGTTCTTCAACATACCCCCATTTTCCGTCCTAGAAAGCACGTCTATTATATGTTTAAAATTATCCCAGCCCGCAAAACTAGCCTTGTATCCGGAAAACGTATTTTCATACGTTTGGAATGCAAGCACAAAAGAACTCGCATTAACGTAAACATAGAAAATTAACGTTTCTACAATAAACAGCGCTATCGTACATATATAGAAAATAAGCCTTTTGGTCTGCCTAGTCATTAAATAGCGGGGTTTTACCGCTTCTAACGATTCTTGACCGTTCATCATTTCATTTTCCATTTAAATTCTCCTTATAATTGTCCGTAAGTAATATATTGTAAAACCCATTTTAGAAGAGTCGTTATTACATCATTAGCCGTAAAACGCTCTTCTAATTTAAGATTTTATTTAATTTTAGCCTTTGACTATTAAAAACTAATTGCCAATACCTTTAGTTATGATTTATAGCCAATCTCATTACCGTCTTTATCTTTAGCAGCAGTTGCAGGCATGCCGTCAGATGCACTTGTTTGCCAAATACCACCCCAATTTTGTTTAGTAATCATATTTCTCTCAAACGCAGCTTTTACGGAAACACCTCTACTCTTAAAGCCTGTGTAAAGGTTAAGGTCACCAGTTGGAGCTAAGTCCGTCCAACAAGTACCCCAGCCGTGATGCATGAAATAATCCGGATAATTGGTAGCTATTGGGCTGGTTATTAATCCTTTAATTACAGCACCATCTTGTTGCCTTGCAAACAAATCTTTATAGAACGGCCTATCATTGAAAACGCTAGCATCTGAATCGTCGCCAAGGTCTAACACTGTCCCCATACCAGTTGAATTTAAGAAATATCTTTGATTATCGTCCGTATAGAAGAATTGAATCCACGCTTTGATCATTTTCATATCTTCAGGGCTATCTTTATAATACGCGTTGTATAAAGAAATTGAGCCAGAACCAGAATACATAAACGCTTCAGGAGTACCGTTGCCTTCAGTAACCGTTCCTTCATACTCACGTGGGAGTGAGAACCATTTAATTTGTTTTTCTCTTTCAGCGGCTGTAATTGAATATTTACTCTTATCAAAGTCGTTAAAATTGTTTCTTTCAGTTGATTCGTTAAACCAGTAAGAAGCTTCAATTAAGAATGCTGAACGGTCACGATTCGTATCGTATCCACTGAAGATAAAGTCTGCTTGCGCGTCAATGTGTGATGCGTCGGTAGTAACTGACTTAGAGAACCAGTTTTTAGTAACCGCCAACTTCCAGAATGCAACGGTGTAATATTTTGCTGCCGACCAAGTTGTATAATAACCTTGAGATTCAGTTACAGGAACTTTTGCCGTTTTTGGAACCTGAATGTAACTTTGACCCCATAATTCAGAGTTTGGTTCATAACCTGTTACAATTTCAAACTCGCTAGCACTAAAGTTCTTCATTGCTATCATATTTTCTTCAGTTTTTAATAAAGCGTTAAGCATACCGTCAGCAACGTAAGCGTGGTTATCAGGATATTTACCAGATAATACGAATGG
>JAZUMP010000070.1:0-11350 GCA_045603725.1 Christensenellaceae bacterium
TGACAAAATAAAAGAGAGATATTCATTAACGGCTGAAGAAATAGATGTAATTTTTTTGCCGATTAAGTATCTTAATAAGATACAGTATAAAATAAAAAAGATATTCATTATTTTTTTATTTTATCAAACAACGATTCAAATAGTGATTTTAAAAACGCAAATGGTATTAATAAAATTATAAAACATCCTGAAATTAATGAACCTATGAGATGTAAAAGCCAACCAATGACTGGGATGTCTAACATTTTGTCTTCATATTTAAGAAAAATAATACCAAATACAAGTAAAACAACTCCACCTAAAACTATTAATACAATTAAGCCAGCATCATCAAATGCTAAAAATAAAATCTTAAATGCGGAATATAAAATTTCTAGTGAAGAAATTGATACTGCACTTAATAAAGTAAAAAACTCTGAAACGTTAACTGAAAGAGATAATTATGTATACACAGAAGTTGTATCGCATATTACTGAAGAATTATTAGGTAATGAAGAATCTATTAATAGGTTAGCAAGGGAAAATAGAACGCTTGCTCAAAAGATTTTAAATAGAATTAAAGATTTTATTAAAGCGTTTAAAGGAACTAACGCTAATAAAGAAACTATTGAAAAATTACAAAAAGCAGAAAAAATGTTTGAAAGCGCACTTTCAAGGTTAGGTAAGGACCGCAAAGCATTTGAAGAAAAAGGCTATAAATTAAAAGCGCAATACGATAAAGAAAAAAAAGAATACCAAAAACTTTCAGAAGATAAAAGAGAATCTTGGCTTAAAGAGAAAGGGTATCAAGCAGAAGATTTTAATGATGACGTTTCAGAAGACAACGAACTTGACAATTCAAGCGAAATAAGGTATTCTAATAAAATAAACGATGATGGTGAAAATTTTCAAAAATATTATAATCCAAAAATAAAAAATTTGTTAACAACACAAGAATGGAAACGATGGTATAATAAAAGAGCAGAATATATTGCTGGCGCAAAATTTGTTAAAATTGATGATAATATTTTAATTCCTATAAGTGGAACTAAAATAGTTGTTACTGATATTGCATTTTCAAATCCTTATGCAAAAGAAGTATTAGTTGCTACAAATTTTTTTGACGGAGATGCTCAAATTTTAATTGATTATATTGATAAAGGAGTTTCAAATTATGGTTATTCAATACAAGAAATATGGAAACTTGCTACTAATGTGTATGGAGAGACATTATTCAACATTCACAATGGAGCAACTGGGCTTAATAGCGAAAACATCGGAGGATGGGAATTTAGTAATAGACAAAATGATAGAACTGTGCAAGAAAACGAAGACGGAAACGGAATTACTAAAGGAATCCCAAAAACTAATAACCAAATAAAATTTTCTCACAAAGACAGTCAAGGTCGAGTTTTAAACAAAGCGCAACAAGACTTCTTCAAAGACAGTAAAGTAGTTGATGAAAACGGAAATTTAAGAGTAGTTTATCACGGAACAGTAGGGGAATTTTATACTTTTGATAAAACCTATCTTGGAAGTGCAACGGGTGTAGGTGATGCAAAACTTGGCTTTTTCTTTACAAGTAATGAAAACGTTGCGTTAGAATACGCAATAAATGCTCACGATACTAAGTTTTTTATTTTAACGCATAAAATAGCAAATGGCGATAATGATAGAAGAAAAAATATATAAATAAAATAAATAAGGAGTCTTATGAAAAAAATCGAGGAAATAGAGCAGTATTTGGAAAGCTTGGGGTTAAGTTGGATAACGATAGCGGAAGCGTTATCGGACAGCAATATAAAAATGGCGGTCAGTTTAATACAAGAAAATCCGAAAATAACGAAAGCGGAATTTTTACAAAAAATGCAGATAGTGGAAGAGAAAGATTAAAAACTCTCTTTTAATGCAAAAAAATAAGACGACCAACAGGTCAGGTCATTGCTAAAAGCAAGGTTGCCCTTCCATCAGGTACGACTTATAGATATAATATAGCTGATTTTCTTCAAGATGTCAATCAAATTTTTGATGATACTTTTTCTATGGATGTATATAATCATTTTAAGGTTGCACGAAAAAATAATGATTTTTCTAAAAATCTTCGTTTCTCTCATAAAGATGGTGTACAAAATAAAAAACTTGCTAACTACACAAAACTAAAAGTTTATTCTAAAACGGAAACCGAGAAAATTATTAACACAATAATTGAAGGTAATTTAGGAACGGATAGCGTTGTAATTGACGTTTCGGTAAAATATGAAAAATCGGACTTATTGCAAGTTAATCGCCAACTGCATGAGTGGTTGGAAATTGTTAACAATAAATCCGATTCTACTAGTAGTATACTCAATACTGAAGAAAAAGTCAACAATAATTTAAAAATTCTTCAGACACCAATAAATACTCTAAAAAGTCAAGAACTTTAACCGACGGACAAGTTCAAAAGAAAATTGCTAATTACACAAGAGATAAAGTTTATTCTATCGGAAATATTGACATTATATATAATTTAATTTATAATTTTTTAAAAAAAAGTATAAGGATTTAAAATATGTGTTTAATTGGGGCAATTATAGGAGATATTGCTGGTTCTAGGTTTGAATTTAACAATTATCACAAAAAAGATTTTAAGTTGTTTAGTAACGATTGTTATTTTACAGACGATACCGTTATGACTTTAGCCGTAGCAAAAGCAATTAAAGAAAATATAAATATCGAAACTTTATCTGAAGAAACTATAATTTCTATGCAAAAAATAGGCAGGCTTTATCCTAACTGTGGGTATGGTAAAAGTTTTTATAGTTGGATTTTTGCAAACAATCCAAAACCTTATAACAGTTACGGAAACGGCTCGGCTATGAGAGTTGCTTATTGTGGAATAAAAGCAAAAAACATTGACGAAGTTAAAAGGCTTTCCTACGAAGTAACAAAAATATCGCACAATCATTACGAGGGGTTAAAAGGTGCAGAAGCTACTGCAGTTTGCATATTTTTAACAAAGAACGGCTACACTAAAGAACAAATTAGAAAGTACATAATAGAAAATTATTATAAGTTAGATTTTACTATAGATGAAATAAGACCAAATTATAAGTTTAACGAAACTTGCCAAGAAACCGTTCCACAAGCGTTGCAAGCGTTCTTTGAAAGTAGTGATTTTGAAGATGCAATTAGAATAGCAATATCGTTAGGTGGCGATAGTGATACTCTAGCAGCAATAACCGGTAGTATTGCAGGAGCATATTACGGAGTCCCAAAAGAACTTGAAGAAACTGCATTAAATTTTTTAGACAACAATTTATTAGATATTTTCAAAGCACTTATCAAATGATAGGTGCTTTTATTTTATCTTTTTTGCATTTTTTAAAAATATTTGAAAATAATAATTATATGAAAAAATCTAAAGAATTTTTAGTAGAAGAAATATTTAATTCTACGTCTAAAGAAAGCGTATATAAGGGGAAAGATAATGACTGGGAAAAACAATCAAAACTATAATAAAGAATATTTAGATTACGTTAAACAAATTGCTCCAAAAACTAAAGAATTTAAAACGCTTTGGCACGCGTTTTGGGTTGGTGGCGTTATTTGCTTAATAGGGCAATTCGTAAGGTTTATGTTTATGTATTGGTTTAATTTATATGGAGATATTTTAGCAGGAGCGACTTCAATAGTAATGATTTTTTTAGGTTCTTTTTTAACAGGGCTTGGCATTTATGATAGAATTGGCAAATACGCAGGTGGTGGCTCTATCGTTCCAATAACCGGGTTTGCAAATTCAATAGTTTCGCCTGCAATGGAATTTAAAACAGAAGGTTTTATTTACGGACTTGCTGCTAAAATGTTTACGATTGCAGGACCAATTATTGTTTTTGGGGTTATTGGAAGCGTATCAACGGGTTTAGTTTACTATATTTTAAACTTATTAAAACTGATTTAAGGAGTAAAATGAAAGATTATAAAGGAACTTTATTTTTTCAAAATAAACCATGCGTTTTTGAAACTTTTTCTATCGTTGGACCAAAAGAAAAACAATCAAAACTTGGCAATCACTACGATATTGGATTAGATGACGATAAATTTTCGGAATCAACTTATGAAAAGGCCGAGTGTAAAATGCTTTCTACTGCAGTAAGTAATGTGATTAAAAAAGCAAAATTAAAAGAAGATGAAATCGACCTTATAATTTCAGGCGACTTATTAAATCAAATAATCTCAGCCAACTTTATGGCACGTGATTTTGACAATCCTTTTTTAGGGGTTTATAGTGCGTGCTCAACAATAACCGAAAGTTTAATTTTAGGCGCTACTTTTGTAGATACAAAAAATTTTAACAACGTTATTTGTGCTGCAGGAAGCCACTACGCAACTGCTGAAAGACAGTACCGCTACCCACTTGAACTAGGTGCTATTCGTCCACCACAATCACAATGGACGACTACGGGTGCAGGTGCCTACCTAGTCAAGCCTTTCGTTAAAGGATACCCTGTAATTACTTCGGCTACCATTGGAAAGGTTGTTGATTTTGGAGTAACCGACGCAAATAATATGGGTGCCGCTATGGCGCCTGGCGCGGCTTCTACCTTAACAAATCACTTTTTAGCAACAAAGACTACACCTAAAGACTACGATTTGATTTTAACAGGTGATTTAGGCGCTTTAGGTACGAGACTACTTAAACATTTAATGAATAAAAGTGGTTATGATATTTATAATCACGTTGACTCTGGTGAACTTATCTACAATCTTGATGAAGAAGACTTTCAAGGTGGTAGTGGTGCAGGTTGTGGAACGGTAGTTATGGCAAGTTATATTTATCCTAAAATTAAAAAGGGGGAATTTAAAAAGGTATTATTTGCGGCGACCGGTGCACTTTTGTCTACCGTTTCTTCTCAACAAGGCGAGTCAATCCCATCTATATCACACGTAATTTGTTTGGAGGCTAATAATGATTGAAATGATTTTAACTTATATAAAGGCGTTTATAGTTGGTGGGCTTATATGTACGCTTGCTCAATTTATCATAAACAAAACAAAACTAACTTCGGGTAAAATTCTCGTTTACTTTATGTTAGGTGGATTAGTGCTTCAAGCACTTGGATTATATAAACATTTAGTTAATTTTGCAGGAGCAGGAGCAACCGTGCCAATATCAGGTTTTGGTTATTTACTTGCTGAAGGGGCTATTAAAGGCGCAAAAAGTAGTTTATTTGGCGCAATTACCGGTGGTCTTTGTTCAGCATCGGCAGGAGTTACTTCGGCTATCGTTTTTGGTTATTTATTCGCCTTAATATTTAAATCGCGTTCAAAATACAACTAGAATAATTCTAGTTGTTTTACATAACTAATTAATTTTGGCAAATAC
The DNA here is from genome assembly GCA_045603725.1 of Christensenellaceae bacterium. Lineage (GTDB taxonomy): Bacteria > Bacillota > Clostridia > Christensenellales > Borkfalkiaceae > HGM11412. The sequence goes on from JAZUMP010000070.1 coordinate 5,345, forward strand.
TAAATATTATGAAGAAAAATTTTAAACTTTTAGCAATTTTTAGCGTTGTTTTATTAATATTTTGCTTTACTATTTCATCAAATAACGTATATGCAAAGGAAAATTATTTATATTTGGGTGGGCATACTTGCGGATTTAATTTAAAGACGCGCGGAGCAACCGTAGTTGGTATAACGGATGTTTTAACGGACGATGGCGTCGTTTCTCCATCTAAATGCGCAGGATTGGAAATTGGGGACGTTATTTTATCAATGGATGGAAAAGATATTAATACGGCAAGCGATTTGACTTTAATTTTAAACGGATATAAAGGTGGATTCGTTATAACGGAAATTTTAAGAAATAATAGTATTAAATTATGCGATATTTTTCCTGAAAAAGACGTTAACGGCATTTATCGAATAGGAGTATTATTAAGGGAAGATTTACAAGGTTTAGGTACCGTTACCTATATAGATGAAAAGGGTAATTTTGGCGCGCTTGGTCATCCCGTAGCAAATCAAGACGGTAAAACCTACGATATAGTTGCTGGAGAAGTTTACGATTGCTCTATAATTGGCGTAAATAAAGCATCACGCGGGAAAGCAGGTGAACTTAAGGGTATGTTTATTGGAGAAAAATCAATAGGGACTATTTCTAAAAATAAAAGCGTTGGATTATTTGGTAAGTTTAATAATTTTAACGAACTTGACTACTTAAAAATTCAAACCGGAAAGGCAGTTATAGGAAAGGCTCAAATCGTTTCAACTATTAACGGCCAAGAATCTAAAAGATACGATATAGATATTATTAAAACCGATTATAGAGAAGGGAATAATAAAAACCTTGTTATAAAAATAACTGATAAAGACCTACTTTCTAAAACCGGTGGTATTTTACAAGGAATGTCTGGTAGCCCTATTATTCAAAACAATAAACTCGTTGGTGCTGTAACGCACGTATTTTTAAACGATAGTTCTCGTGGATATGGAATTTCTATATACAATATGCTAAAAAATTAATATTCTAAGTTCGGTTTTAACCGAACTTTTTTATTTATACGAAAAAGCGTGCGATTTAAATAAATAAAATTTAAGACTTCTTCATATATTTTTAATGGAGAAATCTTATGCATAAATTTATAAATGAAATAATTATTAAAATAAAAAATAACGGTATAATATTGGTTATTGGTGGCTCGATTTATCTAATAGGCATTATATTGGGGCTAATTTTTAATTCTAGTGCAAATATCTCGTTTTACGAAGAATACGCCGTTAATTTTTATTCGTTAATACTTCTTCCGTCGTCTAATACTTTTGGTTTTTTTATAAAGAGAATACTAAATTTAATACTTCTATTTATTCCCGTAATACTTCTAGCTTTCAATAATCTTACCGTTTACGTCAACTTTATATTTGTATTTTATAAAGGGTTTGTATTATCTATCTCTTTAAAATGCTTATTTATTATTTTTGGTTTTAATGGAATTTTACTGTTTTTATTTTTATCGCTTATTCAAAACTTATTTACGACTATCGCTATAATTTTATTTATACTACTTATAAGTTCTAATAACTGTAAAGATAAAAATCAGCGCGTGAATTTAACTATAAAGGTAGCAATTATTTCTATCTTATTAGCATTAATTGGTATAATTTTAGAATGGTTTTTAACTATTTGCATTTTACGACCTTTTAATTTTTACTTTTAAGTATAATTCTACAAATTTCGCTAAAAATATTATAGTAGATAAGGAGTTCAAATGAAGAAAAAATTATTATTAAGCGTATTAGTTTTTGTCGTGCTTGCTTTTTCTTTATTTAATTTTAATAACGTAAAGGCAAGTAATAGCAATATAAAGGCTTCGTTTTTGATAGATTATAATAGCAAAACCGTTATATCTTCTTATAATGAAAACGCTAGGCTTCCTATTGCTAGTATGACTAAAATTATGCTATTAAATCTAATTTATAAAAATGAAAAGCAGGGCAATTTAGACTTTGAAGAAGAAATAACAATTTCTGAAAACGCTTCGTCAATGGGTGGCTCTCAAGTTTTTTTAGTTGCCGGTGAAAATTACAAAGTTAAAGATTTAGTTAAGAGCATTGTAGTTGCTTCAGCAAACGACTCTAGCGTTGCTCTTGCTGAAAGATTATACGGAAGTGAAGAAGAATGCGTAAAAGCAATGAACGAAGAAGCGGAGGCTCTAGGTTTAACAAACACTTGCTTCCAAAACTGCACGGGGCTTCCAAAACCTATGCATTATTCTTCCGCTAAAGATATAGGCACTATTTTTTGCAACTTAATTAGTTACGATAAATACTTTGAATCATCTAAAATTTGGCTTGATTATATAGAGCATAAAGAAAATAAAACTGAAATGGCTAACACCAACAAGTTAATTAGATATTACGAAGGCTGTGACGGTGGTAAAACCGGTTTTACAAACGAAGCAGGGTTTTGCTTAACGGCAACTGCAAAAAGGGGAAATATGCGCCTTGTAGCAACCGTAATTGGTGCAGATACGTCTAAAACCAGGTTTAAACGTATATCTGATATGTTCAACGAAGGTTTTAACAATTACTCTAATAAATGCGTTATAGATAGTTCCGTGCCTTTTGAAAATAAACTAAAAATTTTAAAGGGTAAAAAGGAAGAAATTGAGATAATAAGTAAAGAAAACTTTTATATTTTCTCTAAGAAAAATCAAAAACAAAATTTAGAGATAGTAAACGAATTCCTAGACGTAAAGGCACCTATAAAAAAAGGTGATAAAGTAGGTACTTCTATAATTTATAAAGACGGCGTTGAAGTTGGCAGGGTTGAAATTATATCAAATGAAAACGTTGAAAGTAAGAAATTTATTGATTATATACAAGATATAGTTAAAGAAATGCGCTAAAATATACTAAATAAGCAAGAACTTTTGATTAAGTTCTTGCATTTTTTTATTAATTGTATTAAAATAATATAGTAATTATAAAGGAGAGTTATTTTGGGTAACTTTGAGTCAACGGTAGATTATACAACTAAATTATCTAACTTTGAAGGTCCGCTCGACTTGCTTTTACATTTAATTAAGCAAGCGGAAATTGATATTAAAGATATTTTCGTTTCGGAGGTTACTAGTCAGTTTTTAGAATACGTTTCTAATTCTGATATTGATATGGAAACTGAAAGCGAATATTTATCAATGGCTGCAACAATCATTGAAATTAAAGCAAAAGCAATAATTCCTAACGAAGAAGCGATGATGGAAGCCGAAGAAGAAGGAAATTTATTAATTCAAAAACTTGAAGAATATAAACTCCTAAAAGAAAGCGCTGACAAATTAAAAGAACGTGAAAATACTAATAGGTTTTATAAAGCGCCTAATGACGATGCTTTTGACGTTAAAATCGTTTATAACGACGTGTTTAACTTGGATAGTTTATTAAACGCTTTTACCGACCTTTTAAGGCGCGTAGACGTAAAAGATACTATTGAAAACAAGCAAAAGGAAATTCCTAAAGAAGTATTTACGGTTGCCGATAAAATTACTTTTATAAAAAACACCTTAATTGAAAATAAAAGCGTTAGTTTTTACGATTTGTTTACTGGTTATTCAACTAAAAGTGAAGTAATAACTACTTTCCAAGCACTTTTAGAACTTCTTAAACACCAATTTTTAACTTTTACTCAAGACGAAACTTTTTCAGATATAATCCTTACAATTAACGAGAACGGGGGAACACAAATTGAAGACCTTAGCGAATATAATTGAATCATTACTTTTTGTTTCGGGCGATGCCGTAGCAGTCAAAGATATTGCTGAAAAATCTAACGTTTCTGAAAAAGAAGTATTGTCCGCTGCTAAAATTTTGCAAGATAAATATGATGAAGAAAGTGGTATTAATTTATTAATTTTTAATAAAAAATTGCAATTTTGTTCTAATCCTAAATACGCTGACGACGTTTCAGCAGTATTAAGTCCAATTAAAATGCGCGAACTATCAAGAAGTATGCTTGAAGTTGCTGCAATAATTGCTTATAAACAGCCAGTTACTAGAATAGACCTTGAAGAACTTCGTGGTTCTAATAGTGAATTTGCTCTTCAAAACTTACTTAAACTTGGAGTTATTGAAGTTGTTGGAAGAAAAGATACCGTTGGTAAACCCGTATTATTCGGCACAACTGACGAGTTTTTAAAAAGATTTCAAATATCTAATTTAGATGAACTTCCTGATTACGATGAACTTCTTGATAGAATTGCTAAACTTAGAAGCCCAAGCACTGATAGTAGTTACTTATTTGAAAAAGATACTTACGTAGAAGGTCAAGAAGAAGGTCAAATTGATATTTTAGATAATATTCCACTTAAAAAAGACGTTAACCTTACTAATAATGAAATAAAAGAGCAAGTGCAAGATACTGATACTAATAATGATGATGATTTTGAACTTGGCGATATTGAAGGGGAAGACTTGCCTGACTTTTTACAAGGCGAAAGTTTTGAAGTTATTAAATAAAAAATCTACCGAAGAATTTCGGTAGATTTTTTATACGCTTTTAATTTGTAACACGATTATAAAATTATAGCGATTCAAAATACTCGGATTTTGATAAAATGTAAGTAAAAATCGCAAATATCATTATATCAAACGCAAGCACGATAGGTAAAATTAAATTAGTAAATAGCATTTGATTATTTGCATAATCTATTTCTTTAATTACAGAAATAGAAAAAGCAATAATAGCGGTTGATATTAAAATAATTAAAGCAATTTCAATAACGTTAATAAACTTAGGAAGATTTTTAACCTGCATAAACGGATTTACTAAAAAATTAATAAGTAATAATAAAAATACTGAGCCAAATAGTGAAGTTATTACTAAAAATTCACTGCCGTTAAACTTTACGTTAGGAATAATTGCAGTTAATAATAAGTATTCCAACAAAGCGAAAATTAAACTGATAAAAGAAGAGCAGGCAAGAAGTTTAGAAACTAAAATTTTACTGCCTTGATACCTATTCGTATCCGAAGAAGTTCTAATTTTAATTCCTTCTTTTTCAGCAAGTTCGTAAACTTCATTCCAATTCGCGTTGTTTTCATTAAATTCTTTTAATACTACGTTATCGGAAATGTCATTATCGTTAACTTCTTCTTGTATATCAGATGGTAATTTTTTAGGGTATAGTTTAGATAGTACTGATTTATATTCATAACTTGAATTCATTACGCTATCTAAATTAACTTCAGTTTCTTCAACCGTTTGGACTGATAAATCGGTATCGTAGGGGATAAAATCGCTTTTATTATCGCTACTTTTATTTTCTTCATAATTAACGTTACTTTCTAATGAAGAAAAATCAATATCTCCTGAAAAATCGTTAGTGGTTACGGAATCGTTAATCATTTGAGAGTAAATAGAATTAGAATCAGTTACTTCTTCAAATGCTTTATACGTAGACGTTTTTTCTTCTTCAATTTCAAGATTATTAGAACTATCTTCTAGAATGCTATCATCAACCGTATAATCGTTTTTATTAAGTTCAATATTTAAGCCCTCAAACAATTTAGCGTAGTTTACGTTATAGGCTTTTTCACCTTTTTCAGTTAATTTAAAATACTTTCTTCTAGAGCCGTTTATTGAACTTGCACGATATTCAGAAATTAAATTTTGTGTTTTTAGCCTTGCAATTATAGAATATAAAGTGCCAATTTTAACACCTGCAAAATATTCGTCAATAATAACTTTAAGTTCATCAGCATGGCGTTCACCCTTAGATAATATAAATAAAATTATACCGTCAGTCTGACCGCGAAATTTTTCATTAGATTCCATATTTTCTCCGATAAAATAAGTGATTTTAAAAAAAATTCAATAATTTATATTATAATTATATCACTATATAATTATATTGTCAATTCTATTTTAATTATTTGAAAAACTAACGAGCATATGATATAATATTAATATGAAATTTTTAATTACTTACTCAAAAAGAAATAGCATAACGTTAAGAATAGTTGACGAAAACAC
>JAZUMP010000071.1:0-1862 GCA_045603725.1 Christensenellaceae bacterium
CCGACTCAAGAATTTTTTAGTGATTATGGTATTGCTATTATGACTATTGAAGAAGATGATGACGATGAAGAAGATGATAACTTAATGGAAAAACTTGGGTTTATTCCGTTACCACTAGGGAACGATGACGTTCAAAAAAACAAATAAAGGAAGTACAAAATATGACAACTTTAATTATCCAGGGAACAAAATTTGAAACCGATAAAACGCTCGACGTTTTAAAGAGCACGTTTCACACCGTCAACAAAAAAACTAGTTACACGTCCGAAATGGGTTTAACGTCTATCGTTGAGATACAAGCCGATGAGATGCACGTCAACAGTTTTAGCACTGATGAAATTTTGAAGGCTTTGGTGTGCTGCTCTAACGCCGTTAGAGATTGCGCAACTTGTCCTTATAAAAAAGTGAACGACTGTAAAAAGCGTTTGCAGTTAGACGGCGCTGTGCTTATTACAAAAGTTAAAGCAGGCGATTTGAAATTGTAAAAAATGGGGTAATACCCAAAATTATAAAAAAGGAGTACATAAAAAATGACACAACCAAATTTTGATAGTCTTAAATACAAGACTGTTGATGAACTGTACAAAGAGTACGGTTTAACCGAAGCAAAGCGCATTATCAATGAAGGCAAAATCGAAAGTTATAAAAAACTTTTGAACAGTAAACTTATCACTGATGCTGACCTTGCTACACTTGCAGAACTTTGCGAAGAAAGAGCGAGACTATTTGACGCGCACTGTACTATTGGGTATGTAATACGCAAAAAGGAGCGTATTTCAGATGAAGACTAGAAATGTTTGTTTTAAGTACGATATAAGCAAAGAAGAACTAGATAATATTATACATCTTGTTTTAGATGAAGTACCAGTGGATAAACTTAGCGCTAGTCAAATTGAAGTAATTTTTGATTTGTTACGTAACGGCGACGTAAATAAGAGCGACAAGCACGAAGATATGGAAACGTTAAACTTTTTGCTTTCCAACGTTTTAATCGGATGCTTAGACTGTGAAAAGTGTTTAGCAAAAGATGCTTGCAAAAGCAAGAACAGTGCTGATGCAAAGATTGTAGACTGTTTTCAAAACTTACTTTTCTTGATGCAAGCCGTAGACTTGCCCGAAAGAACTAGCGAACTTAAAAAGTCAACGGTTAAAGAGTACGTGGAAAAGACGCTAATAAACGATGAAGAATTTAAGTTGCTATTAGACAAAGAAAAGGGTTTTAATAATGCGAATTTATAGAGCAACTTACACTGACAAAAAAAACGTATTACATACGCACGTCGTTATGACGGTTGAGCAACTTATTCAAATTAAGAAAAAAGCCCGCCAAGCAGACTGTGTTGTTTTCGTTGAAAGGTTAAACTATAGACCAGCAGTCGTAACTACGTCTAAACCTGCTTAAATGGGGGCTTAAAATTATTTTCGTTTTAAGCAGTGCAACAACGCACAACCCTTTAAGTGTACTTCTTAATACGGCGCGTTGTAAAAGGCGCGCCCATACGTTCCCCACGTAAAGGCGTTTTGGTGAGTTCGAGTCCGCCAGGGAACACAATTAAAACTTAAAAAGGAGCAAATAATTATGAGCAACGGCAAAAAGAAAAAACCGTTTTTAATTGCTGGAATAATTCTCTCGGTTGTTTTAATCGGCTCTGGCGTTGCCGGCACAATAACAAAAAAACCGACGGAAGATGAGCCGCCTGTTATAGATACGCCAGTAGTTCCGCCTGAAGAACCAGAACTTTTAACAAGAATAGAGTTAACCTTTGATAACGTTGCTTATGAATCTACTTCTGGAAAAGATAGTGGCAAGTATAAGAGCATAGTAACAATGGCTGACGTTCCTATTGCTAATGAAAATATAG
>JAZUMP010000072.1:0-12162 GCA_045603725.1 Christensenellaceae bacterium
GCCAACGATTGTAATGTCGCTTCGCTTTGCAAAATCGTAACACTCTCTAAGTTGACCTTCAATAGATTGCTCGGTTTGACTGTGCGAACTAAATCTAGCATAAATCACTGCTTTCTTCATTGTTTGTTCTCCTTTCTAAAATCGTTCATAGGTGTTAGATTTTCTTACGAGTTGTTATCTCGAACAAAATCCAACAACATATTCGCAAGCACTGATGCACTTACGGTTAGTGTTTCATCGTCTAATTCAAGTGGCGAAGTTGCCACTTCGTTGGTGGAAAGGTCAATTTCCACCTTGTTAATTTCGTCTAAATAATGTCTTTTCAATTCTCCTTAATTTTTTATTTGTGCGGATACAATGTTCTCTTTCCTGATGGTAGAGCACCAATAAACTACACCTATATAGATGCGTTGTGTTTGTTAGTAAATCTTTAACCATAAACCACAATTTTCCTCCTTAATTTTTTTGATTGGTTCGTGGCTTGCTTTACTCTTTAATTAAGGTTTTATCCCGTTCATTAGGATTTTTATTTAGACACTCCAAAAAAGTGTTTGTGTATCCTACCCTAAATTTCGGAATAAAGCATGCGATTTTGATTAGTATTTTATAAAATCATTAAATTTTTTCTTCGTGGGTTTTCTTGAAAGACTTTCACGTTGCTTAGCAACCAATTTTACTTCTTCAAGTTCGTTGGGTGCGTACTTAGATAAGAACTTTAAGAATTCCTTATGCTGTTGTAGTTCGGGAATTTGCTTTTCGTATTTTCTTAGTTCATTAAAGAGATACTCTTTGTCCTTATCGGTCGTTTTCTTTTCTTCTTCAAGCAGTTTGTATTTAGCAATTAAGCCGACCACTTGTTTTTCAAGTCCACTCTTAAAGAAAGGTTTTTTGCCGTTAATAGCATCTTCAAACGCCTTCAAATACTCCTCCAAAGGTTTTAGTTCTTTTGAAAGGGTATTTTTCTTTTCTTCAAGTTTTTTCATTTCCCACTCGTATTTAGTTGTGTGTTTTTTGTTGCTTCCAATCTCGCCACGGTGTAAGCCGTAGCGATAAGCAACTTGCTCGTAAAAATCGTCTTGTAAATTTCCAAACGAAACTTGTCCGCCTCGCTGTTCCCAAAAGTCAGAAGAACATATTTTAGGATTGGGGAGAGCGTTGTACTCGTATATACCTTTTCCGTTTACGTCTTTTGCTTGAATGGGAGAGCCTTTTTCGTTTCGCAACACTTTGCCGTCACTACCTTTGGCGTATACTTTCTTTTTGCCTTGGTCTACTATCGGAACGTAGTAAAGTTGTAAGTGTGGTGTAGTTTCGTCAAAATGGATAACGGCAGACAAAATATTTTTATCCGTTCCGTGGTAGCCGACTTCTCTAAGAACGAATTTATAACAGTCGTTAAAAAACTCTAAAACTTTTGGTGGTGGCTGTTCGCCTTGCACGTATCCAAGTTTTTCAAAGAATGCTTTATCCGACGTTACGATTATCCCTTCAAAAGCAACCGACTTTTTCGTGTCCTTAAAAGTAGCGCTTGTTCTTTCTACGATACTTTTCCATTCGGCGTTCATACCGTTTGTGGACTTTTTGAAATATAGATTTAGTGGAGTTCTTTCCACGTCTATATCTTGGTTTCGGTTGTTTCTTGAAGTTCTTTCGGTTTCCGCACCGATTTTTCCGAGCGAATTTTTTGTAAACTTTTGAACTCTAATTACCTGATAACTAATAATTTTCACCTCCTTTGACCGTTGTCAGTTTTTATTGAGCGTTAAGTTTTTTGGACACGGCTATTGCATAGCCATATCTCACTAAGATACAAACTTCGTTTTTGTATCCCGTTCGCTCTGCCGAGGGCTGATTTCCAACTAAAAATCCCGTTCATTAGGAAATAAAAAAACGCAAGTGTTCATTACTTGCGCTAATTAAAAAGGAGCACCTAAATTGATGCTCCAAGGTTGGCGAAATTACCCCTCTACTTATCAAGCGGTTAAAACGCCGAAATTATTCCGTAATTTTTAAATTTTCTGTAACAACTTTATTTTTATACTTTTTATCGAGTTTTTTACAATGCTCCATAAACGCTGTAAGTTGCTCTTTTATAGGGCGTGTATCGTTCTCATCGACAACCAAAACGTAGTTTTCATCAAGATATTTTTGATAACGTTTATTGCGTTTTTCAACGTAAGGTTTTGCGATACGTTCTTTGTAGAACTCTTCTGCTGTGCACTCTAAACGCTTAACTATCTCGTCATACTTATCTAGAATTTTTTGAAAGTTTACGTCAGTTGGGCGTGGTTGATTTTGCTTTTTCATCTCTTCAATGCGTTCAAAGAAAGCAATGAACAACCATTGAAAACACGGTGTCTCGTATTCGTAATATTCGTAAAACCACTCACGCACTTGACGTGGTAGTTCGTTTAATCGGTTTCCAAGTTCTAGCTCGTCATACTTTTCCCAAACTCTCATAACAAGATATTTGATGGCGAAATAGCAGTATTCTTTATAACTGTAAAACCAAGAGCAAATATATTCTTGCAACGCTAACGGCATTTCTACACGGAACACGTCCCACAAAATATCTTCGTCGCCATCGGTAACGCCTTTATTTTTGAATTTACGCCATTGCTTAATAGCGAAAATCTCGTCATCGTCTTGGGTTTGACCTTTTAAGTCATCCGTTTCTATGGCAGAGAACATTGCAGTTAGACGTTTAGAAACTTCGCCTTGCGATAAGCCTACTTTCTTAGCAATTTCTTTTTGAGTAAACTTATCTTCATAAAGGGCATAAATGTCACGGTCAAGTTCGCTAAATTCTCTAAGTAGAAGATTTTCAATATCTTTCTTTCTCAAAAAGTCATCTTCAGAGTCAAATTTTTTACTATGTAAAAAGCCGTTATCTGCACCAACGGCAGGCTTAACGTTATCGGTAAGTTTAACAGAATGGTCTTTATATCTACGATTGCCGTTATACATTTCAGTATCCAACTCAACCAACTTTTCCCATTGCTCTTCATCAACGGCAATCGAATCTAACTTGTGGTTGTTATAAAAGTAGTATAGAAACTTGCCTTTATCTTCGGCAGGTTGCTTTTCTTTATTTAACTTATACGCACGATTAACTTTCATACATTTCTCCTTTTTCTTTGAGTATAACATAGTAAATATGACAGTTTGTGTCATATATTGTGTGTTATATTATAAAAAAGAAAATATTTTGTCAAGCAAGACATATCCAAAAGTTGGGACTTGTTGTCCTATTTGTAGTTTTTATATAAAGTTTTTCGCTATAAACAAGGAACACTTGAAAAAACATCATTTATATGTTATAATAAGCAAATGAAACAATTGACTGTAGCAAGTTTATTTTCAGGTATTGGAGGAATTGATTTAGCGTTCCAACAAGCAGGATTCAAACTTGTTTGGGCTAACGAAATAGATAAAGATGCATGTAAGACATATCTATATAATTTCAAAGATTCAGTATTGGTAGAAGGAGATATTAAAAAAATCAAAGCCGAACAAATTCCCGATTTTGATGTGCTTGTTGCAGGATTTCCTTGTCAAGCATTTTCAATTGCAGGAAAACAACGTGGTTTTGATGATAAACGAGGTTCTTTATTCTTTGAAATAGAAAGAATAGTTGCGGTAAAAAAGCCCAAAGTAATTTTTCTAGAGAATGTAAAGAACCTTCAAGAACACGACGAAGGAAAAACTTTTAATAGAATTTTTGCGTCGTTAGCGCAATTTGGCTATTCAGTAAGATACAAAATTTTAAATGCTACAGAATATGCTAATATCCCTCAAACTAGAGAAAGAATTTTTATAGTTGCGTTTTTAGATGAAAACTTAGGTGAATTGTTTAAATATCCTGAACAAATAGAATTGACTAAAAAATTAATAGACATAATAGACCTTTCTGTAAAACATCACGACATTTATTATATTGATAAAACGTCTGATGAGTATGCTCTATTGAATGCAACAATAAAAGATAAACATCAAATGTATCAATTGCATTTTGGCAAGGTTAGAAAAGGTAAAAATGGTATTTGTCGCACCTTAACTGCTAGTATGGGTGGATTAAAGTTGCACAAGCCAATAGTTTATGATGATTTTGGTATAAGGTATTTATCGCCTAAGGAATGTTTGCTTTTACAAGGATTTCCTAATACTTTCAACTTTCCAAATACGATAAAACTTGATAACGCATATTCTCAAGCCGGTAATACTGTTTGTGTTCCTCTTGTCAAAAGAATTGCTGAAAACATTAAAGATTTATTCAAAGGAGAAAATTATGAATAGAGACCAAGTTCAATTAATTTATGATAAGTTAAAAAGATTTTTGCCCGATATTTGGGAAGGAAAAGAATCAATTCAATATATGAAAGATAACGGATGCCACCATTGGAAACAAATGGAATGGCCCGGATTTTATTTTCAATTTATGTGCGAAACCATACTTGGCGATGAAGAATTTATGGACATTCCTGGTCCAAGATATGGCAACGTTGAATTTGATGGTTTCAGATTTATTCCGTGGGATTTCAAAGCGCATAGTATAGACCCTGCACGTGGTGATGTTGGCAAGATTCCAACTAATGGATATCAAGAAACTATGCAAGCAATAAGAGAATATGGAGAAGTATGTTTCATTATTGCTAGTGGCGAAAGCGAATACGATACTGATGGCAGTTTCAAGGCTTGGCACGACATTTTAAAAGGTGGAATTAGCCGTTACGAAGAAGAAAGAATAACTAGACAAGCACCATCAAGAAGACGTAAAACGAAATTTAATGTTGACGAGTTAATTTTTGTGTTTGTTAATGAAGAAACAATTCAATACTGTGGAACTTTCCAAGCAAACTTTAGAAATTCTAACGGCATTGCTCGTAATGCTAAAGTTATGATAGACGTTAACAATCCTAATTTGGAAATATACAAATTTGATTTTAAAGATTAGAAATTAAAAAAGATATGAAGAAAAAATTTAAATTTATCGACCTTTTTGCTGGAATTGGTGGTTTTCACCAAGCGCTTTCTAATTTAGGTGGAGAGTGTGTTTTTGCATCTGAAATAGATTCTTTTGCAATTGAAACATATAAGCAAAATTATGGTATTGATTCAGGAATAAATATAAGAGACGTAGATGTAAAAGATATTCCCAAACACGATGTATTGTGTGCGGGATTTCCTTGTCAAGCCTTTTCTAAAGCAGGACATCAAAAAGGTTTTGAGGATGAGATACGAGGAACGTTATTTTTTGAAATAACAAGAATATTAAAGTATCATAAAACACCGTATTTTATATTGGAAAATGTTAGAAATCTCACTGCTCACGATAATGGAAATACTTGGAAAGTTATTAAGCATAGCCTAAAAGAATTGGGATACGTAATTACTGAAGAACCTGTAATAATAAGTCCTCACCAATTAGGAATCCCTCAAATCCGTGAAAGAGTTGTTGTTCTTGGTATTCATGAATCACTTGGAGTAAAAGAGATTAAAGTCGAATTGCCTTATACGGAAAAAGATAAAATTAACTTCCTTGAATCGGGTATTATCGAAACTGAGCCTGTTGATAAAAAGTATTTTATCTCCGAACACGAAGAGAAAGTTCTTACCTGTTGGGATGAATTTATAAAAGGTATAAAAGAAAAAGTAATTGGTTTTCCAATTTGGTCTGACGAATTTGGTAAAACATATGACTACGAAGGTCTCGGCTACCCTAAGTGGAGAGAGGAATTTATAAGAAAAAGTAGAAACTTGTACGAAAACAATAAAGAATTTATCGACAAGTGGTTAGTCAAGTGGGATTATTTAAACGATTTCACTATGACGGAACAAAAATTAGAATGGCAATGCGGTAAAGATTGTTCATCTGTGTGGGATGCTTTAATTCAATTTAGACCTAGTGGCGTAAGAGTTAAAAGACCTAGCGTATTCCCTGCACTTGTTGCAATGGTGCAAATACCTATAATCGGTAAAGTAAAGCGTAGACTAACGCCTAGAGAAGCAGCTAGATTACAAAGTTTTCCTGACACGTTTATTTGTAATCCCAACGACCATCAAGCCTATAAACAATTTGGTAACGCAGTCAATGTAAAAGTTATAGAATACATGGCTAAACAATTATTTAAGCAAAAATAAAGATAAGCCGACAGTTAGTCGGCTTTAATTCTAGAGAGGATGTATGAAAAAGATTTCAGAAATTAAATCGGATATAGTTGAAGCATTGTATCATTTTAGTGCATACGAACTTCCTAGTGTATGTGAAAGCATTGGATTAGAAAGTGGAACGACACAAGATGCATTTAGCAGTAAAAGAAGATATGTTTCAGAACGATTACATAATTATGATAACAAATCTATACTTGTCATAATCAAAAACATGAAAGAAAAATTAGGAATTGATTTATATCCTATAAAGAACTATTCGTATAAATTGTCTAATGTAACAAAAAGAGATATTATTGATGTTTTAACGAACGGAGTAGAAATAAACGACATATTAATTACGGAGACTGTAAAAATAACCTGGTATGGTTTATCTGAAGAGTGGGATTTTGTAGAAAGCGTGTGTGATATTAGTAAAATTACTCCTTTGCATGGTTATGAAAGTTTTAAGAAGGAATACATCCGCCATAGAGTTGCCAACGATGATTATGATGAAGATTGGTTTTTCAAAGACAAACGCTTTCCTTTTCAATCAGGCACAGATAAAGATATTCTTTCAATTGTATGTAAAATTTTTCATCCTGAAATTAGAAACGAAAAAGAAAATTGGTTGATAATCTTAAATAAAATCAATGAGTTAATAGGTTATGATGGATTTGAAATATATAAAAGCGGAGAAATGTCTGGTCGTGATATTTTCAGTTATAGAAAATTAAATAGCCCACTTAATTTATCAAATGATTATAGTGAAGAAATAAAAAATAAATTATCAAGCGAATACATAAATGCTCAAGTAAATTTCATGCAAGATAATGTTGAAGAAAATCCTTATATAGTTATAGGAAAAGCTAAAGAATTACTCGAAACGATTTTAAAAACCATACTACAAGAACAAAATAAAAGTTTTGCTTCGGATGTGAAATTAACGGCATTAGATAAAGAGGTTCGCAAATTGCTTAATTTGTCTGCGGAAGACAACCCTAGCAACATACCTGGAGTAAAGCAAATTTTAGGTGGACTTTCTAGTATAACTGCTGGTTTAGGAGAATTACGTAATGCATTTGGAGATGGGCATGGTCGACAGGCATCATTTAAATCCTTGCCTCCTAGATATGCAAAATTAGCCGTGGGTTCAGTTAATACATACGTTTTATTTTTATTAGAAACCTATGAATTATATAAAAATAACAATTAAGTGCAACACTTTACACTTTTATTCTTAAGTATCTGGGAAAACTATATCGAATCTAAAGTAGTATAAAAGGCGAGAGATTTCTTGCCTTTTTTACACTTTAACACACTTTAATTTATGCACAAGTATTATGAAGATTTGAAAATTTCTATAGAATATGATATATTTTTAATTAGGTTATTAAATATTAAAGGAGACTTGGATGGTAGAACTTTCTGGAATTGTAGCAACTGATGAAGTGAATCGTTATAATCACAAGATAGAATTTAAGGCATATTACAATAATTATTTAAAACAATGGAATGAATATATTCCTTCATTTGCTAACCATGACCACACAAAGCCAATTGGATGTACTCGCTTAGAGGGATTCTGTGTAAAACCAGGAATAGTATACTTAATGAATTCCTTTATTATTGGAGAAAGTTATGAAGAAGAGAAAAGAATTAACAATTACTGTCTTCCAACCTTTTACCATAAACAAATTGAAGAACACAATGAAGCCTTTTCGCTTCTTAAAGAAAAACTTAGAGAATATTTAACCGATAGTTACAAGGTTATTTATAATGGAGGCGCATACATATATGATAAAGACATTGTAAAGAAAGTGTTTCCCAAATTGTATTCGCAAGTGAACGATGGGCTTATTGAATTAAATAAACTTGAACCTATTGCCCCAGGCATATATAAAATTGATGATTTTATGATTTGCGCTCACCAATATTTTAGAAGAGGCTTATCAAGGCTTAATAGTTTAAATGAACCTTTTTTGGAAAAGTTACAATCTTTAGATAGTAACGAATCTAAAATACAAATTGCTCTCGATTGTGATTTTATAGGCTTGGCAAAGTCGTACGTGAAAACATTAGAGTATCAATATTGGTGGGGTCCACATTTTTCTGATGATTTAACAAAGATACCGAACGGATTAACCATTCATAAAAATGAAAATTACAATTCTTTGCTATCTCCATTTAAACAAACTGAGTTTAGATGGTATGAACAAGATAACAAACATACTTTTGAGTGTGAGGAAATACTAGAAACACCCAACGCAAAAGAAAATAATGAAGAACTTTATGGTTGTAGGTTTGTTCATAGCATGGTTGATGCCGAAACAAAAAAACCAATTCACTTGGATGGTGCGATTCGTGCCTATACATTAGAAAAAATGTGTGAACGATTAGAAACAACGCTTGATAAAACAGCCCGTGATACGATATATACTAAAATTTGGAGAATAGACAATTTACTTTCTATCCAAAATTGGAAAGAATTAATTACACACTACTACCGAGATAATATGCTCGTTGGAGAATATTTTGGAGGCAAAGATGCTATATTAAAGGACTTATCAATTAAAAAGGATACCACTATAACAAAAGAAAAATCTTTGAAAACTTATATTCCTTTTAAATTCCCTAAAGAAGGTTTTCTATCTTTTAGCATATCCTTTCAAGAAAGCAAACTACCCAAAAATAATTGTGATATACAGATTATTCCGCTTCAAAGTATTATTGTTAATAACGAGGAACATCCAACCATTGACTATATGGCTATACCATTACTCAAACTATTAAAGATAGAAGGAGTAAATTTTGACATTGACAAATTTGCTTATATTGCTTGTAATGATAATGTTCACAACTTCCCTCATTTTCGTTGTTTTAATGCTGAACTTGCTCAAAAAGTTTTAGAAACCATTAAGCGGTTTGTGTCTTCTTGGCATAATGGTTTTGATAAAATGATTTCATTTACAATAGAATATCCTGAAACAGACAAAAACATTAGTATTTCATTTATGGGAAAAAAGTCAAGTTTTGTAGAATATTTTAACTCAAAAATCTTTGTACCATTGCCTACAAATCAAGAGAATCTTTATAACTGGAGTAATAGCCTGTATAAATTTATTTCTACCTCTTATGAACAAGAAAATAACATTGACCCAATTGAAATTTTTAAAAAAGGAGATTTGATTTATCGCAGAAGGATGATTGAGGATAAAAAGTTGGGTTCATATAAATCAGATGATAACGGCGTTGCTGTGGAAATTCTACTAACTAAAGAAGAAATGGAAATTGTTCAATCAGAAAACATAGGCTTTGTATCAGTAAATTGGTATAAGGGAATAAAGTGTAATAAATGTAATTCAAATTATTTGGATTGTAATTGTGTACTATATATTGATAAAGATGTTAAATACACCATTACAGATTTTAAAATATTAGGTTGTACTTGGTGCTCATTAGATGTGAATAATGAATAAAGTAGTATCAAAACTCAATGAAGAGTTCAATGAGTGATGCACACACTCCGCCACGGAAAACCCAAACCAATTTTTGTTTTGGGTTTTTTGTTTGTGTTTGTAGAGGGATTTGAATTAGGAGCTAGCAAACTTAAGTTTGCGTATTCGCCGATAGGCGAAAAAACAGTCCAGTGGACTGTTTTGCGGGAGGCTCGAGAGAAGCAAATCCCTCTTTCTCCGCCACGAATTAGGACACCGAAAGGTGTCCTTTTTTCGTGGCGAAAAGAGAAAGGGGGATTTGGACGAAGTCCTTCGTAGTGAAACGGAGAAGCATTAGGAGAAAATTTATACAAGCGCAATCCACTAGCGTGGGACGGCAACCCTTTTGTCGCCTTGCGACATTTCCCCTAGTAGGGGAATCCCCCTCTCTCCGCCACGTAAATACTCCCTAATTAAACATTTGATAAACTTTAATTTTAATTATCCTTGCAATTCTAAAAAGTGCAATTATTTCAAAATTGAAATTATTAGCCATAATTTTATTTAAGGTGTTAGGACTAATTTTGCACATTTTGCAAAATTTTGTTTTACTTATATTGTTTTCTAACATAAACTTTTCAATAATTTCCACCTTGATCATGTTTTTCATATTTACCTCCTGTTTACCATATGGTACATGTATTATATATTTACCATTTGGTAAAAGTCGAGCGTTTTATTACCGTTTGGTATACAATTATTATAAATAAGGAGTTAATATGAATAAGTTTGCAGAAAGATTAAAAGAATTAAGAGAAGAAAGAAATCTTACACAATATGAATTGTCTAAAAAACTTAATATAAGCACGGCTTGTATTAACCGTTGGGAAAAGAATTTAAGAGTTCCAAATATTGATAGTATAATTATTCTTTGTCAATTTTTTGGTTGTTCATCAGATTATTTAATAGGTTTAGAAAACTAAAACTCTATCAAGAGTTCAATGAGTGAAGCACACACTCCGCCACGCTAAAGGACGCTAATTGTGGCGTCCTTTTTGCGTGTCTTCGTTCGTGGTCTTTTCACCTACGGTTCAATCGCTACCCGCGGACGGCTAACCCCTCGCAAACTTCGTTTGCCTCCCCCTTATCAAGGAAAATTACCCCCTCTCTCCGCCAAATAAAACCTAAATCGAACGCAAGTTTGTTTTAGGTTTTGTTTTTGTTAGTTAATATGGGATTTGAACGTACGAATAACGGAGTAACCCTGCGTAGCGCAACAGACGAGTATTCTCTCTTATAAAAATATTATTTAAGTATAAACTACCTAAACTCTTTTTAATGTAGCACAAGATAATTATTGACTTGCCTTTATTTCGTTGTTATAATAATAAAAAAGGAGTTAAAGTGTCGTTTTATGAAAAATATATTACTTATTGGTGATTCTATTCGAATGGGATATGATAAATCTGTTAAAAAGTCTCTAGAAAACATCGCAAACGTATATTATCCTGAAGAAAATTGCCGATTTGCGTCATATGTTTTGCGCTACTTAAATGAATATAAGAATTTGGTTCAAGATGGAGACGTAGATATTCTTCACTGGAACGCAGGTTTATGGGATAATCTTCGCATTTTTGAAGAAGATCCTCATACCCCTATCGACGTTTACGCTTATTATATAGAAAGAATTTGCGTGCGTATTAAAAAACTTATGCCAAACGCAAAGGTTATTTTTGCTACTTCCACGTCTGTTATTAGTGAATGCATGAGCAAGGATTTCAAACGCTATAATAATGAAATAGAACAATATAACAACGTTGCAATAGAAATAGTAAAAAAATACGGTTTTGAACTTAACGACTTATACGCTATATCAAAAAGTTTGCCAAAGGAAGCGCATTCCGATCCTGTTCACTATTATACAAGAACAGGAACAGAAGCGTTCACTAAACAAGTTTTAAATTGCATATCAACTGCTCTTAATTTGCAAGAAGTTCCTGCTTATCAAGAGGACTTATATCTTAAAAATCCAATAGGCATTTAATTTCGCTTAACTGCATTATCTAAAAAGTTGTTGAAAATTATACAAATAAAATTTTTAGGCGAGATTTCTTTCGCCTTTTTTACACTAAAAATAGTTTTACGTTTCACACGTTCCGCCACGCTAAAGCACCCTTTCTTAGGGTGCTTTTTATTTTATAAAATTAAAAAATTGAAAATATTTATATTTTGTCAAACATATGGCATATTTAAATTATATAATTGCATTATAGGAGAAATAAATATGTATTGTGAAGGGTGTGTTATTATAGCAAATAGTCATAAATTTAAATTGTTAAACGCAGAAGAAAACGATAAAAAGAAAGTTAATGAAATACGTAGAACACTTAATAAAATGACAAATTATATAAATGATTACGTAATTATTGATTTTTATGATAAAATTTCTTCTTATGATAAAGAAAATTCTAACTTAATTAAAGATACAATTATATTTTTTCAAACCATTAAAAGAAAAGAATATCATTTGAGGGCAGATGTGACAATTTCTTTGAGGAATTAAAAATATCCCTTGATA
>JAZUMP010000073.1:0-19155 GCA_045603725.1 Christensenellaceae bacterium
CATACAAAAACTACACGAATACATTAACTATTACAACAATGAAAGAATATCTTTAAAATTGAAAATGAGTCCAGTTAAATACCGAACTCAATTCCAATATATTTAATTTAATTTTTTGTCTAAACTTTTGGGTTCACATCATTTCGCATAACGCGATAATAGTGCGCTTTTTATTTATTTAAAATACTTGAAAAAAATGTTATTATGTTGTACAATTTTAGTATGACAAGTAGTTCAATGCAAAAAAATAAATTAACGATTTACGACTCTTCTATATTTTTTGATTTTTTAGTGCTTTTAATGCTTATATTTTCGCTTATTTACGGTGCTATTACTAAAAATTTAGACGGGAACTTAATTATAGTTAAAGTATTTTCATACGTTTGTGCACCCCTTTCAGTAATATGCGCAAGTTTTTTACTATCGTTTAAAAAAAGAGAAAACGTTATAAAATTTTTAGCACCTAAAAAAAGTCAACCTAAAACCGTAGTTTCAATGCTTTTAATAACCTTTGGAATGATGTTCGGGCTCTCTGAACTCAACAATATTTTCGTTGCTTTTTTAAGTGAACTAGGTTTTTCTCTCGGCGAAATAACTTTGCCTAATAAGTCTACTATAAACGTTATTTTAGTTATAATATTTGTGTGTATTGTTCCGGCTTTTTTTGAAGAAGTTGCGTTTAGGGGAATTATACTTAAAGGGTTAATAAGTGGTGGCAAAATTTTTGCAATATTGGTCTCTGGCGCGGTTTTCTCGCTTTTTCACATGTCTCCACTGCAAACAGTTTATCAATTTATAGTAGGCTGTTTATATGCAATAATCGTACTTAACGGCGGGGATTATACTCTTACTTTTATATCGCATCTAATCAATAACTTATTTATAGTATTAAATTATTATTTTATAGGATTTTATCCTAATGGAAGTTTAAAGATAACTCTTACGGTTTTAGGATTAATTTCACTTGTAATAGGTCTATACTTAATTATTAAAAATCGTAAAAATTATGAAGTTAAAGAAAGTAAGAAAAATTTCATTACGGGTATTCCTATAGGAATAATCGTTTGCATAATAATGTGGATAATGGGGCTTTTATAATGCTAAAAGTAAAAATTATTGCAGTTGGCAAAATTAAAGAAAAATATTTTATAGACGCTATTTCGGAGTATTCTAAAAGGCTTTCAAGGTATGCTAAATTTTCTATCGTAGAAGTAAAGGAAGAAAATTTTATACAAGAACCTAACGAGAGCGAGAAACTCGAAATTTTATCAAGAGAAGGTGCAAACATTAAAAAAGAACTAAACGGTTACGTAATTGCAATGTGCATTGAAGGGAAAAAAGCGTCTTCAACGGAACTTGCTAAAGTGATAGATAAAATTAAAAACACGAGTAGCGAAGTTTGCTTTGTTATAGGTGGTTCGTACGGAATAGATGAAAGCGTAAAAAAATTGGCCGATTTAAAACTGTCTATTTCTGATATGACTTTTCCACACACCTTGTTTAGAGTTATGTTGACAGAGCAAATTTATCGCGCTTTTTCAATATTAAACGACGGGAAATATCATAAATGAAAAATTATAAAGAAAAATTTATGAAAATGGCTTTAAAAGAAGCGCAAAAAGCCTACGATAACGGGGAAGTACCAATAGGTGCCGTTTTGGTGTTAGAAGGTAAGGTTATAGCAAAGGGCAGAAATAAATGCAACGAACTAAATAACGCCGTTGCTCACGCAGAAGTTGTTGCTATAAATAAAGCGTCTAAAAAACTCAAAGATTGGAGGCTTGAAAACGTAGAAATGTACGTTACTTTAGAGCCTTGTGCAATGTGCGCAGGAGCAATCGCAAACTCAAGAATAAAAAAAGTTCACTTTGGTGCGTATGAAAGAAAAAGTGGAGCAGTTTTATCAAATTTTCACGTTTTATTTTCAACGGGGCTCAATCATCAAGTAGACGTAGAAGGTGGAATACTTGAAGAACAATGCTCAATGCTTCTAAAAAAATTTTTTAAGAATAAAAGAGAAGAAAATTAAGGCTTTTTCCTTGACTTAATTTAAAGTATTTAATAAAATGTATATAGACGTTATGTCGAAACCACACATTTCGGAGGAGTTATGATAACACACAGCACAGAGATAAAACTTTTTGCAGGTAATTCTAACAGGAAACTTGCCGAAGCAATCGCAAAAGAATTAAATATGACTTTAGCAGAAGCAGAAGTAAGCAGATTCAGTGACGGCGAAGTAAACGTACATATCGGTGAAACGGTAAGAGGTAGAGACGTTTTCGTTATTCAATCTACAGGAACGCCAGTTAATGAAAACCTTATGGAACTTTTAGTTATGATTGACGCTTTAAAAAGAGCGTCTGCAGGTAGAATTACGGCTGTTATTCCTTACTTTGGATACGCAAGGCAAGATAGAAAGGCTAGACCTCGTGACCCAATTACTGCAAGGCTTGTTGCCGACCTTATTCAAACTGCCGGTGCTGATAGAGTTCTTACTATGGACTTACACGCTCTTCAAATTCAAGGCTTCTTCGATATTCCCGTTGACCATCTTATTGGTGGACCGCTTTTATATAAATATTTCACAAAAATGGTTGACGAAAATTTCGTTGTCGTTTCTCCTGACGTTGGCTCGGTTACAAGAGCACGTAACGTCGCTTCAAAACTTGGCTCAAATATGGCTATTATCGATAAGCGCCGTCCTAAAGCAAACCAACTTGAAGTTATGAATATTATCGGCGATATTAAAGGTAAAACTTGCCTTATGATTGACGATATGATTGATACCGCAGGCACAATCGTTCAAGGTGCTGAAGCATTACATAAAAACGGTGCTAAAGAAATTTACGCTTGTTGCACACACGCAGTATTCTCTGGTCCTGCTATCGAGCGTATTAAAAACTCTCATATTTCAAAACTTATTGTTTTAGATACCGTTGATATGCCAAAAGAAAAGAAAATCGATAAGATTGAAATTATTTCTGCCGCTAAAATATTTGCATTAGCAATTGAAAACGTATATTTAGATAGGAAGATGTCTGCAATATACGACTAATTAGTAATAGTCTTTTCCGCAAAACTTATTAATATCAAAAAAGCACCTACTACATCGTAAAACCCGCCTTAACCTTTTGTTAATACAGCAAGTATTAACTGCAAGGCATAAGCCGAATTTAACTCGCATTATGCACTTTTTGATTATTAAACGTTTTACTTCAAAGACTTTTAAAATGTGCACGATTAAAGTTGGCGTACACTCAAAATCAAGAGCCTTGTCTAACTTGCTTCTAGGGCTTTAAAAGTGCACATTATTAAACGTTTTACTTCAAAGACTTTTAAAATACACGCATTATTTAAACATAAAAAAGGCTTTCGGAATTTCCGAAAGCCTTTTTGTTAATTCTTAACGCTTATTTTTAGTTCTCCTAAAACTTCGTCGACAACGATTGTTGTAAACGGTGCTAAATCGTTTGAAATTATATGTTTAGCAATCATCGTTTCTACGCTAGATTGAATAAAGCGTTTAAGTGGTCTTGCACCGTAAACGGGGTCGTAGCCGTTTTCAATAATATAGTCTTTAGCGTTTTTAGTTATTTCAAGATATAATTCTTTATCTTGTAAACGTTTTTTGAGCGATTTTAAAAGTAAGTCAACAATACTTCCAATCTCAGTTTTAGTAAGAGGTTTATAAAATACTATTTCATCAAGTCTATTTAAAAATTCCGGTCTAAAACTTGATTTTAAAAGTGCTTCTACTGAAGATTTTGCTTGCGAAGTAATTTCGCCGCTAGAGTCAATACCGTCAAGAATTATTGAAGAGCCAAGGTTAGAAGTTAAAATTATAACGGTGTTTTTAAAGTCAACGGTTCTTCCTTGAGAGTCGGTAATTCTACCGTCGTCTAAAACTTGAAGTAGAATATTAAATACGTCTGGGTGGGCTTTTTCAATTTCATCAAACAATACGACTGAGTAAGGTTTTCTTCTTACTGCTTCTGTTAGTTGACCACCGTCTTCAAACCCAACGTAGCCTGGAGGAGCGCCTATAAGTCTAGATACGCTAAACTTTTCCATATATTCAGTCATATCAATTCTAACGATATTTTTTTCGTCGTCAAAGAGCGTTTCAGCAAGAGTTTTAGCAAGTTCGGTTTTACCTACGCCTGTCGGTCCAAGGAATAAAAACGAACCTATAGGGCGATTAGGGTCTTGAATACCTGCACGAGAGCGAAGAATTGCATCGCTAACTTTTTTAACCGCTTCATCTTGACCAACTACTCTATTATGAAGAGTATCTTCAAGCGATACTAGTTTTTGTTTTTCGCTTTCTTTAAGCCTTGAAACTGGAATACCCGTCCATCTGGATATAATTTTAGAAATTTCTTCTTCGGTTACTTTGTCTCTTAGAAGGGTAGTTGTTTTAGGCGTTTTCTCCGCTTCTTCAAGTTTCTTTTTAAGTTCTGGAAGTTTGCCGTACTTTAATTCAGCCGCTTTATTAAGGTCGTATTCGCGTTCGGCTTTATCAATTTCAGCGTTGACGTTTTCTAATTCTTTTCTTAAAGTTTGAACGGTATAAATTTCCTTTTTCTCAACGTCGAGTTTGGCTTGCATATTAGAAAGGGTGTCTTTAAGTTCGGCTAGTTCCTTTTTAATAGTTTGAAGTCTTTCAGTAGAAAGTTTATCAGTTTCCTTTTTAAGAGCTGCTTCTTCTATTTCAAGTTGAATTATTTTTCTATTAACTT
Source organism: Christensenellaceae bacterium (assembly GCA_045603725.1). Lineage (GTDB taxonomy): Bacteria > Bacillota > Clostridia > Christensenellales > Borkfalkiaceae > HGM11412. The sequence continues at coordinate 4,743 of JAZUMP010000073.1, forward strand.
CGTCCATTTCGGCGGGCATAGAGTTCATCTCGGTTTTTATAAGCGCGCACGCTTCGTCGATTAAATCAATCGCTTTGTCGGGTAAAAACCTATCTGATATATAACGATTAGAAAGTGTGGCGGAAGCAACGATAGCCCCGTCTTGAATTTTTACTCCGTGATATACTTCGTAGCGCTCTTTCAGTCCACGCAAAATTGAGATAGTATCTTCAACAGTCGGTTCGTTTACGGTAACCGGTTGAAAACGCCTTTCAAGTGCAGGGTCTTTCTCAATATATTTTCTATACTCGTCAAGCGTAGTTGCGCCCACGCAATGAAGTTCGCCTCTTGCTAGCATTGGTTTTAGTAGGTTGCCTGCGTCCATAGCGCCGTCGGTCTTTCCAGCGCCAACGATTAAATGAAGTTCATCAATAAAGAGTATAATTTTACCTTCACTCTTTTTTACTTCGTTAAGAACGGCTTTAAGCCTTTCTTCAAACTCGCCACGGTATTTTGCGCCTGCAATAAGCGCGCCAATATCTAGCGAAAAAAGTTTTCTGTCTTTTAAATTAGACGGAACGTCGCCTTTCATTATTCTTATCGCTAAGCCTTCGGCAATAGCAGTTTTACCAACACCCGCTTCACCGATAAGTACCGGGTTATTCTTGGTTTTACGAGAAAGTATTCTAATAACGTTTCTTATCTCTTCGTCGCGCCCGATAACCGGGTCAAGTTTTTGCTCGCGCGCTCTTTCTACAAGGTCTTGACCGTACTTATTAAGTACGTCGTAAGTGCTTTCGGGATTATCGCTCGTAACACGCGTGTTGCCTCTAACGCTTAAAAGCGCTTTTAAAAACCAATCTTTTGAAAGTTGATTGTCTATTAAAATTCTATTTACTTCTTTACTAGGTTTATCTAAAATACCGAAAAATAAGTGTTCTACCGAAATGAACTCGTCTTTCATTTCCTTTGCTTTTTGACTTGCTGAAGTTAACGCGTCAGACAAATCTCGCGAAAAGTATTCGCTTCCACCCGAGACCTTCGGAAGTTTTGAAATTTCGCCTTGAACGGCTTTTAAAATTGAAGTTACGTCTTTACTTGAAGTCTTTAATAAACTTGCTATAAGCCCGTTTTCATCGTCTAAAAGCGCTTTTAACAAGTGAAGTCCAGTTATTTGTTGGTTGCCGTATTCTTTAGCAATATTAGTAGCGTTGTTTATTGCCTCTATTGATTTTTGAGTTAAATTTTCTAAATTCATAATTCACCTCATTGCTATATAATAATAGCCTCGTTTTTAAGTTCTAAATACCTTTTTTCTACAATATATAAAAGGCGTTTTTCTTCAGTTGCCAAATTATTAAAATATACGTTTAGAAGTTCGTCGAAATGCTTTACGTATTCTGTTAACTTCTCGGCAAGTTCTTTTGAAGTTATGTTAACTTTAGGGAAGTCGAAAAGCCTAGTAAACTTTGCTCCGTCATAAATAAACATAGCGTTAGGATTATAGTATTTCTTTTCTAAATAAGTATAAAAAGTGTAAAAATCGCTTATTAGATTAATAAGTATTACGTTTTGCGTTCTAAGCGTTACCTTTAATTGCCCTAAATGGTCGGAACTTGGGAACAATTCTACGCTGTATTTAATTGCAGGGTTATAGCGATAATCAAGCGCGCTCATAATTGACGCCATGTACTGCGACGGTTGGCTTAAATATCGCATTGAACGCGATTCGTTTATTAGTCTTTCAATTTCTTCAAAAACGCTAAACGCTCTTTTTTCGGGAGTTTCATAGCCAACTCCGTCTGCAAGTATTTTTTCTATCATATTAGACCTGCTAAGACCGTTTATTCTCGCCATTCTATCAATTATATCCACAACTTCATCGTTTAAAACCAAACTATATACTGATTTTGACACCTTTTTTCTCCTTTATCTAAGTATATATTTTTATTATATTAGCTAAACATAAATTTGTCAACGGTTTTATATAATTTTAATTACAATTTATTATATTTTATTTACAAATTTTTATACCAAAAATAAAAAAACTGCTAAAATTAGCAGTTTAGTTAAAATATTTATAAATTTTTTAAATGATAAAAGCCGTTAAAAATACTGCAACGCTAGATAATACGGCAACTACGATTAAAGATTGCTTTGATAAAGATGCAATAATTGCAACGACTGTTCCAACTAGTGCAGTATAGATATTACCGGTAGAGTATAGTATAAAAGGGAAAGTCATTGCAGATAAAACGGCGTAAGGGATATAGTAAAGTAGGCTACAAATATATTGTGAAGTAATTTTTTTACTGAAAAATGCAAAAGGAATCATTCTTATTAAATAAGTAACCAAAGCCATTGCTAAAACGTATAAAATCATAATATAAATTGGCATTATTCTTCCTCCTTCTTCATTTTTACAGGAAAGAAATATGCTATTAAAGCAGATGAAACCAACGCGCTTATTATAATTGCAATTCCTTGAGAAATAGTATTTTTAAGAAGTGGAATAAAGTAGAGTAAGCAACTAATTCCCGCACTTAATAAAACGACTAAAAATACGCTTAAACTTTTTGTAGAAGGGGGAATAATGATTGCTATAAACATAGCGTATAGCATAATTCCTAAAGCCGACTGAATTGATACGGGCAAAACGTTTCCTAAAACTGCGCCTAAAGCCGTTCCAAGTGCCCAACCAAAATAAGGCAATATTATAAGACCGTAAAAATATTTAGTGTTTAAATTTTGAGGTTTAATAATTGAGACGGCAAAAATTTCGTCGGTTATAAAAGCCGAAAGAAAAAGTTTGCGCTTTAGCGTAAATGAATTATCAAGTTTTTGCGATAGGGAAATACTCATCAAAAAATATCTGGCGTTAATAACTATTTGCGCAATAATCAACTCTAAAATCGTGCCTAGTGCAGAAATTATTAAAATCCCCGATAATTGACCGGCAGAAGTTAAGTTAGTCATAGAAATCATAATAGATATAAAAACCGGTAGTCCAAGCATACTTGCTTGAATTCCAAACGCAATTGAAACGGAAAAATAACCAAGCCCGATTGGTAAACCGTTGTATAATCCGTTTTTAAACGTCAGTATTCCTTTTTGATTAGATAATGCGTTTTTCATAAAAATTCCTTAAGTAAAATTATTCTTCAACGTACGTTTTAAGGTAAGATAAATCTAAAACCCACTCGTATATATTAGATAATGCGATAGATTTTTCGTTTGCTTCTTTTAAGGCTTTTATATAGGTAGAATAATCAACGTTATTTACCTTTTTAAAGTGAATAATAGCCTTATCTTCTTCGCCTATAATTTGCGTTCTACCAACGTGTATAACCTGATGGCAACTGTGGCAAATAGCGATAACGTCTTTTAACTTTTGTGTTTTAGTATCTTTTATAAATTCCCAGCGCTCGTGTGCTTCAAGGCGCTTTCTATATGCCCCACAAATAGAGCATCTTCCATTAGCCTGTTCGTAGGCTTTTTTTCTTATATAGTCCCAAGCTTTTTTAGACAACGTAGTTCTAAGATTAAATCCCCACGCGCCCGCTGGAATTATTTCAAAATTAAGTTTTAAATTTTCCATTACTTTATTTTACAACAAAAAATAAAGGTTGTCAAAAAGACAACCTTTAAATGTATAATTTTTATGCTTTAGATTTTATGTATTCGTCAATCGCTTTAGCGGCAGTTTTCCCTGCACCCATAGCAGAAATAACCGTTGAAGCACCGGTTACAGCGTCGCCACCCGCGTAAACGCCGAGTTTAGAAGTAGCGCCGTCTTCAGTAACGATTATTCCACCGCGACGGTTAACGTCAAGCCCACTAGTCGTATCTTTAATAAGTGGGTTAGGAGAAGTACCTATCGCCATAATAACCGTGTTAACTTCCGTTTCAAATTCGCTATTTGGAACAGGAACAGGGCGACGGCGACCATTTTCGTCAGGCTCGCCAAGTTCCATTTTAATAGAAGTAATAGATTTTACGAAGCCGTTTTTAGGGTCGCGCTTATCGTTTTCGTTAAAGTAAGCGTCGATTTTAACAGGGTTACATAAAAGTTTAAATTCAATACCTTCTTCAATAGCGTTTTCAACTTCTTCCTTACGAGCAGGAAGTTCTTCCATTGAACGCCTATAAATGATAGTAACTTTTTCAGCGCCAAGTCTAAGTGCAGTTCTAGCAGCGTCCATAGCAACGTTACCACCACCGACTACTGCGACTTTACCACCTTTCATAATAGGAGTAGTAGAATCTTCTTTATACGCTTTCATTAAATTGCTTCTAGTTAAGAATTCGTTAGCAGAATAAACGCCTTTATAACTTTCACCAGGAATATTCATAAAGTTAGGAAGTCCTGCACCAGAGCCGATAAATACTGCTTCAAAGCCCATTTCAAAGAGTTCGTCAACAGTTAAGGTTTTGCCAATAATTACGTTGCGAACAAACTCAACGCCCATCTTCTCTAATTTTTCAACTTCGCTTTTAACGATGCTCTTTGGAAGCCTAAATTCAGGAATACCGTAAACTAGAACGCCACCTTCAGTATGGAATGCTTCGTATACGGTAACGTCATACCCAAGTTTAATTAAATCGCCAGCAGTTGTAAGACCTGCAGGGCCAGAGCCTACGATTGCAACTTTATGACCGTTCTTTTCTTTAACTTCAGTAATTTTATTGGAAGCGTGGTCGGCAACGTACCTTTCAAGCCTACCAATAGCAACTGCTTCGCCTTTAATTCCACGAACGCATTTTGCTTCGCATTGAGTTTCTTGAGGGCAAACCCTACCACAAATAGCAGGAAGGTTAGAAGTGTTAGAAATGATTGCGTAAGCACCGTCAACGTTACCGGTTTTAAGTTCGTTTATAAATGCAGGAATATTAACTGCAACTGGACAACCAGTTACGCAAGCAGGGTTTTTACAGTTAATACAGCGTTGTGCTTCGTTAATTGCTTGTTCTTCAGTATAGCCTAAAGCAACTTCGCTAAAGTTTTTGCCACGCTCGATTGGGTCTTGCATGGGCATTGGATTTTTATTAGGTTGCATATTGAAGTTAGCCATATTATTCACCTGCCTTTAATAAATTGCACGTTTTTTCGTGTTCTTTCATTTCGAAATCTTTATACGTTAAACTTCTAGACATTGCTTCGTCAAAGTCCACTTCATAGCCGTTAAAATCAGGGCCGTCAACACACGCGAATTTAGTGATTCTTTCACCGTCTCTTATTAAAGTTAAACGGCAACCACCACACATACCCGTTCCGTCAACCATAACGGGGTTCATAGAAACCGTACAAGGAATCCCCGTTGGTTTAACTGCAAGAGTTACGAATTTCATCATAATAAGTGGACCGATTGTAATAACTTCGTCAAAAGTTGTGCCGTTATTAAACATTTTGTTAAGTGGAGAGCAAACGTTACCTTGTTCACCATAAGAACCGTCATCAGTAACGATATAGAAGTTTGTAGAGTATTTTTTAAATTCTTCTTCTAAAATAACTAAGTCTTTAGTCCTAAAACCAATAACGCTAGTTACTTCAGCGCCCATTTCGTGAAGTTTTTTAGCGATAGGGAGTGCAATAGCGCAACCAACGCCACCACCTACGATACAAACTTTTTTTAAACCTTCAAGTTCAGTTGCTTTTCCTAAAGGACCTGCGAAGTCCTCTATAAATTCGCCTTCGTTTTTGGCGTTGAGTTTAAGTGTAGTTGCGCCAACGATTTGAAATATAATACTAACCGTGCCTTTTACTCTATCGTAATCGGCGATTGTTAAAGGTATACGCTCGCCGTTTTCATCAACTCTTAAAATTATAAATTGACCGGGCTCAGCCTTTCTGGCAACGAGTGGTGCTTCAATTTCCATATAAGTAACTGTAGGATTTAAAGATTGCTTTTTTACGATTTTATACATTTTTACACCTTAAATTTACGTATTTGCAGTTTGTTAATAATAAACAAATCACAATTTTTATTATAACATACTTTACTTTTTATTACAATGTTAATTAAATATAAAATTTAAAATTTATGAAAATAACTTTTCAACTATTTCGCTCGCACTTGCGTTTGGAATATAGTCGTTTATACTATTAAGACATTTTAATACTTCTTCTTTAATAAAGCGCTTACCGTTTAGGTTAACTATAAGGTCGTTTACGTTTTTACTAGAAAAATAATCTCCAAACATTTCAGCGTTTTGAATAATTCCGTCAATTAAGTCGAAAGTAATAGAAATAGTTCCAAAATTAAATCTGCCGTCAAACCTATTTTTACCTTTAGGAGAATAACCAATATTCCACTCGTAAGTTGAGTATTTTTGCTTAACAAGCGTATCTATATTATAAATATCTTCTTTACTAAAGACGTATTCAGGGTAATTGCCTTTCATAAACTCACAAAGAGCGTCGAAAAACTCATTGCAAGTCATAGTATTAGGCAAATGCTCTTTTACGTTAGTAACTCTCGCCCGTATACTCTTTACTCCTTTAGACTCAATTTTTAACTTGTTTTCTATTAAAACTTCAGATAAAGTAGATAAATCAGTATCAAATAAAATAGTACCGTGATGGAGTATTCTATCCTTATATATAACTTGGGCGTTGCCTGAAATTTTTTTATCGCCAATATAAATATCGTTTCTGCCTGAAAAGTTGGCGTTTACGCCTAGCGTGTTTAAAAACTCAATAACGGGTTTTGTAAACTTAATATAATTATTTTCGTCTTTATTAAAAGGCGCAATAACGGTATAGCAAATATTGTTCGGGTCGTGATAAACTGCTCCACCACCCGTAAGCCGTCTAACAACCTTAATATTTTTTTCTTCTGCTTTTTTTAAATTGACTTCAAGTAGTGTATTTTGATTGTTTCCTATAATTACGGCAGGGGAATTTATCCATAAATAGATATAATATCCGTCTAACTGCTTTAATAAATATTCTTCAGACGCCAAATTAAAATACGGGTCGAAAGATGGAGATGATAAAAAGTAAAAGTCTTTCATAATAAAAATAAAAAAAGGGGAGAATTAATCTCCCCTTAAAAATTAAACACCTTTTTTAGATTTTCTAATAAATTCTGCATCAGAAGTATTAGTAGTGCTGATATGACCTTTTAACGGCATAATCTTGTCATTAATAAAGTCGATAATCCAGTTTGCTTGTGGGAAGAATTCAGCGTCGAATTCATATGGAGGAGTAATCCAGTTTTTAGCACCGCATACAACTGGTGGAGCATCTAAATAATCGAAGCAGAGTTCAGTAATGTTAGTAGCCATATCGTTAAGGATAGAGCCTCTAGCACAAGCGTCTGAAGCAAGGATAATCTTACCAGTTTTCTTAACTGATTCAACAACTTTTTCGTAGTTGAATGGAACGATACTTCTAGCGTCGATAATTTCTGCTTCAACACCGTATTTTTCAGAAAGAATTTTAGCCGCTTCAGTTGCTTTATATAAAGTAGCACCGATAGTTAAGATAGTGATATCTTTACCAACTCTCTTAACGTCTGGTTCGCCAAGTGGGATTTCATAGTAACCTGTTGGAACGCCTTCAGTGTGGAATTCTTCACCTTTATCGTAAATTCTTTGGCTTTCAAAGAAGATAACAGGGTCAGTACCGTTAAGAGCAGCGTTCATTAAGCCCTTAGCATCGTAAGGAGTTGCAGGGAAGCAAACTTTAAGTCCTGGAACGTGAGCTGGAAGAGCAACCCAGTCTTGAGAGTGTTGAGCACCGTACTTAGAACCAACTGATACACGAAGAACTACAGGCATTTTTAAAATACCAGAACTCATTGCTTGCCATTTAGCAAGTTGGTTAAAGATTTCGTCGCCCGCTCTACCCATAAAGTCAGCGTACATAAGTTCAACGATTACTCTACCACCGCAAAGACCGTAACCTACTGCACTTGAAACGATTGCTGCTTCTGAAATTGGCGAGTTAAATAATCTATGATATGGAAGTGCTTCAGTTAAACCTTTATAAACTGCGAACGCACCACCCCAATCGCGAACGTCTTCACCGTAAGAAGTTAAAGTTGGGTCCTTATAATATCTGTCGATAATTGCTTCAAATAAACCGTCACGAATATTATATCTCTTAAGGTTAGAAACAGGTTGACCCTTATCGTCAAACGCATAGCGAACTTTACCAGCGATTTGTTTAACTCTTGGGTTTTCTTCCATAGGAATTTTAACGTCTTTACCAACTTCAACAGGTCTATCTTCCATTTTTTCAACTTTACCGTTGCTGAACATTAAGTTTTCAACGTAATATGGGTCAGCCTTAAAGTCAAGGTATGGAGACTCAGAAGGATCAGAAGCAAGTTTGCAAAGTTTAAGCATTCTTTCGCTGATAGAAGCCAAGATATCGTCAAATTTACCGTCGCTTTCAATCTTAGCGTCAACGAGTGCTTTTCTATAAGTAACGATTGGGTCGTATTCCTTCCAAGCGTTAACTTCTTCTTGAGTACGGTAACTCATAGCGTCAGATGGAGAGTGACCACCGTAACGATAAGTAACAACGTCCATAAGACATGGGCCTTCGCCTTTTAATAATAATTCTTTCTTTCTCTTCATTGCTTCGATTACTGCAAGTGGGTTGAAACCGTCAACTCTTTCAGCGTGAAGTTGAGTTGGAGATACACCAGCACCAAGACGAGCAAGGAAGTCGTAAGCCATAGTTTCGCCTCTAGTTTGTCCACCCATACCGTAACTGTTGTTAAAGAAGTTAAATAAGATAGGAAGACCGCCTTTCTTTTCCCATAATTTATTAATTTGGTCCATAGAAGCGAAGTTCATAGATTCGTAAACTACACCACAACCAACAGAACCGTCACCTAAGTTACTGATAACGATACCTGGTTTATTGTTGTTCTTTTTGTAAAGAGCAGCACCAAGAGCAACTGGAGCAGCACCACCAACGATAGCGTTGTTTGGATAAATACCAAATGGTAAGAAGAATACGTGCATTGAACCGCCCATACCTCTGTGGAAACCAGTCTTTCTAGCAAAGATTTCACTCATAAAGCCGTAAAGTAAGAAGTCAACGGCAAGGTCTTTAACGTTACCAGTTTTGTTGAGTTTTTCTACAGGAGCAAGAGTTTCGCCACCCATAAAGTCTTTCATTATTTGATATAACTTGTCGTCAGGAAGTTTGTGAATAGAAGCAAGACCTCTTGCTAAAACTTCGCTGTGAGAACGGTGAGAACCAAAAGTCATATCGTCTAAGTCGAGAATGTACGCTTGACCAACGGCAGCGGCTTCTTGACCGATAGATAAGTGTGCAGGGCCTGGATAGTTAGTTTTAAAGCCTTGATATTCTTGCTTAACCTTGATATCCATTATCATGCTTTCAAATTCTCTTAAAACGGCAATATCGTTAAAAATTCTAACGAAATCGTCATTTGAGAAGTTTTTCTTTTCGTCCAATATAGTTTTGTTATATTGGTTTACTGGAATATCTTCAAAAGTAATTTTTCCAGGTTTACGAAGTTCAATAGGGTCTACAAATAATTGTTTACTCATTTTTAATTCTCCTTAAATTAAATTTGGAATATTGCTTCACGAACTATTTCACAAACAGTTGGGTGAGGGAATACTAATTTTTTAATGTTTTCAATATCTACTTCAAGGTCAATCATAGCAGAAACGGCTACGATATATTCGCCTGAATACGAACCGATAATATGTGCGCCTATTAAGGTATTAGTTGCTTTATTAACTACGATTTTACAAATACCGTTTAAATCGCTGTTTTCAGCAATATATCTACCTGAGTAGGTAAGTGGAATATTAACGCACTTAACGTCAAGACCTTTTGCTTTAGCGCTTTCTTCAGTTTCGCCTACGCTACCAACTTCTGGGTTAGTGTAGATAACTGATGGAATTACGTTATAACGCATTGCGTCTTTCTTGCCAAGAATTGTATTAACTGCAACTTCTGCTTCTCTATAAGCAGTATGAGCAAGCATAATTTTACCGTTAACGTCGCCGACTGCGTAAACGTTAGCAACGTTCGTTCTCATTTGGTCGTCAGTAATAATTGCGCCTCTTTCAAGAGCAACGTTAATGTTTTCTAAGCCGAAGCCTTGAGTAACGGCACGTCTACCAATAGATAATAAAACCTTTTCTGCAAGAATTTTTTCAACTTTGCCGTCTTTTTCATAAACGACGCCGTCTTTTTCAATAGCAGTAACTTTTGCGCCTAAATTAAATACAACGCCTTTCTTTTCAAGTGATTTTTGTAAAATACTTGAAATTTCCGCTTCAGTAGGTCCTGCAATTTTGTTAAGCATTTCTACAACCGTTACTTTAGTTCCAACTGAAGAGAAGTAACTTGCCATTTCAAGACCGATAACGCCACCACCGATTATAGTTAAAGTTTTAGGAATAACTTCTAAATCTAAAACTTCTCTATTAGTCATAACTAAACCTGCTTCAATATTTTCCTTAAGTCCTGGAATAGGAGGAACTACAGGCATAGAACCGGTTGCGATAATAAGTCTTTTAGCAACGATTTTTTCATCGCCTGCTTTGATAGCGTAGCCTTCGTCAACTTTGCCTTCAATAAACGCTTCAGCGCTAATAGTTTTAACTTTATTTCTTTTAAGAGTAGCTTTAACGCCAGAAACGAGCATTTTAACAACGCCTTTCTTTCTTTCAACTACTGCTTTTTGGTCGATAGTCTTTTCACCGTTAACTTTAACGCCGTAAACTTCAGCGTGGTTAGCGTAATCTAAAACTTTTGCAGAGTTTAAAAAAGTTTTACTTGGAACGCAACCTTCGTTTAAGCAAACGCCACCGAATTCGCGTTTTTCGATAACTGCAGTTTTAAGACCAGCGTGGCCTGCTCTTTCGGCAGCAAGATATCCACCTGGACCACCACCGATAACAACTAAATCAAAAATTTCCATTTTATATCTCCTTAAATATTGCCTTCAGCAAGAAGGTTATAACTAAAGTTTTCAAGATACTCTTTTAATTCTTTTAAGAATCTACCAGCAGGTGCGCCGTCGAGTGCTCTGTGGTCGAAAGTAAGAGAAAGATTCATAGCAGTGTAAGGAATCATTTCACCGTTTTTACCAAGTTTAACTCTCGTTTCTAACGTGTTAACACCTAAAATACCAGTTTGTGGTGGGTTGATAACAGGAGTGAAACTTTCAATACCCATTGTGCCAACGTTACTTACCGTAAACGTACCGCCAGATAAAAGTTCAGGATTAATTCCACCCTTAACTGCTTGAGAAGAAAGGTCTTTACTCTTAACAGCAATTTCAGAAAGAGTCATCGTATCAGCCCCGAAAAGAGTAGGTACTAATAATCCACGTGGAGTATCAGTTGCAATACCCATATTAACGTGGTCGAAATAACGCATAGTGTCGCCGTTTAAAAGGTTAGCGTTTAAATCTCTGTGATTTTTAAGAACTCTTGAAAGAGCAAATATAATAATATGGTTAATAGTGATTGGTGGAAGATGTAATTTTTCTTCGTTAGCTTTAAAGAATTTTCTAAGTTCCATAACGTTAGTACAATCGAACGAAATGTTCATTGTAAGTTGTGCCATAGTCGATAAACTGTTAGTCATACCCTTAGCAATAACTTTTCTAATGTTAGGCATCTTTTCATCTTTATAAGACTTAAAGTCAACGTCTTGTTTTTGAGTAGCAACTTCTTTAACTTCCACAGTTTCAACTTTTCTAGGTGAAACGCTAGCAAGTCTTACGTCGCTTTCAATAATTCTACCGTTAGGGCCTGTAGGAATTGCGTCTTTTAAATCAACGCCGAGTTTGTTTGCTAAATTCTTTGCTCTTGGAGAAGCAAAAATTCTACCGTCGGCATTAACTGCTGGAGCGCTTGCAGGTGCAGTAGCAACTGCTTCTTCTTTTGCTTGTGCTTGTGGAGCTTCTTTTACTTCTTCAACGCTAACGCTAGCACCGTCTGGAGCAAGAGAAGAATAATCATCACCGTGCTTACCGATAGCACAAACGTTAGTAAGTACAGGAACTTCATCGCCTTCTTCACAGAAAAGGGCTAAAACTTCGCCTTCAAATTCACTTTCTTGGTCGAAAGCAGACTTATCGGTTTCGTAAGAGAATAAAACGTCGCCTTTCTTAACGGCATCGCCAACTTTAACGTTCCATTTTGTTAAAATACAACTTTCAACGGTAATACCTTGTTTAGGCATCATTACGCCGAAGCAAGTTGCAGGGCATTCGCCTTTAACTGCTTTTTTTGCAGGAGCACTTGCTGGTGCTTCTTTAACTTCTTTAACTTCTTCTACCGTAGAAGCGCCGTTTGGAGCGAAAGAAGAAACGTCTTCACCCTTGTTACCGATAACGCAAACGTTAGTAAGTACGGGAACTTCGTCGCCTTCTTCACAAAAAAGCGCTAAAACTTCGCCGTCAAATTCACTTTCTTGGTCGAAAGCAGATTTGTCAGTTTCGTAAGAGAACAAAACGTCGCCTTTCTTAACCGAGTCGCCAACTTTTACGTTCCACTTTGTAAGTACACAACTTTCAACAGTTATGCCTTGCTTAGGCATCATTATAGGTTTTGCCATATATATCTCCTTTATATATAAATATTATTTTATTATTATAGTATAAACATTGTATCATATACAAAAATTTTTTTGAATAGTTTGCAAAAAAGTTGCAAAATGTAATCTTTTATGATAAAATATTTGCATAAATGAACACAAATGAACAAAAATTGCTTTAGATAGGGGGGTAAAAATGCTTACTATAGAAAGGCAGGAAGAAATTTTAGAGATATTAAATAGAAATAAATCTGCAACGGTAGACTATTTAGCAAGTAAATTATTCGTTTCAGGCGCAACAATAAGGCGTGATTTGAGGGCTATGGAAGAGCAAGGTATGATAATTCGCTCGCACGGTGGTGCAATGCCGTTTAAATCAAGTTCTGTAGAAACGGCTTTCGTTGTAAGAGAGCAAAAGGACGCGACTGCTAAAAGAAAAATAGCGTCGCTAGCCGTTAGGCTTATTAAAAACGGCGAGTCGATTTTTGCCGATTCTTCTTCAACGGCAGGTTACGTTATGGGATTGCTTCAAGATTTTACCAATTTAACTGTTACGACTACGGGAATAAGAAATGCAACTATTTTATCTTCAACCGATAGGGTAAAAACCTATATTGCTGGTGGTTACGTTGAAAATCACTCTAACTCTATAACGGGAACTGATACTATGGATTATATATCTAGAATTCACGCAGATATTGCTATTTTGTCGTGTACTGGGCTATCAATAGAAATGGGTTTTAACGACGCAAGTATAGAACAAGCAAAATTAAAGCAATGTATGAGAAGAAACTCTAAAAAAGTTGCAATGCTAGTCGACTCAACTAAATTTGGCAAAAGTTTTATGTGCCACGATTTTTGGTTTGACGACGTTGACTATTTAATTACCGAAAAAACTCCACCTAAAGAATTTTTAGAGATAATAGAAAAATCTAAATGCAAACTAATTACTCCAGATAGCGAAGTGTTGTAAAATAGAAGTTAATAAGTTCTTACTTGTATAAATAAAAAAAGTATGGTATAATTAAAAATAGTGTGTGCGCAATAAAAAAACAGCACTAAATTTAAATAAAAGCACTGTTTCTGGCACCCCTACCGAGTTTTCCGCCCCTTAATAAGGGGAAGATAAACGCAGTTTATGAGGGGTTAGCCGCCGCGGCAGAGCGGGCGAACTCAGAACTAGCCCTTAGGAGTTATACCCTCATTCAAAAGTCCTATAAAAAGCGTTAAATATCGTGTGTTTTGTTAAAAATGTGAGCGATTTTGCTTCTAAAATGTGCAGTTCGGTTAAGTAATTTTCGATTTTTGAAGCAATTTTCAAACTAAATTTATACCGATTTTATACCAATTTTTTATACCGGTTTTTACCGATAAAATAACCCCTATAAATTGGAATTTGTCAATACCTATTACCATAAAAAGCTTTTGCTTTTTCCGTATATTTCTTTACGAACTCGGTCTTTGCGTTTGTATAAGCATCTCGATTATGCTCGTATTCTTTCCATAAAGAAATCTTTAATTTTTCATACTCTTTTGCTATATCGGGAAACTCGATAAGATAATCCCTAAAATACAATTCATCGTTATCCCCTGCATATCTCAAATGCAAATGAAATACTTTCTCGGAAAATCCATTTTCGGTATATCCTTTATTAAAAGAAATTCTATCTTCGCTTTGCGACATACAAATATAGCCGTTGTTTGTAATCAAATCTTTATAATCAAACAAGTTGCTTTCTTTGAGAACTTCCACGAGAATATCAACAACAGGCTTTGCCCAAATGGAAGAAATCGCGGTACTTCCTATATTACTTATCCTTTGGACTTTTGGAAGAACTTTCTTTAACAGGGTTTCTTCTTCCAAATACCATTCTTTCCAACACTCTT
>JAZUMP010000074.1:0-58804 GCA_045603725.1 Christensenellaceae bacterium
TTTTTACGCTTTTGATATTCTTCGTTATCGGTAATGTTAGGGTTATAGTAAAAAACCGTAATATTAAAATAATCTTTTAAAGCCTGAATACACGCAGTAGAACAAGGTGCACAACAACTATGTAAAAGCAAACTTGCCTTACCAGTATAGTTTTTAGGCAAATCGAACTGAACCATATTTCTCCCAAATTAAAAATTACGAAAAAGGGGTTGCCCCCTTAATCGAAGATAATCTATAAGCCGAGTTCTGTCATTTAATGCGCCTATCTATCTAGGCCGTATATTACTATACGGCTCAAGCGAATAAAACGAATATGCACGTCATAGCTCCGTAATTTGCATATTCCTATCTTGCTTCAAGTGGGGTTTACACTGCTCCCCGCGTTACCGAAGGGACGGTGAGCTCTTACCTCGCCTTTTCATCCTTACAACTAAAGTTGCGGTTATTTTCTGTTGCACTTTCCTTAGAGTCGCCTCCACCGGCCGTTAACCGGCACTACGCTACGCGAAGCTCGGACTTTCCTCGTGAAATTTCTTTCCCGCAGGCGCACAACTGTCTCAATACAATAATTATATACTCGTATTTAATTTTTGTCAATTACTTTAGGCTTTGCTCCCTTAACGCCAAAACCGTTTAAAACGCTTGAATTAAAGGTAAACTTGCGCTTTAAAAATTGATAGTGGTATCTTACCCCTTCTTCGATAAGATTGGTTAAAAGTCTAGTGAAATCTTTTATAGTATCTACAAATAAATAATATGCAAGCGAGCCGGGTACGGTGTTAATTTCGTTAACGTAAATTTTATCATCACTAATTATGTAATCAATTCTAATTACGCCAATAAAATCCGCCTTTCTATAAATTTTTTCGGTAGTTTGGCGAATTTTATCTCTAACACTATTAGGAATATCGGCTGGCATTTTTCTGTTTGCACCTGTCTTATATCCCAAATATTTATCGTTAAAAGATAAAATTTCATTTTGAGTTACGGGCTCTTCGCATTCGGAAACTATAATTTTACCGTTAGACCTATAACACGCACAGTTTATTTCTTTAAACTTAATAAGTTCGCTTTCTACGATAACTTTATCGTCGTATAAAAAAGCGTTATTTAAAGCAACTAATAACTCGTTTTTATTTTTAGCGGTACTAATCCCTATACTACTGCCTAAAGATGCAGGTTTTACTATAACGGGATAGTTTAATCTACTTTCAATAAGTTTAGTTGCCGACTCCCTTTTATCGTAAAATGAACTTCTTAGAATTCTAACGCACGGAAGTTTTTCAACGTTTATTCCCGATAAGAAAAGTTTAGTATAGTCTTTATCAATAGAAAGCGAACTGCCAAACAAGTCTGGACTAGCAAAAGCGATGCCACACATTTTAAGCATTCCAATAATTGCGCCGTCTTCACCGTTTACACCGTGCAAACAGTTAATTGCTGAGTAAATTACTTCTAATTTTTTAATTTTATTTTTTTTAACAGTGTAAATTGCGTTACTCCCTGAAAGTAAAGTAACTTTATTTAATTTTTTAAACGCTTGCTCTTTAAAATTAGATATATCAAATAATTCTTCGCCAGTAAACCACTCTCCTGTTTTTGAAATATAAATAGGAATAGGTTTATAAAGCGTTTTATCAAGCGAATTTAAAGTTAATACGCCGGTTATTATAGATATATCGTGTTCAACTGATTTTCCACCAAAAAATACTAAAATACTCTTCAAAAAAAACACCTCCACAATTCCTGCTTTGGTGTTTTAATATTTTATCTTAAGTTGTAAATAATTTTTTAAAGATATTTATCAGGCAAGTCGTTTGCAAAAAGTATGACGTCGCCTTCTTTTGCAAGTTCCCCAACTTTCAATTTTGCTTCTTCTAAATCCTTAACCATATAAATTTTATCGGTTGAATATCTATTTAAAAGTAGCCCCTCTCGAATTTTAAGCGTTCTCGCTCTTCCAACGAGTATTACCCCGCTTGCAACTTTAGATAAAAGTTTGCCAAATTCCAAGTTCTTCTCGTTTTCCATAAACCCGAGTTCAACAATTCCCGGCGTTACTACGTACTTATTGCCCTTAAACTCTTTAAGCACTTCAAGTGCGCATTTAACTCCTTCGGGATTAGCGTTATAACTATCGTCAAGTATCGTTAGACCATTAGATTTTATGAGTTCAAGCCTATGTTTTACAGGAGTCAGCCTTGATATTGCCGAGGAAATTTCGCCTAAACTCAATCCAAGCATATCGGCAACTGCAACTGCCAAGCAAATATTTGAAACGTTGTGCTTACCTAAAAGCGAAGTAGTACATTCTATTTCCTTTTCGCCAATATGAAGATTAAACGAAGTTCCATTTTCACTAGTTGCAATATCAGTAGCGTAAACGTTAGGTTTCTTTTTAACGTTTACCCCTGCTAAAACACTTGGAATTTTTGAAGTTTTATACATTTCTAAAGTATAAGCGTTATCAGAAGAAAATACTGCTTTACCACCTTGCATATTTTCTATAATTTCATACTTTGTCTTTTTAACGTTTTCAATTTTATTAAAGGTTTCAAGGTGTTGACCTACTACGCCGGTTATTATCGCAATATCAGGATTAACTATTTCCGTTAATTTTTTTATATCACCAACTCTTCTAGCACCCATTTCGGCAATAAATACGTCTTCATCACCGTTCAAACGCTTAACGGTTTTAGATATTCCAAGCGGGGTGTTATATGAAAGCGGAGTTGCAACGACGTTATATTTTTCAGATAAAATTACCTTTAAAATCTCTTTAACAGTAGTTTTCCCATAACTACCCGTTATGCCTATTTTTATAAGGTTTTGTGTGTTTTGTAATTTTTCTTTGCACTTTTTAACGTATTTTGCAATAACTGCCCTTTCAAACGGCTCGTTTATATAATATGCGCCTAATATTAAGTATGGCACTGCCATTGGGCAAAAACATAAAACCGCATATCTAAAATTAGCAAGTAAATTCTCTTTAAAAGTTATTGCAAGTAAGTTTACGCCTATAATTAAAAGAAAACTAAAAAGTACCGTTACGATTATAAAAGTAACGATAAGCCTTACCATTCTTTTAGTTACAACTAGTGGAACTTTATCTTTTCTTTTAAATTCGTTTATAAAATAGAAAATTAAAAACAAAATATATACAGAAAAACCTGTATATGCAACCCAATAATCGTTTATAAAGGAAAGTGCCATATTTATTAGCATAAATCCTAAAGCCGACAATAGTGAAAGCATAGTTAGACCGTTAAAAGTCATATTGTCTTTCCTTAAAAGCCATTTTAAATACTCTTTGCCGTTATAACCACATTGTTGAATTACTTGCAAGAATTTATAAGATACCGATAAAATTAATACGGCGTTAAGTAGCCCTATTAATAAAAACCCAACTATTAAATTTATAGAAAATAAAGTGCCTATTTTATCAATGTCAAGCGGTAAAAACATACGTTATCCCCTTAAAAACTCATTAGCGATTAGGTTAAACTCTATCGCTTTTTCCACAAAGCAAAAATGCCCTGCATTTTCAATTATATATAAAGTAGAATTTAAAATTTTTTTTCTTAACTTTTTAGCCATATATATTGGAGTTTCAGTATCGTCTCTTCCAAAAATTATAAGCGTATTACAATTAATTTTATTTAAGTAGTTATCTAAATATTCGTTTACTATTTTTAAATAACTCTGCTTGTCGTACCCCGTTAAAGATTTATATTCACTGCTCCCGTATTTACTCTTAGCAGTTTCACTTAAAAAACGCTTTATAAGTTTATAATAAGTTATTTTAAAATGGTATTTTAAACTTCTTTTAGGCTTTAAACCAGCCGAGCCTGTTAAAATCAACTTAGTAGGTGGAATATCACTTACTGCTAATTTTATTGCAATCCTACCACCAAACGAGTGAGCGACTAAATAATACTCTTTAACGCCTAAACTTAATAATACTTTTTTAACGTCGTTAACGTAATCGTCAAGCGCATATGCAAAGGGAAGTTTTTTACTCTTTCCAAACCCGGTAATATCTATTGCAATTACCCTAAAACTTTTACTAAAGTAATCGAGTTGAAAGTTAAAACTTTCCTTATTTGATAAATATCCGTGCAAAAAAACTACGGGAAAGCCTTTGCCTTTATCTAATAGTATTATTCCGTCAATTTCTTTTAGAATAATCTACTCCTTTAAAACTATAACGACTTACTCATAAGAAGCGCGTCTTCAACGCCTTTATAATATTTAGGGCGCAATCCAATATAATCAAACCCATGCTTTTTATAAAGACTTTGAGCGCTTTTATTACTCTTTCTAACTTCTAAAAATATTTTTTTAATGCCCGCCTTATTTAACGCTTCAAAAGTGGTCTCAAGTAATTTTGACGCAATGCCTTTGCGCCTAAATTCACGCTTTACTGCGATTATATTTATTTCTGCTTCATCTAAACAATAGGTTAAAGCGATATAGCCTTGAATAACCCCTTCTTCTTCAGCCACAAACCCAATAAAATTATCTTGAATAAAGGTGTCGGAAATCATTTCCATAGTCCACGGGTCAGAGAAACTTTCCTTTTCTATTTTAAAAACGGAAAGATTATCGGCAAATTGCCATTTACGGATTATCATAATCCCTCCTCTGCCTGACTCTTTTTAACGTATAGCGGCAATAGCAATTCTCTATCGGTAGCGTTTGCCATTTTTGCTTTTACGGCGCTAACTAAGCCGTTTAAAAGATTACACTTAACAGTCGCTATATCACTATCAGTAGAAGAGAGAATTTCGTATTCACCTTTAAGACTTATTATTTCATCTTTACTTAAAAACGACGACTTTATAACCACCTTGCCATTATCGTAACCCATCGCATAATAATTATCGTGGCGAGCATCAATCACGGCAATATTTTTACCGTATGGTCTATTATATTCAAGCGTTTCAAAAGATGTTATAGGTAAAACTAGTTTATCGTTTGCATAAGAAAGCGCTTTTACGGTAGAAATACCAATCCTAATCCCTGTAAAGGAGCCTGGACCTACAACGCAAGAATAAACGTCAATATCTTTTAGTTTAATCCCTGCACTACTTAAAACCTTTTCTATTGCAGGCATTAAAATCGTAGAATGGCGAAGATTAGTATCTTCTAAATATTCACTTATTACCTTATCGTCATCAATTAGTGCAACTGTAAGATGAGAATTGCTAGTATCTATTGCAAGACATTTCATATAATAATTTTCCTTGATTTTTCGCCTAATTTTTCTATTTTAACCGTAATTGTGTTTTTAGGAAGAACGCTACTTATATTTTCGCTCCACTCAATAACGCAAATTCCACCAGCGTAAAAATAATCTGTTAAACCTAACGCTTCGGCGTCTTCCCCACTAGATAACCTATAACAGTCGTAATGGTAAAGTTTACCGTCGTAATCGTTCATATAAGCGTAGGTTGGGCTAGTTATATCACTTGCTATCCCAAGACCTTTTGCTATACCTTTAGTAAACTGCGTTTTGCCTGCACCCATTTCGCCGTTTAATAAAACGACGTCGTTCGGCTTTAGAGTTTTAGCAAAATTTTCGGCTATTTTTAACGTTTGTTTTAATGAGTTTGATATGTATTCCATAATTAAATTCGCATTATTTTTTTAATTCTTTTGTAAAGTAAAATAGTTAAAATTGAAATTACTACAGCCTTTATCAAGTTAAACGCTAAAATTACGTAAAATAACGAATAAAAAGCTTCTTTAGTTAAACCGTAAAGTGGAAAGTTTATAAACCTATTTACTAATAGTCCTGCTAAAACTTGCAAAACGCTAGCAATAATTAAAGTTAAAACTACGGTTTTTATCCCTTTTTTAAACTTGTAAACGATAGTTGGGAATAAAATAAAAGAAAGCCCCATTAAAAAGTTTGCAAGTTGCCCAACGAAATAACTTTGCGAAGTTAACATACATAAAACTTCTTTAATAAATAAAATAACTACCCCGGCTACAGGCCCTAAAGAAAACCCGCCTATTAAAATAAAGACGTTAGAAAAATCTAACTTTAAAAAGGGTGCCATAGGAAATATAGGAAATTCAATAAATGAAATTAAGTACGAAATTGCCGTAAAAATAGCAATTTGCGCAATTACTTTTGCACTAATTTTAGTATTCATAATACAAGTCCTTTTGCAATAAAAAAAATCAATATAATTATATATTGATTTCCTTTATATGTCAAGTTATACGTTTGATATTATTTTGACGTTCAGTTCGTTTGCAATGCTCGGGCAATATTTACTAGTTATTGAGTTTGCGCCCGCACTTAAAACGCTTACAGTATCTAATACGTTATTTAAATTTCCACCGTAATCGACGTAGCACTTTCCGTCCACCGCAGAAAGTACGGATTTTACTATATTTAAATAATCTACGTTTTCTTCTTTAAAAGAATACGGCATAATGGAATGCAATTTACATTCTCTAGAAATAATTTTAGAAGTCCTTTCAATTTCGTACGAAGTTAAGCCGTCTACGTTTATAACGGCTGTAACGGGTAAATTTTTAGCACGTTTTATAATTTTTTTAAGCGTTTTAGTTATAAGTTTTAAATTGCTAGATTTTATTGCTCTTGACGAAACGATGATTGAAATCGCGTCGGCACCCATTTTGAGTGCGCTTTTAACGGAATAATATTTAACTTTTGATAAATCTTCGCCGTGTGGATAAGATATTAAACATCTTACTTTTACCTTTTTGCCTTTTAATAAATCTTTTGCTAGACCAATAAAAGTTGGAAGGGTTGTAATACTTTTAAAACCGTATTTTTCCGCAAGTAAGCATTTAGATTTAAATTCTTCGTAAGAAAAAATGCTTTCGTCTATTATATAATCCATTTTATTATATAATTTTTGTGCTTTAAAGGCTCCAAACTCTTTAGAAATTTCTTCTTCCGTTTGACCAAATAATATAGCCATTTCTTGAAGAGAGATGCCCGTTTCTTTAATAAAAAAATCTTTAACTACGGTATCTTTAGTTTCATCACTACTATCTATTTTGTCTAACGATTCATTTATATTTACAACTTGGCTTTCTTCTAATTCACTACTTACGTTTTCTTTAAATTCTTCCATATATATACCCCCTTGTTTTATTAAGGGTTACCTTTTTTAAATAATTTTATACTAAAATTTATAGGTTTTGGGTATTTTTTCAAAATTAGACAAAATTATTTATTATTAGTCATTTTTTTTATGCTAAAACTAAACTATGAAAGGCGTTATTTTTATTCTTATTATTTACGTTGCCGTTTTAGGTATTTCGGCTCTTGTTAAATACTTTATAATTAACTATTTTTACAATAAAAAAGGAAGTGAAACTAGCGCTTCAACTTCCAAAATTTATTATATTAAAAATAGTTCTAATAACTTGCAAAAAAAACCACAAAAAGTTGATATTGCAATTAAAGGCAGAATCGTTGAAAAAGATAAAGACTAGTCTTTATCTTCAAACTTTTCACCTTCGCCCCAAAGCCTTTCAAGGTGATAAAAAAGCCTTGTTTCATCGTTAAAAATATGAAGTATAACATCGCCAAAATCGACAATCGCCCATCTAGCGTCAGTTAAACCTTCTTTTCTAACTATTACTGCGCCTTGTTTTTCCGCAGCCATTTCACATTGCTCTGAAAGTGCTTTAACTTGCGTTGAAGAACGCGCGCTTGCAACTACGAAGTAATCTGCTATCGTAGTTTTTTCAGCAACGTTGATTTTAACTATATCTTGCGCCTTTTTAGACGCGAGTGTTTCACATAATAAGTTCGCTAATTTTAATGCTTCCATTTTATTCTCCTTGATAGTAAAATTTATAGGCTTCTTCGGTGAGATAATAAATTTCTCCACCACATTCTTTTAAAAAATCTAAAACTTCTTTAACGCAAATTTTAAAGCCAGACTTAAAGTCGCGATTTATAACTTCTCTTAAATAAGACACCATTTTATATTGCCTTGACGGCTCGATTAAATCGGCAACGTAAACTATTTTTTCTATAGTAGACATATTGCCCCTTCCCGTCGTATGATACTTAACTGCGTTTAAAATATCATTATCAGTAACGCCAAGTTTGGTTTTTAAAATATATTCGCCGATAAATTGATGTGCAACGTCTCGCGGGCAGTTATTAGGTAAAATATCTTCATATTTTTCAACTTCTTCATATTTTGCTATATCGTGAAGTAGACTCGCTATTTCCACCTTTTCTTCATTAACGTTTAACTTTTTAGCCAAACTTTTTGCCGTTAAAATCACGCCTAAGGTGTGAATTTTACGTTTTATTGGTAAAGTTTTATTAATATAATCGTAAAATTTATTCCCTTTATATAAATTATTTGCAATTATATAATTTTCAACCTTGCTATTTACTAAAGAAGAAAATTTAAGCCCAAGCATCGCTCTTAATCTAACTTCAGAACTTGAAACGCATTCTCCTTCAGTTTTTAAAAAGAAAACTTCTTTATTATATAATTCTTTTATTTTGTTAATTGCGCTTTGGTTTAAATTATCACTACCCTTACGGCTTAGAAGCACGAGTTCGCAGTTTTCGGCAATAATTTTAGGGTTTTTCCAAGTTGGAAAATTTTCAAGCATATCGCTACCCATTATTAAATAAAGTTGAGCGTTTGGATAAAGTTTTTTAAAATGCAAAACGGTTAAATAGGTATAACTTATTCCTTTGGCGTTAATTTCATAATCGCTAATCTCTATCTTTTCTTCCCCGTTAAATGCAATTTTAAGCATATTAAATCTTTCTTCACCACTTAGCATTGACTCGTTAATCTTATGTGGTGAAGTAAAAGTTGGAACGACTAAAAGTTTATCTAAATTAAGTTCTTTTATCGCTCCTTTAGCAATTTTAAAATGCTCGGTGTGAACGGGATTAAAAGACCCACCGAAAATGCCTATCTTTTCCATAATTATATTTTAACATATATTCATATTTTTTACAAGTTTTAAAATTTACTTTTATGGCAATATTTTTAATATGAACACGTTTAAATTTTCAGTTATAGTTGATATATTTTTTATATTTTTTTCTTCTTTATTTTTCTTTTACGCACTTTTTCTTTATAGTGTGGGTGGATACGCGCTTTCACTTACGCTATCCGTTATAATTTCTATTTTTATTTCATCTATTTTTGCTCTTGTTACTTTACTTAAAGGGGAAGTAAAATTTTTAAAGGAAAAGGAAATTAATTTATTAAAGGCTTTTAATTATAAACTTTATATTATGCCTATCAAAGATATTCTAAGCGTTTTAGAAAACTATTATAAAAGTCAAAATAAAAGCGTAACGGTATACGAAAATTATATCGTTTTAAAAGATGAAAATTCAAAAATATTTCCAATTATTAAGCCTGAAGAAGTTAGTTTGAGCGATATAGTTAAAGTTTATAATATTGATAAAAATAATTATAAATCGATTATAATAGGTACTAAATTTAACGAAAACGCCGAAGTTTTTATTGAAGAATTATCACTAAATATCACTTTATTTAAAACCGAAGAATTATACTCTCTTTTAAAAGAACAAAACTTACTGCCTAAAGACCTTCAACTTAAATCCGTTAAAAAGAAAAGGCTTATTAATATTTTCAAAGGTATTTTTATAAAAAAACACGCTAAACGGTTTTTGTTTAGCGGTGTAATAATAATATTTACGTCATTTTTTAGTTTTTATCCACTTTACTATATAATTGTTGGTGGAATACTTATGATAACAAGCGTTATTTTAAGACTTTTTGGAAAAAATCAAAATTTAGTGCAAAATTAAAGCCGTTAAAACGGCTTTTTTATTTATATTCAACGTGCTTAACGCCTTTACGATTACTATAACGATATAATACTATTTTGTGCCCTATAACGCAAACGACTTCAGCATTAAGTTTTTCTGCAAGTTCAATAGATAATGAACTAGCATCGTCTTCCGTGTTGTTTAAAACGGTAATTTTAATAAGTTCGCGCTTATCTAACGCTTCAGAAAAGGTTTTAACTACGTTTTCAGTTATTCCCCCCTTACCGATTTGACCGATTGGCTCTATAGTTTGAGCAATGCTCCTTAATTTACTTCTTTGTTTAGTTGTAAACATATTTACTCCTTATGGTATTGTGTTTTTTAATAATTTTAACTTAAATAAAGCACGGATTAAAACGCTAAAAGCAAGCATTTCAAGGCTCGCAAGCGTTTTGCTTTTTAAAATTCAAACTTAAATAAAGTACGGATTTAAAGCACTAGAAACGAGCATTTCAAGGCTCGCAAGCGTTTTGCTTTTTAAAATTCTTAAATAAAGTACGGATTTAAAGCACTAGAAACGAGTTAGGCGAGGCTCATTAAGGACTACGGACAAAATAGACCTTTTGGTCATTGAGGTCGTAGGACTTAATAGAAACGATGCTTATACGTTTTTAAATTAATAAAGTACGAATTTAAAGCCCTAATAACGAGCATTTCAAGGCTCGCAAAGGGTTTTGGATGAGATTAACCTTTTTGGTTATCGAAGTCAAAACACTGAGCAGTAACGCAGAAATGCGAAGTTAGTAGGGATTTAAATTAGTCTACGAAATCAAACTCTACATCCCCTATTACTACGGTATCACCGTCTTTAGCACCTAGTTCGCGAAGTTTTTTTATAACGCCTTTATTGCGAAGAGTTTTTTGCATATAAGCCATACTGTCCATATCGTTTAAAACTACGTTACGGATTAATAGTTTAACTAAGTCGCCAATAACTACAAAAGCCCCGTCCTCATCGCGCTCGATAGAGAAACTATTATCATCAGAAAGTTCATACACAAATCCACTATCTTCCTTAGGAAGAGTTACGGGAATATCTTTAAGCATTTCAAAAAGTGTTTTGACTACTTCTTCAGTACCGTCGCCCGTGATTGCAGAAACGGTAAATATTTTATACTTTCTAACGTGTTTTTTAAAAAGTTTAATATTTTCTTCAGCGCCAGCAATATCACACTTGTTTAAAATGATAATTTGCTTTAAATTAGCAAGTTTTTTACTATATTCTTTAAGTTCTTTATTTATCGCTTTATAATCTTCTATTGGGTCTCTTCCCTCTACGCCACTAATATCAACTACGTGGCAAAGCATACGCGTTCTTTCGATATGCTTTAAAAAGTCATGCCCTAAACCCGCGCCTTGTGCGGCGCCTTCGATAAGACCTGGTATATCTGCAACTACGAAGGAATTATCATAATAATTAACAACGCCTAAGTTTGGAGATAACGTTGTGAAGTGATAATTTGCAATCTTTGGTTTTGCAGCAGAAATTTTAGAAAGTAAAGTGGATTTTCCTACGTTAGGAAAGCCTATAAGACCAACGTCTGCAATAACTTTAAGTTCTAAAGTAACTCTTTTAATTTCCGTTTCTTCGCCTTTTTGAGAAAAGTTTGGAGCGTGCCTTCTAGACGTAGCAAATCTAGCGTTGCCTTTACCACCCCTACCACCTTTCATAACTAAACGGGTTTGACCGTCTTCATATATATCGCAAATAAATTCGCCGGTTTCTTTATCGGAAATAACAGTGCCTAGTGGAACGCGAATATATAAATCTTCGCCGTTTTTGCCGTGGCAGTTGCGCCTATCACCCTTTTCGCCGTTTTCAGCAACGTATTTGCGCTTGTACATAAAGTCAATAAGGCTGGTTTTATGCCTATCACCAACGAAATAAACGTTGCCACCATCGCCACCATCGCCACCGTCCGGACCACCGTTTGGAATACCTTTAAAGTGTAAAAATGATTTAGCACCGTCGCCACCGTTACCTGATTTTATTAAAATACTCTCTTTATCTAAAAAATTTTCATTAATCATTTATTTTTATACCTACACAATTTTTTTATAACGCAATTTTCACAATCGGGTTTTCTTGCTTTACACACTCTCCTTCCGTGAAATATTAAGTAATGGTGAGATTTTGACCATAAACTTTTATCAATAACTTTCATGAGCGAAAGTTCGGTTTTATAGGGCGTGTCCGCCTTGACAAGACCTATTCTATTTGAAACCCTAAAAACGTGAGTATCAACGGCAATCGCATCACCTTTAAAAGCGACTGAAACCATAACGTCAGCAGTTTTTCTCCCAACGCCAGGCAGTTTAATAAGTTCTTCAAAACTACTTGGTACTTTGCCGTTATAATTTAATACTATACTCTTTGACGCTTCAATTATATGCTTTGCTTTAGAATTATTAAGACCACACGGCAAAATTTTTTTAGAAAGTTCTTCTATGCTTAATTTTAACATTTTTTCGGGAGTATTATACTCTTTAAAAAGTTCGCTCGTTACCTTATTAACTCTTTCGTCAGTGCATTGTGCTGATAAAATTACGGCAATTAAAAGTTCGTATTCAGAGGAAAACTTCAACTCAGGTTTTGCATCAGGATATTCATTTGCTAATAAATTTATTACTTCCGCTACCGTTTTTTTATTCATAAAAGTATTGTGCCTTACGCTATAACAATTTACAATTATTTTAGCACAATTTGGCACAATACACAACTTATTTATATTAAATTTTACTCGTAGTTGTTCTTAAACCACGCTTTTCTATTAATAAAATACCGTAAAAAGATGAAAACCCTACTGTCTTTATTATGCTTTTTGCCAAATTTACTGAACTTAGTGGTATTTCTGCTGATATTCCACAACCTATTTGGGCTTCTTTGGGTGTTGACACGCTTTTAGCGTAAATTCCCCTTTTTACCATTAATTCTATAAAATACATAACCTGCGTACGAGATTTAAATACCACAACGCATCTTTTCATTACTTTTCCCCCTTGTAAAAATTAAGCGAATAATATAAAAAACTCACCCATATATTAATATTACTTATTATTAAATTAATGTTACTATAAAGGTAGGAAAAAATGATTTATTTAGACAATGCGGCAACCGGAGGCTTTAAGCCTAACAGCGTTTTAGAAACGGCTATAAGTGCTATAAAATACTTAAATGCAAATCCTGGTAGAAGTGGGCATAGACTCTCTAAAACAGGTGCAAGTTTTATTTACTCAGCACGAAAAAAGTTAAGCGAATTTTTTAATAACGGCGAAGTTGAAAGAGTAATTTTTACTAAAAATTGCTCTGAAGGATTGAACACGGCAATATACGGAATTGTGGAAAAAGGCGACCACGTAATAACCACTTGCTTTGAGCATAATAGCGTACTGCGTCCACTTTTTACACTCGAAAAAAAAGGCGTTATTACACTTAGCGTCGTATACCCGGAAAATAACGAATTTATAACTAAAAACGATATTGAAAAAGTTTTTACTTCTAATACAAAACTCGTTGTTATAAACCATATTAGTAACGTTAACGGAAGTATTAACGATATTAAATCAATCGGTAAATTTTTAAAAGATAAAAACTCGTATTTTTTAGTTGACGGAGCGCAAAGCGCAGGCCACGTCGTAATCGATATGCAAAAAAATTTTATAGATATTCTTTCAGTTGCAGGGCATAAAGGTCTTTATGCAATTCAAGGCTCGGGCGCGCTTATTTTAGGAAAGAAAGTAGATATATCTCCAACCTTTCAAGGTGGCACAGGGACTGAAAGTTTTAATTCCACTCAGCCCGACTGTTACCCCGAAAGACTAGAAGTGGGAACGCTTAATCTCCCCGCAATATGCTCGCTTGAAGAAGGTGTGAGATATATAGAAAATTCCATTGATTATTTAGAAATTCGATTAACTGAAATGACCGATTATTTAATAAAAAGACTTCGCCAATTAGACGGAATTAAAATATATTCCAAGCCAAATCCCGCTGGAATCGTTGCCTTTTCTATTGATAATTGTTCATCGGTTGAAGCATCGGAAAGGCTTTCAGACGAGTTTGATATTGCCGTTCGCGGTGGATTTCATTGTGCACCACTTATGCATAAATTTTTAAACACTTCTGGCGACGGATTAATTCGAGTTTCCATTTGCCCACACAATACTAAAAGAGATTTATTCTTACTCGTTAGCGCAGTTAAAACTATTTGCTTAACTTGATTTTTTCAACTACTTCGTTTAACTTTTTTCTTTGCGAAGCGTTGAGCATAGGATAAATCATTTTAGCAAAATTATCTATATCACTGTCTGATAAAGTGCCCTTTTTTCTGCCTTTTTCGGCTTCAAGCATAATTGCAGAAATAATATCGTCTTCACTTGCACCTTCGTATTTTTTTGCTAAACTTTTAAGTAAATCCATATTATTTACTGTTTTTTCTTGATTGTTTGACGGCTTATAACTATTAAAATCACGCATATATTACCCCCATTTATTATTAGTGTCTTTTTATTGTATGTTTACATAAAATATAATGTTAACTATAGGTGAATTATGAGTTTTTTACCAATAATTATTTTAATATTTATGTTTTTAAGAAACGGTTCGCTATCAAGCGTTTTGCAAAGCGTAAATATTGACGATATAAAAGATACTTTAAAATCTTTTGGGATTGAACACGAACTTTTAAACCTACTATCGAAAGAAACGTTAGAAAAGGTAAGTTCAGGAGATTTAAAGGCATTACTACCACTTTTACCTACAATATTAAGCGCATTTAATAAAAACTCTAATACATATTCCAATGAATTTACCACTCAAAATCAGGTTTACGAAGACTTAAACCCAATTAAAGATATTGCTGGCGAAGTGGTAACTTCTACTTTCGGAAATTATTTTAAGTAAAAAAATTTACACCCCAAAAGCAATTAAACTTTTGGGGTGTATTAAATTTCGTATTTATTCTACAAGTTCTAAAGCATAAGATAATGAGTTGTTTTTATCAACTTTTAATATTTTTCCCGTATCTTTGCCAATTACTCCTATTTTATGAATAGAAGTATAACTTATCGGCCAAAAAATTTCTGCAGTCGTAAGTTTTACTGCACTACCGTCAACGTTAACGTATGTGCTTTGCATTATTCCCTTGCCGTAAGTTTTATACACCGTTTCGTTTCCTAAAGTTGAAGAAGAAACTAATACTTTTACGATATCAGATTTATCGTAATCTAAAACTGCACCGATAAACGCTTCGGAAGCCGACGCAGAATTTTCGTTCGCTAAAATTATTATATTTTTAAAATTGTACTCGGAATAATCGCATTTAGCGGAATTAAAAACTTCTTCTCTTCCATATTTGTCTTTTGCCACCGATATGCGCGCTCTTGTACCATCGCCTGCGTCTATAAAGTGAGCGGAAACCTTAGATAAAATATCCATATAACCGCCACCGTTGTCTCGTAAATCTATAATAATACTTTGCTTATTATCTTCTTTAAATTTATTTAAAACGCATTCTATTTGCTCTGCCGAGCCGTTTAAATTATTTTCCGTACCGTTAAAACTATCGTAAACTAAATATCCAACGCTAGGACTTGAAATAAGCGTTTTATCACTTAATTTATTCATAGCCATTTCGCCAAACAAATCGTTAAACCCGTAATAGCCCGAATCGTCGTAGTAATGAACGTAAGTTCTTTTATAATCTTTTTTCGCAACGATAAATTCTTCGTAATTCGAGCCGTATTTTATCTTTATTTTAAAATCTTTATCATCATCGATAGCGCCAATTACCGAATTTAAGTCGTTTGAATTTGAAATATTAATATATCCTGAGCCTATATCTATTGAAGATAATATTCCACCTACTTTAACGCCTGCATTTTCTGCTGGAGAATTCCCTATAACCATTACGACTTCTAAAGTGTTTGCATTAAAAGAAAGCCCAATTCCTTTATAATTCCCTTTTGCGCTACTTATAATTTGGCTATATTCTTCTTTGGTGTAATAGGTAGAATATTCATCTAATATAGCGTCTGAAATTTCTTTAACTAAATCACCGTCATCGTAATAATAATATTTTTTATACTTGTTAACTAAATCGTGAATTGCCCTTAAATCTTCGTCCATAGAATAATATCTTACGAAATATCCACCTAAAAACGAACCTAAAGCAATTACCACTGCAAGTATTCCTATTAAGATTTTTTTAGTGTTTTTACTCATATTATTTAATCAACCTATTTAATACTGAAACTATTTTAAAATCAAGAGAATCGTTAAATTTTCTTAAATCTAAGCCTGAAATCTTTTCTATTTTATTCAATCTATATATTAAAGTATTCCTGTGCACGTGTAATATTCTTGCCGTTTCGGAAATATTTAAATCGTTTCTTAAAAATTCTTCGCCTGTAATTAATAATTCTTCGTCGTTTATTATCTCTTTTGCTTCTAAATCTAATATTGCGT
The DNA here is from genome assembly GCA_045603725.1 of Christensenellaceae bacterium. Lineage (GTDB taxonomy): Bacteria > Bacillota > Clostridia > Christensenellales > Borkfalkiaceae > HGM11412. The sequence goes on from JAZUMP010000074.1 coordinate 16,299, forward strand.
TAATATATTCCGTCGCTTTTGCCTTAGTTATATCTTCCGCCATTTTTACGATAATAAAATCTTTATACGAAGAAATCTCACTTTGTGAGCCAAACGCTAAATTCATTCTCTCAGCAGTAAGCGCTTGAGTGTAAGAAATATTAACGTCTTGAAAAGAAGTAACCTTCCCTCCTAAATAAATATTAGCATTAATACCAAGTTCTTCATAAAGCGAACGAACTATACCCTTAGCGTATTCAGTCATTGATAAATATTCATCTGATACTTCATTATCAATAAATTTAATAAATACGCAAGTGTTAGCGTCTAAAACTAAAGAGTTATCGGAACTAGAAAAAGTATAATCTTTTAAAAATTCGCTTACGTCTTTCGCTTTATCGTTTTTACACTTAACAATCATACATATGCAACTATTTTTAGATATAGAGTATTTTGTAATAAAATGCGCCGTTCTGCTTTTAGAACTGTCCCCAACGACTATTGAAGCGTATTCTTCATTATACGATAACTCTACTGCTTTTACTTGATTATTTTCTATATAATCTTTAATAAATATAGCGTAGTTATGCGATACTTCATTAACTCCGTCAATACACGCAACGAACAAAACGCCACTAAAAGAAAATTTAAAATAGGTTTTATTTTCTTCTTTAACAGCAAAAACCTCGTCAGTTTTCTTTAAATACTTATCTAAAATCTTAAAATAATCACTGAAAGTAGAAACGTCAATAGTCTTATCTTGCGACGTTGCAGTAACTGATATACCCGTTTTTTCTTTAACGCTAGTTAAAATTCTAATTAATTCTCTTTGCATATACCCTCTTTTTGTGCAAACTGCACATATATTTATGATTATATAACTTTTATTATAGAAAAGCAATTATTTTGACGCAAAAAAAACTTGCATTGCAAATTTTGCAATGCAAGTAAAGATAAAATTAATTCTTATTCTTCATCAGATTTTGCTTTTTTTGCTTCTTTAGCAGCAAGTTTAGCGGCTTCTTTTTCTGCTTTAATTCTTTCTTTTTCAGCCTTTTCTTCTTCAGCCTTTTTAATTCTTTCAAGTTCAACTACAGGAACGTAAGCCTTAGTACCTTCACCTTCTAAGATAGAAAGTTCAGTTTCCTTATCGAAAAGATGAGTGTGTAAAATATCAACGCCGAGAACAACTTTTTGGTGTGCTTGCGTATTAGAACGCGCGTCAACTTTAGCAATCATTTGCGTGTTAGTTTCAACTAAACTCTTAATTGCGCCGTCTTCAAGTTCTTCTTGTTCGCCAAATATACAGTAAAGTAAAGTTTCAGCACCTAATCTTTCAACAACGTCAACGTTAACTTCGATAGTTGATTCTTTAGCGTTAGAAATAAACATTTCATCATCGTGGAAGTCTTCAGGACGAACGCCGATAACAACTTGTTTACCAGTATTAAGATAATCTTCAAGATTAATAATTTTAGCAGATTTTGCTTTTGGATAAAGAAGTTTATGTCCTTCAAATTCAACGTAAACTTTATCTTTAGTACCTGTTAAAACTGCATCGAAGAAGTTCATTTGTGGAGTGCCAATAAAACCTGCAACGAATAAGTTTGCTGGATAATCGTAAAGTTTTTGTGGAGCATCAACTTGTTGAATAATACCGTCTTTCAATACGCAGATACGAGTACCCATAGTCATTGCTTCGACTTGGTCGTGTGTTACGTAAATGAAAGTTGTTGCAAGTCTGTGGTGGAGTTTAGTAATTTCAGTACGCATTTGCGTACGAAGTTTAGCGTCAAGGTTTGATAATGGTTCGTCAAGAAGGAATACCTTTGGTTCACGAACGATTGCTCTACCTAAAGCAACCCTTTGCCTTTGACCACCAGATAACGCTTTTGGCTTTCTTTGAAGATAAGTTTCAAGACCTAAGATACGAGCGGCTTCTTTAACTCTTGCATCGATTTCTGCACGTGGCATTTTACGAAGTTTAAGACCGAAAGCCATATTATCGTATACAGTCATATGTGGATATAACGCATAGTTTTGGAAAACCATTGCAATATCCCTATCTTTTGGTTGAATATCGTTCATTCTAACGTTATCAATATATAAGTCGCCATCGCTGATTTCTTCTAAACCTGCAATCATACGTAAAGTTGTAGATTTACCACAACCAGATGGGCCAACGAATACGATAAACTCTTTATCTTCGATTTCCATTGTGAAGTCCGTAACGGCTTGAACGCCTGACGGATAGATTTTGTAAATATGTTCAAGTTTTAATCCTGACATTATTTATCCCTCCAAATATTTTCATTATGCAAATATTTTAACATATTATTAAATTTTAATCAATATATATTTTATACAAAAAACATAAAATTGATTGTGTATTTTATACAATAATTTATCATTTACTTTACAAAAACGCTATAATGATATATAATATCTACATAAAAATATAAGGTTATAATTATGAACGTTAATCAATATATAAAAAAAGATACAGTAAATTTTAAGCACTTAATTTCGCTTGACGGCATTTCGGAATACGATATAGCGGAAGTTATTTTAACTGCGCGTGAATTTAGAAGAAAACGTGCCGTTCACGAAGTGTCGACCGCGTATAAAGGCCACTACGTGCTTTTGGTAACCAAACCCAATTTGCCAAGAGCAAGCATAACCTTTCAAGTTGCTATAAAAGAACTTTCAGGTGAACCGATAGTAACTTCACTCTCCGGTGAACAACTTGAAAGTTTACTTAACGATACTCATTACGTAAAAGCGCTTGCAGGCTGTGGTTTATCGGCTATTATGGTTTGTACGAGCAAAAGTGCCGATAGTAACGTGTTTTTAAGTTCAAGCACCGTTCCCGTTATTAACGCAACTGCAATAAAAAGCCCGCTTGAAGCCCTTGCTGCCCTTATGACTATTGCCGATATAACACCTAATTTTAAAGATTTAAAGGTAACTATCGTTGGCGATTTATCTTCGGGAGACTATTCGTTTATTACGGGACTTCTTAAATTTGGGGCAGAAGTTACTTTGCTTTGTAAAGATGCTGAGCGCCCACAACAAACTACCCTTGACTATTTAAGCCAATTTGCAGACATTAAAATAACGACGAATAAGCAAACGGCAATAAAAGATGCGGACTATATTTATTTTGCCGAAAGTGATGACGGTATTTTCGTAACTTGCGAAGATATCTTAAAAAATGAAAAAGGCGCTAAGATTATGAGTTCTGTTCCCACTTGTAAAAATCTTACTGAAAATAGCGTTTACGATAGTGAAAATTCACTTATTACCAAGCAAACTGAAAATTTACTTCACGTAGGAAAAGCAGTTTTAACCCTACTTCTTAATAAAAATATTAAAAAATAAAATATTTCCCTATAGTTGTACTATAGGGATTTTTTTAAAATTAAACGCCTGCTCATGATTAACGTATGAGCAAGCGTTTAATATTACCCTTTTAATTTGACTTTTTGGCAAGGACTTCGCCGGATACACCGTCAACTAAATACGCGTGCATTTTACCACTTCTTTCCGAAAACCCTACGTAGTAGTAATTTTTGTTTTTATCGCTTATTATTCTTATATGTATTTCGGTTGAAACGTTAGTCGTGTTAAAAAGTTCTTTAACCGTTTGATTATCGTATTTTTTAACTGCGTCAAGAACTTCATTATAACTTAAATTTCCACTTTTTATCTGCGTTTTTAGTTCTAGATTTAAACTTTCTTCCCCACACTTAAAAACTGCGTTTACCGTTGGAGAATTAGGCAACTCGTCTACGAAAATCTCCGCTATATATTTGCCGTTTAACGGACTAAATTCAAAGTCTCCTGTATAATTAACTCCGTCAAATTCAAGAGAGACTGAAGCGCTGTCTATAGTTCTTCCGTTAGAATCTAATTTAACTACTAAAACCTTTTTAAGTTCGCCAACGAATCCGTCGATAATAAACGGATTTTCTCGCTCTTCAGCGTAAACCGTTAAGGTTACGTTTTCTGACTGACCTTCATAAATAGAAAGGCGTAACTGAGATATGTAAATTGATAAATCTAGCGTATCTTTACAAGAAATTGAAGTCAAAACGACAACTAAAACTACGATAATTGATAATAATCTTTTATAAAATTTTCCTTTCATAGTAATAATTTTATTAAAAATAACAATTTAATATTACAAATATTAAAAAAATTTATTTGTTATAGTTGATTTTTCAATGCTTTTTTGTTATTATTAATAATAACAATTAAAATAGTCGTATTGCACTACTTTAAAAAGGTTAAAAATGAAAAAACTTATTATAAAAACTTCTATAATAACTTTAGTAATAATTTTGACCGTAGGATTTGCTCTTTATGGATTTTTAGGGCTAGTTTATCCGTCGGCTTTAGCGAGTATGGCGTTTAGGCTTAGCGATAAAGAAACTTGCATATTATATTCAGAAAAGCAATATGAAAAATCTAAAGATATTTCCGATTTAGCAATACTTACCGAGCGCACCGTTTGGGCAAAAGAATACGAACTTACAGTTAAATACTCTTCGCTACTTTTAAACCACGTAGATTTTGAAGATTATAAAATAAATAGACCAAATTTTGAAAATTATATCGCTTGTTGCTATGTTGAAGCGTTATACCTTATAGGCAACACTGAAAAGTCTATCGACGTTGCTTTTTCTTACTATAAAGGTATATCTGAACAAAACACGCTAAGAATACTAATCTTAACCGCTAAAGACGATAGCAAAACTCTATCCTTAATACTTAATAGATTAAGGGATTTTGAAAATAAAACTTTAGAAACTGATTATTTAATCAATCAGTTAAACATTTTATTAAACAAATAAATCTTATACGAAAAGGAGAATAAACCGAATGAAAACAATAAGAGAAGGCTTAACTTTTGACGACGTATTGTTAGTCCCACAAGCAAGTAACGTTCTTCCTAAAGAAGTTAGTTTAAAAACTGAACTTTGCAAAGGCGTAGTACTTAATATTCCTTTACTTTCCGCTGCAATGGATACGGTTACCGAATCAAAAATGGCAATAGCAATGGCTCGTGAAGGCGGTTTAGGTATTATTCATAAAAATATGTCTATCGAAGCGCAAGCACGCGAAGTTGATAGGGTTAAAAGAAGTGAACACGGCGTAATAATCGACCCAATTTATTTAAGCCCTGAAAACAAGGTTAGCGACGCGTTAGAACTTATGGCTAAATATCGCATTAGTGGTGTTCCTATAACTAAAAACGGAAAACTCGTTGGTATTTTAACTAACCGTGACCTTCGCTTTGAAACCAACTTCGACCAACCTATTGATAACGTTATGACTAAAGAAAATTTAGTTACTGCTCCCGTTGGTACAAGTTTAGAAGAAGCACAAAAAATTCTCGGCAAACATAGAATTGAAAAACTTCCTATCGTTGACGATGACTTTAATTTAAAAGGTCTTATTACCATTAAAGATATTGAAAAATCTATTCAATACCCAAATTCAGCTAAAGACGCTAAAGGTAGACTTTTAGTTGGTGCCGCAGTTGGCACTGCAGGTAATACTTTTGAAAGAATTGCTGAACTCGTTAAAAACAAAGTTGATATTATAACGATTGATACTGCACACGGCCACTCTAAAGGCGTTATTGAAACGGTTAAAAAAGTTAAAGCGCTTTACCCTAACTTACCGGTTATTGCTGGTAACGTTGCTACTTCTAGCGCAGTTGAAGCACTTGTTGACGCCGGGGCGGACGTTGTTAAAATCGGTATCGGCCCAGGTTCTATTTGTACGACTAGAATCGTTGCAGGTATTGGTGTTCCTCAACTTACTGCAGTTATGGACGCTGCTGAAACTGCTCAAAAATACGGCAAAACTATTATTGCTGACGGTGGTATTAAATATTCTGGTGATATAACTAAAGCACTCGCTGCAGGCGCTAACGCTGTAATGCTTGGAAGTTTACTTGCAGGCACTAAAGAAAGCCCAGGTGAAATCGAACTTTATCAAGGTAGAAGTTTCAAAGTTTATCGTGGTATGGGTTCTCTTTCAGCAATGGCAGCAGGCTCTAGTGATAGATACTTCCAAGAAGGCGCTAAAAAACTCGTTCCTGAAGGCGTTGAAGGTCGTGTTCCTTATAGAGGCACTCTTTCTGACACTGTATTCCAACTTTTAGGCGGTATTCGTTCAGGTATGGGATATTGCGGTGCTAAAGACCTTGAAGCGTTAAGAAATAACGCGGAATTTGTTAAAATTACTAACGCAGGTCTTAAAGAAAGCCACCCACACGATATTTCAATCACTAAAGAAGCACCAAACTACAGCCCTAACAATTAATTTATAGGAGATACTTATGCAAACCGATATTAGACCAGAATCATTTGAAAGAATAACAACTATAGAACTTGCATACGCTTTTATTGAAGAGCAAGTTAAACTCGTTAAAGAGCAAGTTAAAGATAAAAAAGTTTTACTCGCACTCTCAGGTGGAGTTGACTCTTCCGTTGTTGCCGCTTTACTTATAAAAGCCATTGGCAAACAACTCGTATGCGTGCACGTTAACCACGGGCTTATGCGTAAAGGTGAAAGCGAACAAGTAATCGAAGTATTTAAAAACGGGCTTGACGCTAATCTTATTTACGTTGACGCTACCGATAGGTTTTTAGACCTTTTAAAAGGCGTTTCAGACCCTGAAACTAAGCGTAAAATTATTGGTAACGAATTTATTAAGGTTTTTGACGAAGAAGCAAGTAAACTCAGTGGTATTTCTTTCTTAGCACAAGGAACTATTTATCCTGATATTTTAGAAAGCAAAGGCGTAAAAGCACACCACAACGTTGGTGGCTTACCTGAAGATATTGAATTCTCATTAGTTGAGCCGGTTAAACTTTTGTATAAAGACGAAGTTAGAGTAGTTGGTAAGGCGTTAGGGCTTCCAGTATCTATGGTTGAACGTCAACCCTTCCCAGGCCCTGGTCTTGGCGTTAGATGTTTAGGCGCAATCACTCGTGATAGGCTTCACGCGCTTCGCGAAGCAGACGCTATACTCCGTGAAGAATTTGCTAAAAACGGCCTTGAAGGAAAAGTATGGCAATACTTTATTGCCGTTCCTGATTTAAAGAGCGTTGGCGTAAGAGATGGCAAACGCTATGAAGGTTGGCCTGCTATTATCCGTGCAGTAAACACGACCGACGCTATGACTGCAACCGTTGAAAATATTCCTTTTGAACTTCTTTCACACATAACTAGCCGTATTACTAGCGAAGTTGAAGGTATTAACCGCGTACTTTACGATTTAACACCGAAGCCAGTCGGCACTATTGAGTGGGAATAATTATTTAGTAAACAGTTAATATTTATAACGGCGAGAATTTTCTTGCCGTTTATCTATATAAAACCAAAAAATATAATGAATAAAATAAACGTAAAATGCCCTAATTGTGGGGAATTATTTACAACTGAAAATTTAAACGAAAGCGTTTGCAAAAAGTGTAATCACACCTTTTCAACCGATAAAGGCGCTAAATTTTATAAAAGTTTTATAAACGTTGAGCGTAAAAAGGTAGTCGTAGCAAAAGGCGAAGCATATTTAAAGGTTGATAAACTTTTAGACGAAGCAAATTTCTATCTAGATAAAGAAGACTTTTTAAGTGCCGAAGAAAAAGCAATGGAAGCGCTTTCTTATACTGAAATTGATTTTAGAATTTATATGGCGCTTGTTTACGCAAAAACGCATAACTATCAAAATTTAGAAGATACTTCGCATATTCCTTATTTGCAAAAGGCAATATCTTTAGCAACCGAAGAACAAAAAGCAAATTTAAAAAAAGAATATAAAAGTTTTTATCAAAAACAAAAAATGACTAAAGAAGAGTTTAACGAATATAAAACTCAAGAGGCCGATTATTTGTTTGAATCGTTAGAGCAAATTTTAAAAGACGGTATTCCCCGCCACTACGAAAAAGCACGAAGTTCTAAAATAAACGGAATTTTATCAATAGTTATTTCATCGCTTACACTAATATTACTAGTTTTAGCAGTATTGTTTGACAGTTCCGTATTGTTTATAATATGTTCGGGTTTTGCTATATTCTTTATTGCTACTTTCTTTTCATATATTACGTGTAAAGAAAAGGTTAATTCTTTTAACTTAGCGCTTGATTTATTTGATAGTTATAAAAATTTTGAAATTAATATAGATACGAATATTAAAATTCTAAAACAATATATAGATTATGGCATAGGCTATTTAAATAACTCTTCAGAATTATCTTTATCCCCTATTTTAACTAGTATTTTTGAAGCGTTACTATCTGAAGACGAAGAGAAAGTTCAAGAATTTATATCTAGCCACAAACACGCTAAAAAGTATATGAATTAATAAAAAAGTCCACCTACTTATAAGTAAGTGGACTTTTATTGTTTACAAATTAAAACTCACTTTATTTTATAAAAGTGTGTTTTTCACTGCAAATTTTTAATTTTCTATCGTATATTTATATAGTGAATTTTTACTTATTCCCCTTTCTTCTGCTACTTTTTTAATCGCTTCTTTTTTAGAAAGCCCACGCGAAATATAAAGGTTTATATGCTCTTTTTCGGTTAATCCGTTAAAGGAAGGATTTTCGTCAATTTCCGTTGCACCTTCAACAAGGAGTACGAATTCGCCTTTTGGCTCTTCCATATAGGCGTTTTCTAAACTAAACCTATAAACCCTTTCGTGCATTTTAGTTATTTCTTTAACTGCCGATGCTTTTCTATTGCCAAACGCGTTAAATAAAGTTTTTAAATCGTTATTAACGTCGTGCGGGGCAGAATAAAATATAAGCGTTTCTTTAGCGTTTTTATACTCTTTTAAAAGCGCTTCCCTATCTTTTGTTTTTTCGGGTAAAAAGCCAATAAAGGTAAACCTTGACGCGTCAAGCCCCGATAAAATAAGTGCGCTTACAAACGCCGTTGCTCCGGGAATTACGGTATACTCAATATTTTCATCAGCAAGCATTTTAGTTAAGACGTTACCGGGGTCTGATATAACGGGAGTCCCCGCATCGCTAATAATTGCTATATTTTTACCACTTTTAAGTTCTTTAATAAGCAATTCGGCTTGCTTTTTTTCATTAAATTTATGATACGCTATAAGTGGCTTTTTAATATCGAAAGCGTTTAATAGTTTAAGTGAGTGGCGAGTATCTTCACAAGCAATAATATCAACGCTTTTTAAAGTTTCAAGCGCCCTTAATGATATATCGTTTAAATTACCTATTGGCGTTGCTACAAAATAAAGCATTTTAAAATCCTCCGTTAACGATAGTTGGTAAAACCTTAAGTTGGGGTCTTACGCCTTTTACCGCTTCTATTAAATATAGATAAGGCGCGTTTCCACTTTTAGTTGAAACGAACTGAATTCTAGACGGCTCTAAACCGTTTTCACGCATTTTACAAATCATATCGGTAAATCTTTCAACGCGCTGGCACATACAAAGCCTACCACCATAGTTAAGTTTTTTAGCGGAAATTTCTATAATTTCTTCTTGTGTTATCGTTATTTCGTGTTTGCACATTGCCTTTTTAATATCGATAGAAGTTTCACCACTGTTTTTCTTCTTATACGGTGGATTACAAAGTATTAAAGTGTATTTGGCGTTAAAAGTGTTAGGTATTTCTTGAAGTGGAGTATTATACGCCGTTATTACGCCTTGCAAATTATTAATATTAATACTTTTTACCGAAATATCGTATAATTCCTTTTGAATTTCAAAAAGGTCCACACTCTTTATATTTTTATTAAGGGCGTAATAATGAATACCAACTATTCCACTTCCGCTACAAAAATCCGCCACTATATCCCCCTTTTTACTACTTGCAAAACGAGATAAAATAACGGCGTCGCTCGTGAAACGATATAAAGTATCGTCTTGAATAATTTTTAAATTTTCAATACCTAATTCTTCAATTACTTCCATAAATTCTAACAAAAAAAGTGGCTTAACGCCACTTTTTTATCTCCAATTATTCATTTTCTTCAGGAGCGCCTACAGGACAAGTATCTGCACATGCACCGCAAGAGATACAAGTATTTTCATCAATAACATATATTGCTTCACCTTCGGTAATTGCTTGAACAGGACAAACGTCTGCACATGCACCGCAAGAGATGCACTTATCTGTAATCTTGTATGCCATAATAAATCCTCCGTTTAAAATATAAAATAATATTTACCTATACATTTTATCATATAAAAATTATTTTGTATAGTATTTTTCAAAACTTTTAAAATTTTTATAACTCTTCTTCAACATCAATATCAGGTTCTTCTTGTTCTTTTTGTTTTTTGAACTTGATATCGTCAAGATTATATTCGTTATATAAAACTGAACCGTCTTTCATAACCGTTTTAGTCTTAACTAACATTTTTAACATATTGTTAGATATAACCGTTGCCTTTCCGTCAGGCGTTGTTACTTCCGAGCCTATTTTAGGCATTTTCTTATACGCTTCGGCATAAGGCTCGTTCTCGTATTCTAAACAACACATAAGCCTACCACAAAGACCACTAATTTTAGATGGGTTTAGTGATAACCCTTGATTTTTTGCCATTTTAATAGTAACTTTTTTAAAGTCGGGCAAGAAACTCTTGCAACAGCACACTCTACCACAAGGCGCAATTCCACCTAAAATTTTAGTTTCATCACGCGTACCTATTTGACGCAAATCAATTCTTTGTTTTAAAACCGTTGCAAGTGATTTTACAAGTTCACGGAAATCTATTCTATTAGGAGCAGTAAAATATATTATGATTTTAGAATTATCAAAAGGATATTCCGCGTCAACGATTTTCATATCAAGCCCGCATTTTTCAACTTCTTTAGTCGCAACGTCAATAACCCAAGGAACTTTACTTTCGTGTTCTTTAACGGTTTCTTCGTCTTTTTTCGTTGCTTTTCTTAAAACGGGTTTTAAAGGTGAAACGACGTTAGACTCGTCAATCTCACTAACTTCAATAACTACTTTCCCGTATTCGACTCCCCTTGCAGTTTCAACAATAACTCCTTCGCCTTTACTGAAACTCATATCCTTAGGGTCGAAATAATATATCTTACAAGTATGATTAAATTTTACACCTATTATTTTGACCATTTGTATTTTCCCTCCAATAATCCGAAAAGTAAAAGGTCGGAAACGGCTTGAATATTGCCGTTAAAATATAAAGTTTTTTCCATTTCCCTTAACTTTTCCGAAAATTCAAGTAACGCGCCTACCGTATAGGCGTCTCCTATTACTTTAACGCTATTTGACGTATTTTTAAGCGTATTATCATTGCTTTTATACCTTAAAGCGTCAGAAACTAATTTTGATGAAACGTTAATTACGTCTTTAATATTATTTTTGTTGATTTTTGATGAATATAAAGCAACGTCAGTGCTTCTTTTCATTTTAGTAAAAATATCAAACACTAAGTTTTCTATAACTTCAATTTCATCGCCATTATATTTTTTTATAACTTCGCCAACGACTCCACCTGAGAGTGAAACGGCGCTTTTAAGTTTTTCTAAATCTTCAAAATCGCCCGATAAACAAGAAATTATTTCTTCTTCTAAAAATGGTAGAATATCTAGCCTTTTAACCCTTGATAGTAAAGTTGGAAGCAAAGTAAAAGTAGAAGTTGCACCAAGTATTATATAAGTGTTTTTAGGTGGTTCTTCTAAAGTTTTTAAAAGTTTGTTTTGCGCTTGCACGTTCATATCTTGAGCGTTAACTAGTACGAATACTTTTTTATCGCATTCAAGCGGTTTTAAATATGATTTTTCCACTAAATCATCAATATCTTTAGTTTTTATTTTACCCTCGCTTGGATAAAACTTAACGTCCTCAAACTGCTTTGAATCGATAAGCCTACAAACCCTACAATTATCGCAAAATTCCACGCTATTACATGCTAAAAGTTTACAAAAAACCTTTAAGTAACTTTCTAACAATTCACTATCGTCGCACACTATTAAAGTAGCGTGAGATAGGGTATTATTCTTTTTATCTCCGCTAAAAATTTTGTACGCTTTCGTATTTTTAATTAGTGAATTGACGTTCATTTTTTATAAAATTCCTCTTTTTTTCAATTCTGCAATGATTTTACCGTGAGTTTCTTCAACACTGCCCGACGGCACTATTGATATAAACCTATCACTTTCGCTATTTAATATTTTTAAGTATCCTTCATAAACTTTATTATGAAATTCTAATCCCGATTGCTCTAACCTATCGTCCTTATCCATACCACCTTTTCTTTTAAAAGCGTCAACAGGGGAAATGTTTAAAAATATAGTATAGTCGGGATAGCAGTTTTCTATCGCATAGGAATTAATTTTTCTTAAAAAATCTTCCCCAAGCCCCCTTGCATACGCTTGATACGCCATTGAAGAATCAATATATCTATCGCAAAAAACTAATTTGCCTTCATTTAGCGCGGGCAAAATCCTTTCTTTAACGAGTTGAGCACGCGAAGAAGCGTATAAAAGCGCTTCACACTCATAAGTCATTTCGCTATTATTTATATCTAATATAATCGACCTAATTTTTTCCGAAATTGCAGTTCCACCCGGTTCACGAGTAAAATCGTACGCTATATTGTTTTCTTCAAGATATTTTTTTATCAAGGCAACTTGAGTGGATTTTCCACTGCCTTCGCATCCTTCAAAAGTTATAAATTTCCCTTTCATATGTACCTTCTATATTAAATTGGAATACGTTTTGAGCATGTTTACAAGATAATTAAGCCCTTCAAAATGCAAATCACCGTTTTTGTGTTGCTTGTTACCTATAAGCAAATACACACCGTCAGCCGTATAACTAACTTCGTTAGTTTTTTCATCTACAACCTCTCTCGAAAACGCATTAGATACGTGTTTCTCTCCACCCGATAACTTTCCTAAATCGATAGCAAACCTGCCTTCGTAGTTAAGTGAAGTAATTTTATTATACTTATCGTCAAAAATTTGTGGATTGTTTTTAAAAACTTCCTTTAAAATTGTGGCGTTATTAAAAATATTTTTAATTCTTTTAATTTCTTCTAATTTAGCAAGTTCAAGTTCTTCAGATTTTTTAAATCGACTATCTTTCCCGTATTTTTCTAAAAATTTAGCAATTATAACGTCTTCATTAATAACGTTTTCTTTAGAGTAAAAGTTGTTATCGTATAAGTAAGTAAATGCTTTTTCTACGTATTTATCTAAATCTTCCGCTCTACTCGTTTCTACGTAATCAGATATCAAGGTATTGGTACACATAAAAACGTCGTCATCGCACAAATCGGAATAAGTTGACATCAAATATAGTGGGGATTGGTTTCCTACCATTATTTGCTTAGGTTCAATTTTAAGTATATCGTACGAAAAAGCACTTTCGTTTTTAGTATCAACGAGGCGATTAATTAAATCTTTAGATTCGTCGCCTAAAATAACGTCGTCAGCATATAGTATGGTAAACCTTTGACCTTCGGTAGGTTTTTTCTCTACGATGCCGAAAACAAGAGTAAAAATGATACAAAACGCAATAGAAACTGCTAAAACTTTCAATAAATCGTACGTGAAAAAGGTTTTAATTCTCGTTTTTAATATTTGGTTATCCATAAAAACAATAAATTAGTCTATAATTTCAATAATTTTAATTTGATAATCGCCACCTTTTGGTGCTTTTACCGTAACCACGTCCCCAGCCTTTTTACCGTTAAGGGCTTGACCAACCGGAGATTCAATAGATACTTTTTTCTTGTTAAAATCTGCTTCGGCAGTGCCAACGATAGTAAATTCGTATTCTTCGTTTTCTTCAATATCTAAGTATTTAAGTTTAGTGCCGAGTTGAACTATTCCTAAGTGAGAGTTTTTAATAACTTCGCAGTTTTTTAACTTATTTTCAATCTCTAACGCTTCGCCTTCTAACTTGCCTTGCTCGTCTTTAGCAGAATGATATTCGGCGTTCTCTGAAAGGTCGCCTTGTTCCCTTGCAGTTTTAATTCTTTGAACTACTGCTGGAATAAGTTCGTTCTTTAACTCTTTAAGACGTTCTTCAAGTTCTTTTTTGCCTTCAACGGTAAGTTTAATTTTTTCCATAATAACTCCTTAACCTAATTAATATACTTTTAATTTAAAATTTATTTTCATTTAAAAAACGGAAAATTTGCCAGAATAAACTGGCAAATCACTCCAATTATTATCTTCTAATTTTATATCCAAAACCACAATTTACTTCTAATTCTTCGTTTAAATCAATTTCCGTTTGGTCGGGATGTTTTTCCATGCCGTAACGATGCATGAGTTTATCAATTAAAACTTGGGCTTTAATGCAATCGTTTGCAGTGTTGATTTCTAGCATTGCAGGAGTGTCTAAAAAATTCTTGTCATACCCAACGAATTCAAGACCTTCAATTTCAGCGTTTAACGCAAGGTATAAAAATACCTTTTCTCCCTTTTTGAAGATTTTTAAAATCATATTGTTTTCATTACCGTCGTTATACTTTCTTATAGCAGACATTTTGTAACTTAAAACAACCGAACGCAATAAAATGTAATATTCTTTAGCGGAAGTTGCAATCACGTCGTTCTTAACGTAAAAAGCAAAACCACTCTTTCTAATATTTTCATCACTTTTAATTTTAGTTGCCATAACGACGTCACTTTTAACGAAGTTGTTTAAAAGCATAGTTTCTTTTATAATACTTACCACTTCATCGTAATCGTCAAACGAGTCAACTATCTTTTTGCAAGGAACGATTTTAAATTCAGGTTCAGTATAATCCATTACGTTGTAACCTTTCTCACGCATAAGATTAGGGTCTATTGCAAAATATAAATTGATTTTACCGTCTTTCTCAAACATTTCAGCAACTATTTGCTTTCTTACTATTCCTAGTTGCTTAAAAGGAACTGCTCTTTCGTAACTTAACATTTCATAGCGAATTGCATCGTATAATTCCCCGATATCAAAAACCTTTTCCTCTACTTCAACTAATTCAGCATCGTTAACTACTTCTTCAGTTACGCTTACGCTTTCTAACGGCTCTGAAACGGTTTCGACTGTAGGGAGATTAATATCAACTCTCTCGTATACGGGTTCAAACTTAGCGTAAAGTTTAAGTTTTTTATTTTTACTAAGATTAGTTTGTAAAAACTCTTTTTTACAGTCTTTATCAGTACACCAACAAAGAAATTTTTTACCAGACTTTTTAATTTCACTTGGGAAAATAATTTCCCCTTTATATTTGCATTTTGTAACTAAATATTTTTTCCCTTCCGAGTAAAATACAACCTTTTTCTTTTTAAATACGTTTGCTAAAATTATCCAAACTATTACAATTACGATTAATGCAATAGCACCTATAAAGACGTATAAAAAATTAACCGGATTAGAAATTTTAAAAAACGCGTTCATATAATAAATATAATTTTTTTCTAAAAACGCGTAGGCACTTAAAATCCAATTCCAAATATTTTGAAAGAACTCGTTTACTTTTAATAGTGTATTCGCTCCCATATTATTCTCCTTTATATATAAGCAAACCTTTGCCGAAATACAACATTTTATTTTTTATAAAAATAAATTTACACCAATATTTTAACATATTCTATAAAATTTTTCAATTGTTTTAATAAATATTTATAAATATAAATGAAACATTTTGTCAAAAGTCTAATAATCGTTCTATAGCCTTGTTTTTGAGGTTAAAATTGTTAAGAACAACCATTAAAATGGCATCTATTTTACAATTTTTACAATTTAAAAATCAATCTATAACCCAATATTTAAAAATACGTTGAAATTTTATAGCGTTTATAAATAAAATTGCGCATAAAAATAGCACCCTATTTCGCATTTAGCGAAATAGGGTGCCGTGTTTAACCCAAACCCATTAATTAGTTTCGTTAATTAGAAAATACTAAAAGTATAAAATTAAAGTTAATTAAAGTAAAAGCGTACCTTCCGTAGTTTTAACAACTTTAAATATTTCTAATTCTTTTCCTGAAACGGCGTCAACGTAAATATAGTAAGTTTCACCATTTTTAACGCCCGTAAACTCGTATGCAAGTTTTTCTTTCATGCCGTAAGGAATAAGCGCAAGTCTACTAGTTTCTACTTCAATTTCATCTTCGACTTTTGCTTTTGCATCGTTTAAATTTATTTTAACTTCTTTTAAAGTTCTAGGGGTATGGTTAAGTGCGTATGCGCTTGCTTCGATACCCGATACCGTTCCTCTCTCGTTACATACGTTAACCTTTATAAGGTCGCTATAACATATGATTCCGTCAACCGTAGATGCAAAATTGAAACTTGTTACGTTATTGCCTTCTGCCATCCACACTGCTTGCATATTCTTATAACCTGCGTTTTCAAGGAAACGCTTTGCAACTTCTTCTAAGGCTTCAGACTCGTAAACTTTATTTGAACAATCTTTATAATGATTGAATAAAATGAGTTTTCCACCCTTTTTACTAAGTTGAGCAGTTAAAAGCGTGCCGTCTTCGGTTTTACCCTCGAAGTCGTAACACTCTATTTTTTCACTGATTGCCTCACCTACGAGTTCAACGTCTTTAACGTTATAATCTTTAAAATATTTTTTGAAATTTTCTTCGGCTTCACTCTTAGAAACCTTTTCAAATTTATTTAAGAACTTACTTTCCTCTTTTTTAACGCTGTCTGCAAACGCACCGTCGTAAATCATATGCGGAAAGTTCGTAGCGTTAGATTCTAGTTCGTTAAACTTGGAAATTAAAAGGTTATCTTCCTTACCTTCGTAAATAGAACTAAAATCAAAATCTTCGTTAATTTCATTTATAAGTTCGTTAAGTTTACCCTTTAATTCAACGTTTATTTGATGCATATTTGATAACGTTTCATAATCTTCTAAAGACATTTTTTCACCGTCAATTAGTTTTGCTTCTAAATATTTAGCAAAATCGCCTATTTGGTTAATAAATTTAGAAGTGTAGAACTTGTTTTCGTCTTGAATTGCAAGCATTGAAATACTAGACGACGCAAGATTACTTTGCACCCTTAATTCACTAAGAAGTTTTTGTTGTTTCTCAGTATCTTTAGTAACTACTAATTTACTTAAGTTTACGTCTAAATTATCAACGTAACCAACTAAATCGTAGAAACTTCTCTCTTCGGCAGTATTAGTCATCATATAATCGTCAAGCGGAGTAAAGTAGGTTAGCGTTAATAAACTACCTAAAATTAAAACCGCACAGCCTAAAGATATAACCGCTGCGAGCCAGCCTCCTATGCCACGCTTTCTCTTTTCGCGTCTTTCTTGACTTTTTAATACTCTACGGTGTTTTCTTTCTTCTAAACGCTCTTGACGTTTTGCTCTTTCATTTTCAAGTTTTTGCTTTCTTATAGCAAGTTTAGCCTGTTTTTCTTTTGCAATTCTATTTTTGCGTTCACTTTCAGTTTCGTGTTTTAAATACTCTTTTCTTTGAGCCTTTTCAGCCTGCTTTTGCATTTTTAATCTCTTAAGTTCGGCCTTTTTATTTTCGCGTTCTTGACGCTTTTCTAGTTTAGCCTTCTTAAGTTCACTGCGTTTTTGAAGCCTTGCTTTTTTTAATTCTTCCCTTTTTGCAAGCATTGCTTTTTTCTTTTCGGCTTTTTCTTTCTTTTTTTCTAGTCTTTGTTTATGCCTAATTTCCGCTTTTTGCTCTCTAATTTTATCCTTTTTTTCTTGAGATGCTTTTTGGCTCTTTTTAACTTTATTTTTGTTAGGCTTTTTTGACTTAGTTTGCGCTTTTTTTGCGCTTGCTTTTTCACTTAGATTTTCCGTCTTTTCTATTGCGTTATTTTTATTTTCTTCCATAACTCACTCCTTTACGCTGCAAATACGTGTCTGCCTATCGTTACTACGGTAGGTCTAGTATAAATCCAAGAACTAGTTGCTACTTGTGGATTATAATAATATAGCGAACCGTAACTTGGGTCCCAACCGTTCATAGCGTCTCTTGCGGCGGAATACGCCGTATTGTTTGGCGTTAAGTTAATTTGCCCGTCGTTAACGCAAGTGAACGCGTACGGCTGATAAATAACGCCTGAAATGGTATTTGGGAAAGACGAACTTTTTACCCTGTTTAAAACTACTGCGCCGACTGCAACTTGTCCGGTGTACGACTCGCCACGCGCTTCGGCATAGATTAATCTTGCAAGTAGTTTTACGTCGGAACTTGAATAACCGTTTACACTACCGGTGCTTTGACTGCCACCCGATAGCATTGACGAAGTAATTCCCATAGCGGCTAAAGTTTTATTACCTACGATACCGTCTACTTTAAGACCGTTCCTTTTTTGAAATAATCTAACCGCTGATTTTGTTCCTGAGCCGTAAATTCCGTCTACGTTACCCTTATAGTAGCCCCAATTCTTAAGTTTTTTTTGAACTAGTTTGATATCGGAAGAACTACTACTAGAATTGATGATTGCGGTCGGCTCTATAATCTCTAAATTATTTTGATTTAATAGAAATGTGGACGCGCAAGCGATAACTAACATAATTAGCATTGCTATCACGCCGATTTTAAAGCTTTTTTTCATATATTCTCCTTATAAATTATTGGGAGTAATATTTAAGCAAAACTTTAAAGTTTTTCTTTAAAATTATTAATAATCTCGATAAGTTTGCTTTTATATTTAACTCCGCTACCGTTACTCAAAAAGCATAACGGAGGATAAACAACACACCACCAGTTATCCCCTTTAGCATTTCCGAGTTCGACTATTACGGCATCATAAAAGCCTTCTTCAAGCGTAAAGTCTCCGTAAACCCTCGTAGGAAATTTTTCATTTCTTACCACCAAATTGCTCGAATATGAAAAACCCCTTTCCCTTAATAACTCGTCAATAATCTTAATTAAATTATCTTTATGAGAATTTAAAAGGTTCTCCGCGTCCTTTTTACTATTGCAATTAGCAATATACGGTGTTAAATACTCAATCATTTTATCTTTGATTTCATACTTTACGCTTTGGTCTTTTTCACTATTTGAGTTGGCGCGGATATGGATGCGAAGATATTCTACGCTAGTATCGTCAGATTTTAATCCGACCGCAACCGTCAAAGATATTATGAATATTAATAAAAAACTTATACAAAAATTTTTCATAAAAAAACTCCTAAAAGTGTGATAGCATAAGTATTGACACTTTTAGGAATTATAATCAAATATATTAAATTTAGTCTTCATAAACTAAACTGTCAAACAGTAAATCGAAGAAATTCGCCTTTTTATAGTCGTACCTTTTTAAAAGTTCGGCGTTAAAATTTTGTTTTTTTAGTTTATCTACCGCCCAAGAAGCCATTTCAAAACTATCGTATATAGCGTAAACCGTTGAACCACTCCCCGTCATAGCGCACCATCTAGGCGAAAGGCTTTTTAAAGCGTTTAAGTTCCTTTCAATTTCGCTATTTAACGTAATTGCACTATTATAAAGGGCGTTGTTAACGTTACCGTCTAAACAAGATAAATCGTTGTTTTTTAAACCGTTAACCATCTTGTCAACGTCGCTAAGAATACCACCATTATTTAAACCGTCGTAAACGGAAAAACAGTCTTTAGTATTAACGCCGTTATTTGCATAGATAACGACAAAGTAAAGGTCTAAATCGCTATCAAAATACGAGATTTCATCACCCCTTGATTTAAGTCTTGCAAACCCGCCTTTTAATAAATAACCCGAATCGCTCCCTAACCTGTCTGCAAGGGGTTTTAAATCGCCGTCAGTTTTATACAACTTTTTTAATACGCCTAAAACACCTGCGATATCAACCGACGAACCACCCATACCGCTACCGTTTAAAATATTGACCTTAATTTCAATATTTGCGCCTTTGGTTTTAAAGGTTTCAATAAAAAGTTTAGCAGATTTATAAGCGTTGGTTTCTTCTTGTTTAGTGGGAATAAAACCGTACTTTCCAGTAAATGATACTAAAATTTTATCGTCTTTACGCTTAGACGCCGTTACTACGTTATATTTAGAAACGGTTGTAACTATCGTATCTAAATCGTGATAACCGTCTTTTACACCTAAAACGTTTAACGCTATATTAAGTTTTGCAAATACCTTTACTGACTTTGACAAGTTTCACCTTTAGTAAATATTTATTTTATTTTTCTCTATAAACGACGATTCTTTCGTTTCCCGTTAACGGAAATTCCAAACCTTCGTTAGTTTTTAAAATATCTTCTTCTTTTACGCCTAAGGCTTTAGATACGTCCCACAACGTTTCGTTAGGGCTCGGAATATATACGCTTATAGCAGAAGTGTTTGGCTTTTTCTTTTGACCTTCTTCAAGTGCTATTATTGCTTTAAATTTACGTTCTTCAATATCTAAAAAACAAACTTTTAAAGTAAAATCTACGCTATTTTTAGATACTTTTACGTCTAACGCTTCACATTTTATGAAAGAAAACTTATTGCCGTCAAGTTTAATTTTAGTACTAAACGGAACGAGAATCGTATCCGCAAAGTAATTTTCATTTAAAAACAAACAAGTTATAGACAATGCGCCTTCAATTAAAATTTGATTATTTTCAAGCGTATATCTTACGTCTTCTATTTTATCATTAATTAAACCTATAAGTCTACTATTTTCATTATTAAAAGATATATCGCTCGAAATTTTATTTTGTAAACACTTAAATCCTAAAATTTTATCAATGCTTTTATCTTCAAGGCTAAGTTTTATTTCGCATTCGTTACTGTAAGCGTCAACACCGTAACTAAAACTATTATAGTTGTAAACTTTTGCGTTAACTTCTAAACAAACTTCAACAGATACTGCGCTTTTGTTTTTTGCTTCATCTACGTAAACCTTGATACTTGCGTTTTTCACGCAAGAAAAAGCACACGCCGAGTATTCAGGTAAAGCGTCTCTACACTCTACTTCCATTCTAAACGGAATAGTTTTTACGTTACATATAGGCTCTTTATTTTGCTCAAGTTCACAAATTAACATTGAAAGCTCTATTTCACCGTCAACGATAACTACTCCGATACCACTTTGACAATTTGTTATATTTACTTTTTCATGGTGAGACAAAATATCCCCTATAAGTATTGGCAAATCAAACTCGTCTTCAATTTTACCTTCTCTTTTTACTTTACAAACCTCATAGTCGTAATCAATATTTTGCTTTTTTACCATAATTTGCGGTTCATATTTAAAAAATTCAATATCTTTTGCTTTAGTTATTTCACCGCTAAATACAATTACGGCACTTGCCATAGCAATCCCGTTTAAAAAGTTAACTTTTACGTTCTCGCCTTTTGCTTCGGCTAAGCAAACCATACCTTCTAAACATTTATCAAAATCGCATTTAAAACTAAACTCTACGCCTGCTTCGTGCTTTTTAATAACGTTTTCACTTTTATATACTACTGTAAAAATTGCCCTTCCACTATACTTTACTTCCTTATTATAGCATTCCACTTGCGTTAAAGAAGTAGTTACTTCAGCGTTTAATATTTCCTTAAATTCTTCTTCAGTGAGCGGTAATTTACACTCTATTCCGTTTGAAGCCGAAACGGTTATAACTTCACTTGTTTGTATTTTATCAAATTCGGGATTGATTGACATTTTGCGCCTCCTATTTATTCTCGCTTTATTGTATGAAATAAAAATAGTTTATAGAACGAAAGTGTTAAATTACATAAAAAAAAGAATAGCAATCGCTATCCTTTTTAAAATTATTCACTTACTTCTTTAATATCTACTATTCCACACATAAATTCCGAATAAGAAAAGGCAGTTTTCCCTTTATAATCACTAGTTGGCGTAATAGTAAAAAGTGCTGGATAAATATTAGTTATTTTACCTCTATAACTGACAAACTTATTCCTGCCTAAATTAACTTTTACTTCAACAGGTTTAAGATAATAATTTTTGATTTTATCTTTAGTGTCGATTATATTACCTTTTTGCTTTATCATATTTAAAGTTTTAGCAATATTTATAAAAATTATACTTAATTATTTACGTTAATAAGCATTTATTACTAAATAAAACTTTAATTATTTTAATAAATTATTATCCTTAGAAGTCGTCATCTAGTTCTTGCTCGTCTTCCTCTTCTTCGTAATCTTCAAAATCTTTATCGTCTATAGTTATATAGTCGAAATCATCGTCAGATTTTTTATCTTTAGAAATTTTTTCGTTAGTATATGGGTCGATGTCTTCATCCTCATCTTCCATAACTTCCTCTTCTTCTATTTGAGAAAGTAAAAGTTCTTCCTCTTCTTCTATTGCGGAAACGTCTTTTTCATCGTCATCTAAGTATTGACGCCATTCATCGTCCTTATCAACGTCAACACTATTAACTCTTTCGTATTCTAATTTTTCACGGCACTTAGAACACATTTCTTCATCAACGCTAATATACTTAACTTTACATATAGGGCATAATATTTGGTCGTTATTTTCATCAGTTGCCGAAAACATTAATTGCGCACCTAAATTAAGGTGGGCTTTACACACGTCACAAAATTCTTCCCCTTCTAAAATATAATTAAGGTCACATCTCGGACATAAAATATATTTAGGCATAATTACCACTCCTTATTTGCATATTATGTTATATAGCGAAAATATTATAATCACAAAGTAAAATTTTGTAAATAGTTTTTAACATATTTTTTATATTTTTTTAATTTTTTTTATAAAAAATAGGTTTTTTTGACTATTTTTTAATAAAACACAATAAAAAAGGCCGTAAAAAAAATTTTTTACGAGCCTTTTTTATGATATGGGGGATTTATAAAAATTACCAAATTAACGTTTTTAGTTACTATTACTAATCGCTTATTGAGAGCCATAGAAACGAGTTAGACTATTCTCGATTAATAATGAATTGCAAACTAGCGTTTGCATGATTTGAAAGCGTTGCTTTCATTAATTGCCTTTGGCATGAATTGTGCCTTCGCCACATTGTGGTTATAATTTTTATATAAAATTAATCTACAATGCACTTTAGTGCAATTCATAAACTTTTTGTTCAATTCATGATGCTTTAGCATCAATTAATTTTTTTATTTTAGATTCTCCGTTAGCCCATCACGATGGTAGGCGAAGAATGACAGTAATCCACCTTGAGATTTAAAGCCCTAATAACGAGCATTTCAAGGCTCGCAAGGATTTTGGTTGAGATAGAACTTTTTCGTTCATCGAAGACAAAATCCGAAGCAGTAAACGAAGTTATTACGGCTTTAAATTTTTACTTGCTTAATCTAAGCACTTATTTAAAGCACTAGAAACGAGTTAGGCGAGGCTCATTAAGGACTACGGACAAAATAGACCTTTTGGTCATTGAGGTCGTAGGACTTAATAGAAACGATGCATAACGAAGTTAGTAGGGCTTTAAATTAGGCGCCTTCAAGTAGCATCTTATCAGCTATTAGTGCTATAAACTCGCCATTAGTTGGTTTTTCGTTACCAATATAGGCGCGAATACCAAGTAAAGTGTTTAAACTTTCTATTCTTCCACGACTCCAAGCAACTTCAATAGCGTGGCGAATAGCACGCTCAACTTTACTTGCTGTAGTATTAAACTTTTCACCTATTTGTGGATAAAGTTTTTTGGTTATGTTATTAATAACGTCTGGATTATTAACAGCCATTTTTACACCTTCGCGAAGATATCCATAACCTTTAATATGCGCAGGTATTCCAACCGATATAAAAATTTTACTTATCTTTTCTTCTAAATGATTTGCCTTTCTTTCAAAGGGTCTAATATCGTAACCGTCCCTTTTTTCACTAGCAATTTCATTTATTCTTTTTTGAAGAAGTTGAGGTTTAAAAGGCTTTGCCATATAATAACTTACACCTAACGACATTGCTCTATTAACCACTACTTCGTTAGTTAATGAAGATATAACTAATATTTGACCTTGATATCCTATTTCTCTTAATTTTTCAAGCACCATAAACCCATCGTAATTTTTAAGTACAATGCCTAGAATTAAAAAATCTGGATTGTGCTTTTTAATTAGTTCAACACCCTCTTCTCCATCACACGAACTTCCTATTACGGAAAATCCTAAATAACCATCAATCACTAAAGAAATATCTTTTATTGCTTCCACACTGTCTTGCAATACTACAACTGAAAATTTTTGCATAGTAGCCAACTCCTCTTTATTAGATATTTCCATTATATACCAATTTTTAATAAATGCAAAACATTTTTAACGAGAATTTTTAATTATTTTGCACAAAATGTAGAATTGTGCAATTTATGGTCGAATTTTTGGGTTTTTATTAGTTAAAATATTAAAAATAATTGAAGTATTCCAATAAAAAATGTAATATTTTTGTTTATTTTGTTGCTATACGTTAAAAAGTTTGATATATTAATTACGTTATGATAGATTTAATTTATTATACAATTAAAAAAGTGCCTGATAGTTTTACTTTTAAAAAAGAATTACCGCGTAGTATTTTAGAATATATTAGTTTAAAACACAATGCAAATTTAAACAGTAGTTTATATGCTTGGGGTTTATTAAACGAACGCGT
This sequence comes from Christensenellaceae bacterium, assembly GCA_045603725.1. Taxonomy (GTDB): domain Bacteria; phylum Bacillota; class Clostridia; order Christensenellales; family Borkfalkiaceae; genus HGM11412. The sequence continues at coordinate 40,826 of JAZUMP010000074.1, forward strand.
AAACGCCGATTTATCTAAGGTAGAATTTTTAGAAAGTGGTAAGCCAACTTTAAACGGGTTAAGTTTTTCAATCTCTCACTCGAAGGGTTACGTCGCGATTGCTTACTCTTATTCGCCTATAAATTTAGGGATTGATATTGAAAAAATTGAAAATAAAAATTTAGATTTTTTAAGTAAAATTTTAAAAGATTTTGAAAATAAAGATAAAAACTCTCAATATAGACTTTGGACTAAGCACGAAGCCACGGTTAAAGCGCTTAACTTAAACTTATTAAAAGATACTACTTATTTTAAAGGTTTTAGCAAAACGGTTACAACTATTGATGGAGAATTTTCGCTTTCAATATATAACGATAGCGATTTAAGTTTAAAGGAGATAACTTATGAAAATTAAGTTTAACGAAGATAAAAAAACTGTAGATTTAATTCGAGAGGGATTAATAAAAAAAGAAGGTTACTGCCCTTGTCGTTTACAAAAAATTGAAGATAATATTTGTATGTGCCGTGAATTTCGCGAGCAAATTGCCGACCCCAATTTTGAAGGATATTGCCACTGCAAATTATATTATAAAGAAAAATAAAAAAATGCTTTGCAAAATTGCAAAGCATTTTAATTTTTAAAATAAGATTAATCTTTATCTTTAGAAATTTTCTTTTTTTGCCAAGATTTTTTGCCACATTTTGGGCAACGCATATATCTAGTTCTACCCATATGCATTGATAGGTTAACTGCTTTATACGTTGGAACGTATCTATAACCACATTCAGCGCACTCATAGTAACCAGCAATTTGTTCTATTTTTACAGCAAAGAAAACACCTATAAAGCAAGGAATAAAACCGGAGAATACTATAAGTAGTCTTTTCCATTCTTCAATTTCTAAGTACGCGCCAATAATTATAGGTATAAGCAAAATAACTACCGAAAGTATTCCTATTACCCATTCAAGAGTAAGTAGCATTTTATCGCTTTTCTCTTTTTCTTTTACCATTTCTATTAAAGTATCTTCTGCTTTTTTGTTGTAATTTTCCATTGTTAATTTCTCTCCTCTTAATAATTCGTTTACGGTTATTTTTAAAATATCACAAAGTTCAAGCATAATCATAGAGTCGGGTAACGCTCTACCCGTTTCCCATTTAGAAACTGCCCTATCCGTAATATTCAATTTTTCGGCAAGTTGCATTTGCGTTAAGTTTTGGTTTTTTCTGCAAGTCGCAATAAATTTGCCTATTTTAATTTGGTCCATACCTACCTCCTTTGATATTATTATATATAGAGAATTATTAAAAGTCTACATACCGTTAGTTGAGTGGAGAATTTCAACGCCGAGTAGAATAAATTTATAAAATTTAATATTATTATTAACTAAATAAAACTAGTTATTCTTATAAAAAAATGGCACTTATTAAAGTGCCATAATTTTTTAATTTTTGATAACACGAATTATCTCTTACTGAATTGTGGAGCTCTACGTGCTTTCTTAAGACCGTATTTCTTTCTTTCTTTCATTCTTGGGTCTCTTGTTAAGAAGCCTGCTTTCTTAAGTGTAGCGCGAAGTTCAGGTTCTGCTAAAATTAACGCTCTTGAAATACCGTGACAGATAGCGCCGGCTTGACCTGTATAACCACCACCTACAACGTTAACGAACACGTCGTACTTTGCTGAAGTTTCAGTTAAAACGAGTGGTTGTTTAATGATAAGTTTAACCGTTTCAGTTGGGCAGTAATCGTCAATACTTCTTTTATTGATAACGATGTTACCTGCACCACCTGGAATAAGTCTAACTCTTGCAACTGCTTTTTTTCTTCTTCCTGTTCCCCAGAATTGAAGTTTCTTTTTGCTTGCTACTTTTGCCATAATCTATCTCTCCTTATCTGTCAAGTTTTAACTCAACGGGTTTTTGAGCGATGTGATTATGCTCTGCACCCTTGTACACTCTGAGTTTAGTTATCATTTGCCTACCAAGACTGTTCTTAGGAAGCATGCCTTTAACCGCTTCGTAAACTGCTAAATCAGACTTTTCAGCCATCATTTTGCTGTATGGAATTTGTTTAAGACCGCCAACGTAACCTGTGTGATAAGTATAGAACTTCTTATCAAGTTTTTTACCAGTAAGAATAACCTTATCTGTATTAATTATAATAACGTGGTCGCCAGTGTCAACGTTAGGTGTAAACGTAGGTTTGTTTTTACCACGTAAAACTGCTGCTACTTGAGAAGCAAGTCTACCAAGTGCAAGACCAGTTGCATCAACCACGTACCACTTTCTTTCTATTTCACCGTTTTTTGCCATGAAAGTTTTCATGATTTATCTCCTTTTTAAATCTTAAATATTTATAAGATTTTGCGATTGGGGGGCTAATCCTCACGCTAATCCATAATGTCGCCTAAATATTTTATAAAAAATACTCAATATTGTCAAGCGTTTGAACGCGTTTTTAAATATTTTTATTTACAGCAATTTATAAGCACGTCTTAGTAAGTTACGGAATATAAGGTTAATCCTTTAGCGGGCATTGTTTTCCCTAAAAGAGTGCGATTACCCGTTTTTATAGCGGTTTCAATTTCTTCTAAAGTTAATCTACCCTCTCCAACCGCAACAAGCGAGCCTACTATTATTCGCACCATATTATATAAAAATCCATTGCCTTTAACGTAAAAATCTAATAAGTTACCCTTTTTGACTACTTTTATTGAGTAAACCGTTCTTACCGTATTTTTTACCGAACTTCCACTTGCTAAAAAACATTTAAAATCGTGTTCGCCCTCAATTAATTTGCAAGCAGACTTAATTTTTTCTAAATCAAGCGGATATTTAAGCAAAGTTTTATATCTTGACAGCATTGGGTTTTCCACTTTCCCAAAATACAAACTATATCTATAAGTTTTATTTTTTGCCGAATACCTTGCGTTAAAATCGCTTTTTACCCTTTTTGAAGAAACAACTTTAACGTCGCTAGGAAGTAAAGAGTTTAAGGCTTCAGCGTATTTTTGTGGTGGAATTTTAGCATCGCTATCAAAATGCACCTTTTGATTTAACGCGTGAACGCCACTATCCGTTCTCCCACTCGCAACGGTTTTAACTCTTTTTCCTAAAAGTTTTTCTAATGCTTTTTCAAGTTCTTCTTCTACCGTTCTTTTATTAGGTTGAATTTGATATCCGCAAAATTCCGTACCGTCGTACGAAATAGTTAATAAAATTCTCATACCATACCACCAGCGTAAACGTTTAATAAAATAACGCCCACAATGCAAATAGCAGTAAATATAACGCCGATAAAATCGCGCCAAGTCATTTTTAATTTTCTAAACTTAGTTCTTCTTGAACTTGAACTATAACATCTACTATCCATTGCGTCGCCAAGTTCTTCAGCGCGCCTAAACGAACTGATTAAAAGTGGAATTAAAACGGGAAGCATTGCTTTTGCGCGCTTAAATATATTACCACTGTCAAAATCCGCGCCACGCGCTTTTTGAGCCATGATAATTCTATCTGCTTCGTTCATTAAAATAGGAATAAACCTAAGAGCAATACTCATAACGAGCGCAAGTTCGTGAACGGGGAATTTAATTACTTTTAAAGGTTTTAAAAGACTTTCAATACCATCGGTTAACGCAACGGGGGTAGTCGTTAAGTTAAGTAGCATACTAAAAAATACTAAAGAAAGTAATCTTAACGCCATAAAAGTAGAAAAGAGTAACGCTTCTTTAGTTATAATCCAAAATATATAGGTAGGATTATTAGTTTTATAGAAAAATATATTAAGAACAAAAGTTAATAATATTATAAATACGACTGCTTTCGCACTTTTTATAAGCGAATTAATAGGGACTTTAGAAAACAAAGTCGCAACGAATAAACTTAAAAACACCACTAAAAAACCGTAGAAATTCTTTACTACGAAAATAAGCACGATATATGCAATTAATAATAGTAATTTTATCCTTGAATCCATCTTATGAACGAAAGACGAAGTAGGATAATATTGACCAAAAGTGATGTCTGAAAGCATAATTAACCTTGATTTTTATAAGTTTTTGCTATTTTTTCAATTAAATTATCAATTTTATAGTCGGTTTTAACGTCAACGCCAATACCTTTTAAATCATTATCTATCTTGGCAGTTAAAGGAAGTTCTAGATTTTGCTCTTTTAAAAACTTTACGTCGCTAAAAAGTTTAGAAGGCTCGTCAACTTTTACAGCAACGCCTCCTGAAAATACTGCAACTCTATTACAGTTTTCTAAAACCTCGTCCATATCGTGCGAAACGATGACTATAGTTTTAATTTTCGTTCCGTGAAGAGTGTGAAGAAGTTCCATTAACTTTCTTTTCCCTACGGGGTCTAAACCCGCTACGGGCTCGTCTAGAACTAAAACTTCAGGTTCGGAAACTAATACTCCTGCTATAGCAACGCGCCTTTTTTGACCACCAGAAAGTTCAAACGGCGATTTATCTTTAACTTCATAGAAGTTAAGCCCTACAAGTTCTATTGCATTTTTGACTTTTAAAGCAACTACTTCGTCTTCTAAATTGGGAAAAAAGTTTTTAACGCCAAATGCAACGTCTTCATAAACGGATTCGGCAAACAGTTGATATTCGGGATACTGAAAAACCATACCGACTTTCGAGCGCAAATCTTTAAGTTTTTCTTTATCGGGCTTCTTAGTGAAAGTCAAATCGTAATCGCCCACCTTTAAAAAACCTTCTTCTACGGAAATTAATCCGTTTAAATGTTGAATAAAAGTAGATTTACCACTTCCCGTTTGACCAATAATGCCGAAAAAATCCCCTTCTTCTATTATAAGGTCTACACCCTTTAACGCTTGCCTTTTAAATTCAGTTTTTTTGTTATAAGTAAATTTTAACCCTTTTGAAACAATTTGCATAGTTCCTCCGAAAGTTCTGTAGCCGTTAAAATTCCTTTTTTAAGGGGAAGCCCCTTTTCTATTAATCTTGAAGCGATATAACTTGCTCTTGGAAGTTCTAAGCCGTAATTTATAAGTTCTTCGCTATTTTTGAAAATCTCGCTCGGCGTACCGTCTTTTACGATTTTGCCTTTAGACATAACTATTACTCTCGACGCGTTCACCGCTTCGTCCATATAATGAGTTATCGTTATTACGGTCATACCGTCGTCGTTTAACTTTTTAACAACGTCTAACACTTCTTTTCTTCCTTTACCGTCAAGCATTGAAGTTGACTCGTCTAAAATCAAAACGTCAGGCATTAAAGCAAGAACGCCTGCTATTGCAACCCTTTGTTTTTGACCACCGGAAAGTTTTTGACCAGCCGAAAACCTAAACTCTTCAATATTAGTGGATTTTAAGGCAAAGTCAATCCTCTTCCCTATTTCTTTAGGTTCTATTCCTAAATTTTCGGGGCCGAAAGCAATATCGTCTTCAACAATAGTTGCTACCATTTGATTATCAGGATTTTGAAATACCATGCCGACGCGCTTTCTAACTTCGTACTGCTTAGACTTATCGTTAGTGTTAAAGCCAAACACTTCTACACGCCCGTTATTTGGCGTTAAAAGCCCGTTTATTAATCTTGCTAGCGTAGACTTGCCACTGCCGTTTTCGCCCAATATACAAAGATATTCGCCCTTTTTAACTGAAAGTGAAAGGTCTGTTATGACGGGGATATCGCTTCCCTCGTATTTGAAAGTAACATCGTTAACGTTTATAACTTCCATAATTTAATTATTATAACACTTTTATATTTATTTTACAACTATATAAAGCAATAAAAAAAGTGCACTACTTTTGACTTTTTGCAGTGCACTTTTGCTAATTTTTTAATAATTCCTCTTATAATGTGTTATTTTACTTTAAAACAACTGTAAAAGGTCTACCATAATACTAAAGCCGAGTAAGATTATTAAACCTACGCCGTGAATAATTCCTTCGATTTTTCTACTAACGGGTTTTTTGCGTATCCACTCAATAAGGGTGAAAACTACCCTTGAGCCGTCAAGCGCCGGGATAGGAAGTAAGTTAAACACCGCAAGGTTTACTCCAATAAACCCAAGCATTTCTAAAAAGAAGTTAAATCCACCTTCTTTAATCGCGTTGCTAGTTACAGAGATAGTCGTTATTGGGCCACCAACGGCATCTACGCCAAGTTTACCCGTTAAAAGTTCACCTAACGTTTTAAAAATAGTCCCTGCAACGGTAACGGAATACTTTAAACCCCTTGAAATAGTTTCAAAAAATCCAAATTTAAGATTTTCAGTCGTATACTTTAATAAAGTTGCGTTTTGAGTTATTCCTATTTCTTTTAAAATTTCAACTTCACTTAAACTAGTTAAGTCTTTAGATATTTGAATTTCAATAAGTTTAGGCTCGTTTCTATTTGCTTCTGCTAAAACGTAAACGCCAAGCGTTTCGCCTACTTTTATAGTTTTAGCGTAATTAGATAGGTCGGATAGAGTAAAAATTCTAGTGCAATCATCGTAAACTTCACTATCTTTAACGCGTAAAACATAATCGTTTAAAGTAAATTGCGATTTTGTCGTTACACCGTCAATCCTTTCAATAGTAGATACCCCAAGCGCGGTAAATGCAGGAATAACGTCGGTTAAATTTTCACTTTCAACGCCATTTCTGAGCCTTATCTCGCGTTCTACCGTTTTACCCGATTTATCGCAAACGGTAACTTTTACTATATCGCCTTGTTTTTTGCCTTTTAAAGAATCTACAACGTCAGTTGCCATAAATATGGTTTTACCGTTGATTTTTGTTATAATATCGTCGTTTTCTAGCGAATAACCAGCATATACGGGATTATTATCTGGTTTTACGTCGTACGTTTTTATAGAAATTTGACCGTAAATTCCAACCGATAATATTAAAACTAAAACGCCTACAATTAAGTTCATAGTAGCGCCTGCAACTAAAACTAAAATTCTTTTCCAAGGCTCTTTATTATTAAATGCGTTTTCGTTATTAGAATCTTCGTCTTCCCCTTCAAACGCACAAAAGCCACCAAGAGGCAACGCTCTTACGGAAAAAACTTCGCCGGTTTTTTTATTCTCTCTTTTATATATTGCCGGGCCCATACCAATAGCAAATTCGTTAATTTTAAATTTAAACGCCTTTCCCACAATATAATGACCGAATTCGTGTACGGTTATCATAATAAGTAGAACGAGTATTGCAAGTATTATTGAGCCTACCGTTGATAATACTGAAGTTATGCTAAGTAGATTATTCATTTATCTCCTTTTATTATACAATTCTAAAACAGCACTTCTCGCACTTTTATCAGTATATTCCAAATTTTCAAAAGTAAGCGGAAGATTTTGAGTTTTTTCAATAGCGTACTCTATGTAATCTTTAATTTCTAGATATTTAATTTTTCCGTCTAAAAAAAGTTTAACTGCTTCTTCATCGGCGGCGGACATAGCGCACGGATAAACCCCACCCCTTTTAATAGTTTCTATCGCAAGAGAAAAACAAGGGTATTTAGCGTTATCTATACTTAAAAAGTTTAAACTCTTCCCTATTAAATTTAAAGGCTCGACTTTACTATCCATCCTTTTAGGATAAGTTAAAGCAAGTTGAATAGGAACTTCCATAGAAGGATTCCCCATTTGTGCTAGAAGCGCCCCGTCATCAAACTCAACCATAGAGTGAACGATGCTTTCAGGGTGAATAACAACGTCAATTTTATCAATAGTAGTATCAAAAAGCCACATTGCTTCAATAACTTCAAAGGCTTTATTCATCATAGTTGCGCAGTCTATCGTAATTTTACTGCCCATTTGCCAAGTTGGGTGGCAAAGTGCTTCTTTAGAAGTTACGCTTTTAAGTTCTTCCAGACTTTTATTTTTAAAAGCCCCGCCCGAAGCCGTTATTATAAGTTTTTTAAACTCCCTTTCACTATTAAAATTTAAACATTGCCAAATTGCCGAATGCTCACTATCAACGGGAATAATTTTTACGCCTTTTTCTTTAGCAAGTGGCATAATTAACCCACCGCCCGCAACTAAAGTTTCTTTATTTGCAAGCGCTACGTTTTTACCCATTTCTATTGCGGTTTTAACGGCTTTTAAACCTGCAAAACCCATAACTGAAGCAAACACTATATCTGCTTCGGGAATAACGGCGTGAATGAGCGCGTTTTCACCGTAATATAAATTCGTTCCTTTTGGAATATTTTTTATTTCTACGACCTTTTCCGGATTTGATAGCGACGCTACCATTGGTTTATACTTATTTATTTGTTCGCAAAAAAGAGCGGCATTTGAACCAGCCGCCATAGAAATAATTTTAAATTTTTCGGGATATCTATCAACGACGTTTAAAACCTGCCTTCCGATAGAACCCGTACTACCAAGTAATGCAATTTTAATCATAGATTACCTTTTTATTTTAAAGTACGATAGAATATAAAACAAAAGTGAATAGAGAAGTAAACGCCAAACCGTCAACCCTATCAAGCATACCACCGTGACCAGGTATTAAACTTCCCATATCTTTTATATTTAAGCGCCTTTTTATATAACTTTCTACTAAATCGCCAATTTGAGCGATTACACTTAAGAATATTCCCGACGTTATTAAAAATATAACCACGTTTACAATATTCGTACCACTAAACACGTTAATTTTAAGTAATTTTAAGCCAAAATAAGTAGATAAAGTTGCTATAATACCACAAATTAATCCACCTACCGCTCCGCTTACAGTCTTATTAGGGCTGATATTCGGGCATAATTTAGGACCTTTAATAGTAGAACCTAAAAGATACGCGCCAACGTCAGTAAATGCGGGAACTGTTAATGCAGTTACCAAAAAGTAAACGCCGTCTCCACCTTCAAGATTGAGTAGTATCATTGATAAAAGTGGAATCGTAGGATAAAAAGTTGCAAAAACCACTTTAAAAAGCCCGTCGTTTTTATCTAAACCCGTAGTTAATACGCAAACGAATATTAAAACCGAAACGTACGCAGTAACGTATTGAATTATAAATTGTGGCAATAACGACATAATTGGAAATACCGTTAAAGTGAATAGTAAAACTAATGCTTTTTGCAATTTAGAAACACCGTCTTTATAAGCGCGTAAAAGTTCAATAGTACAAAGTATTGCAATGCCATATACTAATATATCAAATAATTTATAATTCACCGTTCTTAAAAGAAAAAATGCTATTACGGTTAAGACGATTACTATTGACGATGCAGTTCTTTTAATCATTATAGTTTACCAAATCTCCTATTTCTACCTAAGTACCACTCAAGAGCCTTATCAAATTCGTTTTTATCAAGTTCAGGCCATAAAGCGCTTGTAAAATACAGTTCGGCATAAGCAATTTGCCATAAATAAAAATTGCTTATACGCTGTTCACCACTAGTCCTTACAACTAAATCCAAATCGGGAATATCTCTAATAGCCAACTCTTCAGAAAGAGTCTTTTCAGTTATTTCCACACCTTTTTTTATTAAATTATTAGTAGCCGTAACTATTTCTTGCCTACCACCGTAATTTAGTGCAATATTGAGAGTTTTATCTTTAAAATTAGAAGTTTTTTCTTCTACTTGTTTAATTGCATCTTGCAATTCTTTATCAAGAACGGCAGTATCGCCCGAAACGACTAGCCTTATTTGGTTTTTTACAAGTGAACTTGAATATTTTTTTAAAAATTTTACTAAAAGTTCAAGGATTTTATCTACTTCTTCTTTGGGCCTACCCCAATTTTCAGAAGAAAACGCGTATAAAGTAACGACCTTAATACCCGCTTCAAAACTCCAAGCAACTACTTCTTCCACCTTGTCGGCCCCCTTCGTGTGCCCGTAGTTTCTCGGCTTTCCTTGTTTTTTAGCCCACCTACCGTTACCGTCCATAATAAAACCAACGTGGCGGGGTATCATTTTATTTTCTTGCATATACGCCTTATAAAGTTAAAAGTTCTTTTTCCTTATCAGCAATAACTTTATCAACTGCTTCGATAATTTTAGAAGTAAGTTTTTCAACTTGAGATTCGTAATCACTATATTGGTCTTCCGTTATATCTTTAGCCGTTTTAAGTTTTTTAAACCCTTCAAGACCGTCGCGACGGATATTTCTTATAGCAACTTTTCCGTCTTCACCCATTTTTTTGACTTGTTTAACGATTTCACGACGCCTTTCATCAGTAAGCATTGGGAAAACAAGCCTTATAACGTTACCGTCGTTAGTAGGATTAATGCCGATGTTTGAAAGTTGAATTGCTTTCTCTACCGATTTAAGTAAAGATTTATCCCAAGGAGAAATTACAAGGCATTGACCGTCAGACACCGAAATATTACCAATTTGGTTGATTGGAGACATTGCACCGTAAGCCTCAACTTGAATTTTATCTAAAATATGTGGGTTTGCTCTACCTGCTCTAATTTGTAAAATTTCACTTTTTAAAACGTCAAGCGACTTGCCCATTCTTTCTTCTACTTCCATAATCATCATATCTAAAGTTTCAATATCAATTGCCATAACTATTCTCCTTGAATATATTTATTAATTTTCTACAAATTTTATTATATAATATTTTAATCTATTATTATTGTATATTAAATAAGCAAATTTGTAAAGGGTTTTTTAAATTCAAGTGCTTTTTTATTTTTTAAATACAAAAACTTCGGCAATTTGCCGAAGTTTTTAGTTATCTTATCCAAGTTCCAAGGTCTTCGCCTTTAACCACTCTTGCTATGCTATCTTCTTCATTTAAACCAAATGCAAGTATTGGAGTTTTATTTTCCATACAAATTGCAACGGCTGCAGTATCCATAGCCTTTAAGCCTTGAGAGATAAAGTCAATATACTTAATTTCTTTATATTTTTTAGCGTTAGGATTTGTTTTAGGGTCGCTATCGTAAATACCGTCAACGTTTTTGGCAAGAAGTATTACTTCAGCGTTCATTTCAGCAGCCCTTAAAGCAACTGCAGTATCTGTTGAGAAGAAAGGATTTCCCGTTCCACAAGCAAAAATTACTATTCTACCTTTTTCAAGGTGAGAAAGTGCTTTTCTTAAAATATAAGGCTCGGCTACTCTAGTTATAGTAAGTGCAGTTTGAACTCTAGTTTGAACGCCTTTTCTCTCAATAGCGTCTTGAAGAGCAAGTGCGTTTATAACCGTTGCAAGCATACCCATATGGTCTGCAGTAGTCCTATCCATTTCCGTACCTTGCCTACCACGCCAGAAATTACCACCACCAACGACTATTCCGATTTGAACGCCCATATCGTGTACGGTTTTGATTTGGTTAACTACTCTATCAACTACCTTTTGGTCAAAACCCATACCCTTTTCGCCTGCTAGTGCTTCGCCACTTATTTTAATTATTACCCTTTTGTATTTTAAATCCATAATAACCTCTTTACGATTTGATTATTGTAAAAAAAAGGAACAAAAACGTTCCTTTTTTAAACATTATTTCATTGCTGCAACTTGTGCTGCAACTTCATCTGCTAAATTTTCAGACTTCTTTTGTAAACCTTCACCCATTTCGTAACGAACGAATCTTCTAACGGAAATCTTTTCACCGATAGTAGCAGTAGCGTCAACTACTAATTGTTCAATAGTTTTAGATGGGTCTTTAACGAATTTTTGGCAAAGAAGACAGTTTTCATCATAGAAAGTTTTAATTCTGCCTTCAACCATTTTATCAACGATTTTTTCAGGCTTGCCTTCTTCAAGTGCTTGTGCTCTTAAAATTTCTTTTTCTTTTTCAAGAACTTCTGCTGGAACTTCTTCTTTAGTTACGTAAGAAGGGTTAGCAGCAGCGATTTGTAAAGCGATATCGTGAACGAGTTCTTTAAATTGGTCGCCACGCGCAACAAAGTCAGTTTCGCAGTTAACTTCGAGTAAAACGCCTACTCTACCACCCATGTGGATGTAACTATCAACAATACCTTCTGCTGCAATTCTACCAGCCTTTTTAGCGGCCTTTGCAATACCTTTTTCTCTTAAATAATCAACTGCTTTTTCCATATCGCCGTTAGTTTCAGTAAGGGCTTTTTTGCAGTCCATCATACCAGCGCCAGTTCTTTGGCGAAGTGTCATAACGTCACTAGCTGTAAAACTCATAGTTTTTCTCCTTAATTTTAAAGTGTTTTATTTACTATAAAATATTTATAGTTGGGATTAAAGACTTAGAAACGAGTTATGCAAGACTTAATAGAAACGAAGCATAACGAAGTTTATAAGGCTTTAATTATTCGGCTTTAGCCTCTTCTAATGGAGCATCTTCCATAGAAACTACTTCTTCTTCTACGTTGTGATTAACTGCATCTTCGCCTTGGTTTGCTTCGATAACAGCGTCAGCAATAATAGAAGCAACGAGTTTAACGGCTCTAATAGCATCGTCGTTACCTGGGATAACGTAATCGATGTTTTCTGGGTTACAGTTAGTATCAGTAATTGCAACTACAGGAATACCTAATTTTTTTGCTTCTTTAATAGCGATTTCTTCACAATTAGGGTCTACTACGAAAAGTGCACCTGGAAGAGTGTGCATATCTCTTATACCACCTAAAATTGCTTGAAGTTTATCTCTTTGATTTTTAAGTTCAATAACTTCTTTCTTTGGAAGAAGGTCAAATTCGCCTGTTTTTTCCATATTGTCAAGTTTATTGAGTCTATCAACTCTTGACCTGATAGTTTTGAAGTTAGTGAGCGTACCGCCAAGCCATCTATAGTTGATGTAGTATTGACCACATCTTTCTGCTTCTTGTGCGATTGCTTCTTGTGCTTGTTTTTTAGTGCCTACGAAAAGGATTGATTTGCCTTGTTTAGCAACGTCTACAACAAATTTGTAAGCCTTTTCAATTTCTTCAACCGTGATTTGTAAATCAACGATATGAATGTTGTTTCTTGCTCCATAGATGTATTTTTTCATCTTTGGATTCCATCTTGAAGTTTGGTGACCGAAGTGAACACCTGCTTCGAGCAATTGTTTCATTGAACATACTGCCATAATAAATTACCTCCGTTAATCCTCCCGACTAAGTGTTTTGCCCGCTTACCCTATTCGACTTAAAATTTTTTATTATTAGGGACGAAGACGGCACTTTTCGCCAGTGTGAATTTTTATCTTTAGTATATTATCATATTTTTAAATTTTTGTAAACTGTTTTTTTATATAAAAAACGCCCTTTCGGCATTTTTTAACCGAAAGAGCGTAATTTTATATTAGTTTAGGCTTGTTTTTTCTTTTCGATTGTTTTAATAACGAAAATAGTACCAACGAAAAGCACCACTACTACTGCCCACATAATAAGCGCGCAAAGTACTCCACCAAGAGTTGCAACGTAACCTGCAACGATATACGAAACTAAAGCGATTAACGCAATAGTTCCCGCGTATGGGATTTGTGTTTTAACGTGGTCGATATGGTTACAAGCAGCACCGGTTGAAGCCATAATAGTAGTATCTGAAATTGGAGATACGTGGTCGCCGAATACCGCACCGCCAAGTGTTGAAGAAATTGTCAACGTAAATAAAACTGGAGAAGATGCAACAATAGGAGCAGCTATTGGCAATAAGATACCGAAAGTTCCCCATGACGTACCAGTAGAGAATGCAATACCACAAGCAAGAGCAAAGAAGATTGCTGGGAATAACGCTTGAAGAGAAGCAGGGATTTTAGAAACGTTTTGTTCAACGAATAACTTAGCGTCAAGATATCCACCCTTAGCACCCATAATACCAGAAATAGTCCAAGCAAAAGTTAAAATTAAGATTGCTGGTACCATTGCTTTAAAGCCTTGAGTGAAACTATCAGTAATATCTTTAAACTTCGTAACTTTAGTTGCCATATAGTAAATAGAAACTATTACGAGTGCGATTGTAGAGCCGATTGCAAGTGATGAGCCTGCATCGCAGTTAGAGAACGCTTCAATAACACTAGAAGATTGTACTGTAGTACCATAAGTATAAGTTGACCAATCATAGAAATAACCCGAGTAAATCATACCACCGATACAACATAAAATTAAAACTACAACAGGAACTACTAAGTGGCGAACTTTACCGTTAGGGTTAGAGATAATAGAAGCGTCGTTATCTGCTGCTGTTTCAGTTTCGCCAGCGTCAAGGTCGCCGGTTTCTTCAGCGATAATTTCGTTTTTCTTCATTTTACCAAAGTCAAGTTTAGTAAAGCAAAGAACGAATACCATTATAATAGTTAAAATAGCGTATACGTTAAACGGAATTGTCTTAACAAATTCAGCAATAGAATTTTCCACTTCTAAACTACTACCAACTGCGGCAGCCCAAGAAGAAATAGGCGCTATAATACAAACGGGAGCGGCAGTCGAGTCGATAAGATATGCAAGTTTAGAGTGAGAAACCTTGAACTTATCAGTTACAGGACGCATTACGGAGCCAACTGTTAAACAGTTAAAATAGTCGTCAACGAAAATTAAACAGCCGAGTGCTGCAGTTGCGCCAAGCGCACCCTTTTTAGATTTAATTTTAGTTTGAGCCCATTCGCCGTAAGCCTTAGCGCCACCCGATTTTTGCATTAAAATAACGAAAATACCAAGTATTACAAGGAAAACGATAATTGCGGTGTTTTCACCAACTTTTTCGCCCATAACACCAAAAACGGTGCCGAGTGCGTTAAGTGGATTACCGCCAGCGTAAAACATTGCGCCTACGAATATACCAATAAAAAGTGAAACGTAAACTTGTTTAGTAATAAGAGCAAGAACGATTGCTACTATTGCAGGGACGAACGCCCAAAAAGTACCAGCCATATTAGGCCTCCTTAAGTAAAAAATCAAAAAATCACAGCGTATAAACTGTGATTTAATTGTTATAGTTAATATACTATGGATTTATACTTTTGTCAACATAAAAACAAATAAAACATATTTTATAAATTAAGATCATTGTTAAATGTTTTTGTGTTTAATTCTTCAAAATTTGCATTTTCACAAGAGTATAATGTTATATCTACAGAACTTTTCTCATATTTTTGTTTATTTTCATTAAATAAATGGAATGTTGGATCTTTTTCTGTAAAAACAGTTAAAGAATTTATGTTTGAACAACAAGTGCCACCAGTTTGTAGAGTTAATGTGCTTAAAATTCCTTTTGATTTTACTTTTTGAGTTTTATCATTATCACTTACATACTTATGTGTTTGAAAAGTGTGATCAGTAACATTAGAATAATCATCTATAGCTACTCTATTAATATAAGTAACATGATTTGTTGAACTATTGTAATCGTATCTATTAAAATAGTCAGTAACTGCCAAAAGAGCACTATGAGTTATATTCATTTTTGAAATTAATTCAGCATTTTTGTGGTAAGATAACTCTTGAACAAAGAAAGGTGCTTGATAGTTTGTAACTTTGCAATCCTTGTGTCTGTCACTTCTTACATTCACAAATAGAGCATTTAGTTCTTTCAATTCTTGATTTGTTAAGTTGTATTTAACAATATATTGAGTGTAATAGTTTGTTGATGCTTTTGTTTCAACAGTTAATTCAATAAATAAATCATTTCCAATTGTATACATATTAGAATCTACATGTATGTTATTTCCACGATCTTTAATTTTTTCCGCATCATAACCTTCATCTTCTAAAAAACCATAAGGTATTGCTTTAAATTTTTGATGAGCATAAGAATTTTTATTGCCATAATCTTTAGAACCAAATTTATCAGTTATTATTAAATTTTTATAATATTGATCAGTTAACACATTTTGCAAGATTTGAGAATATTTTGAATAATCTGGGTTTTGTGTTCCACCATTTTGACCGGGGTTTGTTATTTCAGTGCCAGGATCATTAGGGTTTAAAGGGTTTTCACAAGCAGACATTCCAACACCAGAAAGAGCAATTCCGCATGCCAATAAAGTTGATATAATACGTTTTTTTGTTTCGCCTTTTACGTTTTTAAACTTGCCAATTAAGTTAGTTAATAGTTTCATAATATCTCCTATTTTAATGTTTATAAGATATATTTTATGATACAAATTTGTATATGTCAAGTAATCTGATACAATTTTGTATATACTATTATTATGGAACTGAGTTTTAAAAATAATAAAATCTCTGAACTTAGACATGAACGAAATTTATCGCAACGTCAACTTGCAAAAGAGATTAATACAAGCCAAGCAAACCTATCGCGTTGGGAACAAGGTTTAAACGAGCCAAGTATTATCGAGTGTTGGAAAATCGCCGATTATTTTGGCGTTTCTATCGACTATTTGTGTGGAAAATCAGAATATTAAAAATAAACTAAAAACGCTTGCCAAAAATTTGGCAAGCTTTAATTTTTTTATAGTTTAATTAAAATACAAAGTTAATCTTTTATCTAATTTTTCGCTTACGCTTTGATAATTAATAGTCTTACCATTTTCTAAAACTTCGCTTTTGAAGTGGTGAAGTTTTTCGGAAGAACTAAGGTCAATTTTAGTAACAAATTCAAAGTCAACTATAACTTCTTCGTTTTCTAAAGTTAAAGCGCTAATTTCTTTAATAAGTTTATTTACGTTTAAAAAGTATATTGCGCCTTTAAGTTTAATAGTGTTTTCTTCCTTTTCAATTTTAAGTGGGTTTTTAAAACTTCCAATATTTAATAAAAGCGCTAATACGAAACCACCGAGTACCCCGTAAGTTAAATCAAAAAATACCGTTAAAAGCATTGCAGTGAAAAGTACGATTGTATCTCTAACGCCAAACTTACTAGTTTTTATAAACTTTTTAGGATTACATATATTAATAGAAACGTTAATGAGTACCGCTGCAAGCGCGCAAAGTGGAATAAACTTCATAACGCCCATAAGAACAAAGTAGAAAATAAGCAAAAACACTGCGTGGAATACGCCTGCAAGTGATGATTTAGCACCACTTTTAATGTTTGCCGAAGTTCTTGCAATAGCGCCCGTTGCTGGAAGACCACCAAGCATAGTAGACGCAATATTTCCTATTCCTTGACCTATAAGTTCTTGATTGAAGTTGCTTTTAAGTTTAGTCATGCCGTCGGCAACGGTTGCGGAAAGTAAACTTTCAAGCGCGCCTAAAAATGCAATAACTATAGCAGGAACTATAATTTTACCAAAATTTAAACTCGAAATAGAGCCAAAATTAAGGCTCGAAAAACCTGCAGTTATTTCGCCGTATTTACCACCGATAGTTAAAACTCCTAAACTTTCCCCACCGATTAATACATTTACAACGGTAAATAATACGATTGCAATAAATTGCGACGGAAGTTTTTTATTTATTCTAGGAATTAAATAAATTGCTAAAAGCGTACCTAAACCAATTAAAAAAGTAGGTAAATTAAAAGAAGTTATGCTCGTTATGTAGTCTACGATTTTATCAATAAAATGAACGCCACTTCCCGTAAAACCACAAAAGTCTTTAATTTGGGCAACGAGTAAGGTTATACCAATACCAGTCGTAAAACCAACTTCTATTGGGAAAGGTATATATTTTACTAAATTTCCACCCTTAACAAACCCCATTATAATTAATAAAACGCCGGCAAGTAAGGTTGCTATTTGAAGCCCTATAAGCCCTATCTCTGGGTCGGCTAAATAACCAAAAATAATAACAACGAACGCAGCGGTTGGTCCACCAATTTGAAACCTACTTCCACCGAAAACCGATATGCAAAACCCTGCAATAATTGCAGTAATGATACCCATTTGAATACCACCACCAATATTTTCAGGAACGGATTGAAGCCCAAGTGCAATAGAGAGTGGCAATGCGATAATAGCAACGAGTAAACCACTTAATAAGTCGCTAATTAAATAACTTTTTTTGTAACCTTTTAAACTGTTTAGTAATTCCATAATCTTTAGTAGGCAAGTCAATATAATCCGAACCTTGATTTTGACTTGCAAATTCCTATTTATTCTTTGTTAAATCCCTAGGCAATAGCCTAAACTATTTCGTTTTGATTTGCAACGAGTTGGTCTACGCTATACATTTTTCTAAGTTTAGGTTTTTCAATTTTACCCGTT
>JAZUMP010000075.1:0-20745 GCA_045603725.1 Christensenellaceae bacterium
CATACAAAAACTACACGAATACATTAACTATTACAACAATGAAAGAATATCTTTAAAATTGAAAATGAGTCCAGTTAAATACCGAACTCAATTCCAATATATTTAATTTAATTTTTTGTCTAAACTTTTGGGTTCACATCACTCAAGCAACGCTTTTATTCTTTATTCTTCTTCAGTGATTAAATCTTCATAAGTTGATTTATTGTAAGTTACTATCTTGCTATCATCCTTAAACGTGTTTACGATTGTGTTCGTAATTTGAGTAATAGTTGAAGAAGATATTAAATTGTATTTATACTCTTTAAACTTATAAGCGAGCGTGCCTTCTACTTCAACGTCCTTTATAAAGTCAGCCTCTTTTACAAGTTCGTTATTAGCAGTAATAACAGTCGTACAAAGCATAATGTGGTAGCCAAAGTCAGTAGCAACTACTTCGTAAGAACCTACGCCGTTATTAATAAGCCTTTCAGCAGCGTTTGCAAATTCCTTAACGTATTTAGTCTTAGAAGAAATTGGAGAATAAACGTAACCGTAATTTTCTGCTAAAGAACCAGAGTCGGTAGAGTATGCATAAATTAAATCTCTAAACTTCGCCATAGTTGCGTCGTTTAAAGTTTCAGATATAATAGTAGATTCACTAACGCCTTCAAGTTTACCAACTTTTCCGTTAAAGCCCATAATAGACGAAACGGTATTAGCATAGAAATCATCAAACTTAACTTCAGTGCCTTCTACTGATTTGAAGTTGTATTTTGTAATTTCTTCATCATAACTATCGTGTTCAATATAAGACGATGCTCCACTAAGAGTACCTACGTAATTTCTAAGTTCAGGAGTTTTACAGTATTCTTCACCAAAAGTAAACACACCCGTTTCAGGATTGTACTTACCGTAATTTGATAATGCCCAAGTAGAACGTTGGTCTTTAGCAACAAGGTCGTTAAGTAGGGTCTCTCTAAACTTAGCTTTATCACCAATAACTTTTTCATTATACGCTCCAAGCTCTGTAGTTTGTTCAGTGTTAAAACCAATTAAAAGGTTTGCAACGTAGCCGTACTTACCACCTAAATTTGGATTGTATACAACAAAAGTTGAATCGCTTGCGTTTTCAAGAGCAGTTTCGTATGCTTCATAACTCTTGTCAAACGAAGCCTTTTGTGTTTCATATAAGTTTTTATATTCTTCATATAACTTTTCGTCTGAATTAATTTTCTTTTCTTCTTGATTTTCTAAAGCGCGTTCAAGTTTAGAAACAAGTAAAGTTTCATATTCTGTAAGTAAACTGTTTTTAAAGAATGATAACTTAAGTAATTCATCTACAGTTTTAGGAGTTTCTTTTGATGCTTCTTTAGAAGTTATAAAACCCGATTTCTTTAAGTCTTTAATAAGTTTGTTTAAAGCCTTTTTATTTTCTTTATCCGTAAGATTAAACGCTTTTATATATTCTTTATAAACGTTATAAGATAAATCGTACTTAGTTTCGTAATCGTCAGCCTTTAAACCTAACGCGTCTAAATCCTTTTTGAAAGATTTTTTATATTCTTCGGTAATAACTTTAAGTTCATCGTCGTTTTTAATTTCCCACTCGTTACCAGCCTTTTCAGTTTCAATAGTTAAAGTTGCACGAGGAGTTAAATTAAGAGTGTCGTGATTGTGGTTATGCTCTTCTTCTTCAATATTCTTATAACTATCAATCAACGATTGAATACCCTTTAAAGCGTTATACTTTGATTTTAACACTTCGTATTCAGTTAAAAATTCAATTACGTCTGCATTTTTATCGATAGTAGTCATATCCTTACCTTCGTAGTTAGGCGTAGTAAGAAATTTATCGATATTAGTTTTATTTTCTGCTTCCTTCGCTGCTAAGAAATAACCCTTTTCATTTTTAAGAGTAGTAGTAGACGTAGTTAATGCTAATTTTGCTTGTTGAACGACAATTCTATTTTTTACGAGTTCATCAAAAAGCATTTTATATGCTTCCGACTCAGTATAACCGTAATAGAGAACGTAAAGATAGCCTGTTGAATTATAAGTAGAAACGAGTTCACTCTTTTTAATCTCATCTTTCTTCATACCTTCAAGTTGAACGGTAGCAATTATTTGTTGCATATCTGCTTCAGTATCAGTCGTAATTAAGTCGCACCCACTAAAAAAGCCGATAGACATTGCTAAGACTAAAACGAGCGAAAGGATTTTTGTTATAAATTTTTTCATATCATTCTCCGTTTATATCGTTAAAGGACAGTAAAAAACCTACTATCCCCGATTATAATTTTATAGTAGTATACATATTATACAAAATATTTACTTTTATTGCAATACTTTTTTATTATTTAATTAAAAATTAAACGCGCTTTTTCGTAAAATTTTTACTTTTTAAAGGCGTCTTATTAAAAAGATAAGAAGTCAAGCATTAGTTTTATCGCTTCTTCAGGTTTCCCAGAAGGCGTATTAAAAGTCAAAATAGGATTTTCTTCAAAGGAAAGAGTTACCCTATTTTTATAATTTGGAATTTTTGCAACTATTCTTCCATCTTTTAATGCGTCTAAATTCTTTAAATAAAGTTTTGCTACGTTTAACGAAATTGATAGTTTAATACCACCCATTATTTCTGCTTTTAATTTTAAGACTGCAATATCAATAAGCGTTAGCACTTCTTTAGGTATTTTTCCAAAGTTTTCAAGTAAAGAATTTATAACGCGATTTCTATCGGCTTCGCTAGAAATTTCAGCAATAGCCTTATAAGCATCAAGTTTAGCGGTTTCGTTTTCAATATAATCGTCGGGAATATACGCGTCCGCTTTAATATCGAGTTCTAATTCTTGACCTAAAACGCTTTCGCCTAGTTCTTCTTTTAAGAGTTTGCTATATAGTTCGTAGCCAACCCTATCCATATGCCCGTGTTGTTCTTTACCTAAAACGTTTCCCGCCCCCCTAATTTCAAGGTCGCGCATTGCAATTTTATATCCGCTACCCATTTCGGTATATTCCATAAGCGCGGAAAGTCTTTTATATTGGGCGTCGGTTAACACGGAATTTTCTTTATAGGTAAAATATGCGTAAGCCATTAAATTACCACGCCCTACTCTACCTTTTAATTGATAAAGTGTAGAAAGACCAAGTTTATCGCTCGACTCAACTATAAGCGTATTCGCTCTTGGCATATCAATGCCGTTTTCTATAATAGTTGTTGCGATTAAAACGTTGCTCTCCCCTTTATAAAAAGAAGAAATATTGTTTTCTAAAGTTTTTTCTGGCATTTGACCGTGCGCTACTATTATTTTTGCTTCGGGAACTAACGCCTTAACTTTTTCGGCAAAAGTATAGATAGTATCAACTCTATTGTATAAAATAAAAACCTGTCCGTCCCTTGAAAGTTCTTTAGTTATAGAGTCTTTTATAAGCGAGTCGGTAAGTTCAGTTACAATCGTTTGCACGGGAATTCTTTGCTTTGGCGGAGTATTTATAGTGCTAATATCTCTTATTCCCGAAAGTGATAAATGAAGCGTTCTTGGAATAGGAGTTGCAGTAAGCGTTAGAGTATCTACGTTGGATTTTAAAAGTTTTAATTTTTCTTTATGCTCAACGCCAAAACGCTGTTCTTCGTCAATTACGAGTAGACCTAAATCTTTAAACTCTACGTCCTTAGAAAAAAGCCTATGCGTTCCGATAATTAAATCTACTTCGCCTTTTTTTAGTTCGTTAATAGTTTTTTCTTGTTGGGCTTTAGTTCTAAATCTATTTAAGGATTTTATTCTAATACCAAAGCCGTCAAACCTTTGCAGCGCAGTCATATAATGTTGCTCGGCAAGTATGGTAGTTGGAGCGACTATTGCCACTTGTTTACCTTCTAAAATAGCCTTAAAACAAGCCCTAAACGCCACTTCGGTTTTGCCAAAACCAACGTCCCCACAAAGTAGCCTATCCATAACTTTACTACTCTCCATATCTTCTTTGATTTCTTGAATAGATATGAGTTGGTCTTCGGTTTCTTCATATAAAAAAGCATTGTCAAACTCTAAAGAAAGTTCATTGTCTTCAGAAAATTGAAAGCCTTTTCTTTCCTTTCTTTCTTTATAGAGTTTTTTAAGGTTAATGGTCATTTTAGCAATAGCCGACCTAACCCTTGCTTTTATTCTCTCAAACTCTCCGCCACCTATCTTATTTAAGGTTGGCATTTCGCTTCCACCTAAATATTTGGAAAGTTTGTCCATCTGGTCGGTAGAGACGTAAAGCCTATCGTTTCCGGCGTATTCGAGTTCAATATACTCTTTTATTCCTTCAATAGTGCTTATCTTTTTAACGCCTTTTATAAGCCCTACGCCAAATTGTTCGTGTACGGCATAGTCTCCAACCGATGGAGCGGTAAATAAATCACCACGCTTTTTCTTTATGGTTTTTTCTTTAGTTTTCTTAGCAGTTAAATCATCGTTGCCTATAATTACTAGTTTACTATCGTGCGCTATAAAACCGTATTTTATTTTTTTTACTGCTATACAAATTCCCTTTATTTCTTCATTTATTTCGTTTAAAAAAGTTACGGGAATATTTTTACTATTAAAATCGTAATATAACGCTTCTGCAAAAGAAGTATCGGGCGCACAAATTAAAACCGTATAACCCGTTATAAACCAATTTTGACAGTCTTTAAAAATCTCGTCCTTTTTAAGATAATATCTAGTAACAGCCGAAGACTTAACGTTATAGGTTTTTAGTGGGTTAAAGAGTGGAATTAAAGTTGAAAGCGTTTGAAGTGCGAGAAGTTTTTTATCTTTAAAAGCGTTTAAAAGACTCTCTTTATCTAAAAGTTGATTTTTAATAAAAGATAACGCGTCGCCCGTTCTTTTTAAACTTTCAAACCTTTCTAAATGCTCCTTTTCTATATAACTTAAACTATCGCTTATAATTTTACTTTCGTCAAAAACGATAACTGAATCTTTATTTATTAAACTGAAAAAATCGTGAGTTACGTTACTAAGAAGTGGTAAAATATACTCGAGCGAATCGTCGAATAAATCCGATTCTAGTTTATCTACGAGTTTAAAGTATAAATTTTTAGCGTTATCTTTAACGAGTAAATTGCCGTATTCTTTATACGAACTTTTTAACTTTTCTATAATTTCGGGAACTTGATTTTCTTCAATAATTACGTCAGTTGCGCAAACTAAATCTAATGAAGTTACTTCACTTAAATCATCTTTTCGAATTCTTTCGATAGTATCGCCAAAAAAGTCGATTCTATAAACGAAATCGTCATTTATTGGATAAACTTCTAAAATATCGCCACGAACGGAAAATTCCCCTTTATTTTCCGAAAAATCCACCCTTTTATAGCCAAGTTTAATAAGGCTTTGAACAACTAGCGATAAATCGTAATCTTTATCTTTTTCTAAAGTTAAATATTCAACTTTTTTAGGAAAATACTGCATTAACGCTTCAAAAACGGTAACAATTATTTTAGCGCCTTTTTGAATTTCGTAAAGTGCAGTTAAGCGTTTATGCAAACTGTTTTTATTAAAAGCCGATTTATATAAAAGCAAATCGTCTTTGCTTGGCAAAAATACTGCGTTTTCGCCCGTTATTAGTTTAATTTCTTCGGTAATTTTTGTGGCGGTTTGAGAATCTCTTACAACCATTAATATAGGCATATCTAAATGAATTAAAAGCCTTATTTTTTCAGGTATAGAAACGCCGAAAACCGCAGTAGGAATACCACTGCGGACTGATGACGATATTTGATTGTATATTCCGCCGAATTTATTCGACTTTAAAAGGTCTTTTAGCATATTTTACCATTAAACTTGCGCATAATTTCTTCTAAAGTTATACCTTTTATAAACATTTCTAATGAATTTGCAGCGGCTTTTAAGACTTTTTTAAAGACTTCTTCGTCTTGCTTTTTAATGTCAGACAAAACGTAATCGATTATCTCTCGACTATCGCCGTTTGGTTTTGTTCCAACTCTTATTCGTGGAAAAGCATCAGCACCTAATTTTTTAACAATATCACGCATGCCGTTGTGAGTGCCTGCCGAGCCCTTTTCACGAATTCTAAGCGAGCCTATTTCAATATCTAAATCATCGTAAACGACTATAACTTTACTAAGTGGAATTTTATAAAAATTCACGGCTTCAATAACGCTATCGCCACTTAAATTCATATACGTTTGAGGTTTTAAAAGCATTGCTTTTTCGCCGTTTATATCACTTAAACCATAAACGCCTTTAAACCCTTTTTTATTAAATTGTACACCCAAATTTTCTGCTAAAATATCTATCGCCATAAATCCCATATTGTGCATGTTTTTAAGATATTTTGCGCCTGGGTTCCCAAGACCTACAACTAAATACATAATTTACCTTACAAACAGTATACACAAATCTTTTATATTTTGCAATTATTTTAAAGCAAGTAGTTTATAATGCGCTTTTAATATTTTCTTTTAATTTGTACCAAAATATTTACAATAAGATAATAAAATGCTAAAATAAATTAACGTAAAACTTGAAATATTAATAATTTAAACGGGTATCATAATGGATTTATCTCTTATTTACGGAAAAAACGCCGACTTAAAATTTTATGAAAATAGAATTTATGAAATTGAAAAAACTTTTAAAGAAAATGAAGGCTATTTGCCTAAATACGTATTTTCTTCTTCGGGAAGAGCGGAAATTTTAGGCAATCACACCGACCATAACAACGGTCTTGTTATGGTGGCTTCAATCAGTTGCGATATAGTTGCTTCAGTATCTAAAACCGAAAACTCTATAGTTAAAATTTGCTCTACTCATTATCCTGACGTAATCGTTGATATTTCTGACCTTGAAGTAAAAAAGAGCGAATACTCTACTTCAAACGCTTTAGTTCGCGGTGTTGCAAGAGCAATAATAGATAAGGGTTATAATTTAAAAGGGTTTACCGCTTACACTACGAGTAATATATTTAAAGGGGCTGGAGTTTCTTCGTCCGCTGCCTTTGAAGTTTTAGTGTGCGAAATTTTTAACACTTTATATTTAAACGGAGTTCTCAATCCTTTAGATAGAGCGATTATTTCTCAATTCGCCGAAAACGTATATTTTAATAAACCTTGCGGGCTCTTAGACCAATGTGGAATATCAATAGGCTCTCTTATCAAACTTGATTTTATTACACCAACTAATCCTAAAATAACTCAAATTACTCCCCCTAAAGGATATTCTATCGTAATAACCAACACGGGTGGAGAACACGCGTCGTTAACTACTCACTACTCAAATATCAGAAAAGAAATGCAAGAAATTTCTTCTCATTTTAATAAAAAAGTTTTAAGAGAAGTAAGTTTAAGCGAGTTTCTAAATGAAATTCCTACTCTTAATCAAAAATATTCATCGAGAGCAATTTTAAGAGCGCTTCACTATTTAGAGGAAAATATAAGAGTTGAAAAGGCTGAAGAAGCACTTTTAAACGGTAACGTTAAAGATTTTTTAAATCAAATAAACGCTTCGGGAAATTCTAGCATTTCACTACTACAAAACTGTTACGTTCCAGGCGAAATTAATCAGCCGATAGTTCTTGGAATTGAACTTTCTCGCCGAATAATTAAAGACGGCGCAGTTAGAGTGCACGGCGGTGGATTTGCCGGCTCAATCTTTGCTATAATTAACGATAACGAAGTTGAAGAATATATTTTAAAAATGCAAAGCGTATTTGGGAAAGAAAACGTGTTTAAGGCAAACGTTCGCAATATTGGAACTACGCTTATAAAAGAGAACAACTAACGACAAAAATTATTAAATAACGCCAAATTTCATCACCTATTATATGGTATATATTAATTATCATATTCTAGGTGGTTTTTTATGAAAAAAAATAAGTTTACTTACAAAACGCTTTTGATATTTTTAGTTTCTACACTAATTTCTATATCGTTATCATCAGTTATAACCGATTTTAAAATATTAAGCGCTCCGTTTTATATATCTCTAATTTACTTAAAATTTAGCCCTATTTTATCAACGATTTCATTTATAATTGGGCTTATTTACGAGTTTGATTTAATGAGTTTATATTCGGGGCTAACTTGCGCGTTTATCATTTTATCAATATTTGGAATTTATAAAAAAACAAACAAAACAGTTGGCGGAGAATTAATTATTTACTCTTTGCTATCAATTTTAGGGTTTTTGTTTTTTGACAATAAACTATCGTTACCTATTAGGCTTATTTGCGGTGGCGTTTCTCTTGCTTCGGTTTTTATATTTATTTACTCTTCAAGAGTTATTTTTATAAAAAAATTTGATTACAAAATTACTTCACTTGAAATTGTTTGTTTGTCGGTTTTTACAGCCGTTTTTGAACTTGGATTTAATTTGGTTTTTGGCGAAGGCGCTTTAAAAGCGCTAAATATTTTTATTATGCTAACTGCAGTGTTTACTTTAGATAGTGGAAAATCTATGATTGTATCTATGGTTTTAGCTATTGCTCCATCGGTTTTTACACAAAGTATTTACCCTTTTGCAGTTTACTCTATACTAACCTTATCAGCAACGATATTATCTAAACAATCTAAAATATTATCTGCGTTTTTAGTTATGGCAATGGATTTAGCGTTTATTTTTTTAACAGACGTTTACGGGCCCTTTTACTATACCGACCTAATATATTTAATAACGCCTATAATTTTATTTTTGTTTATACCCCCTGCTTACACGAACTCTATTAAAGAAAAACTTACTGCTATAAGAAATAAATACCTATCAAAATACGCGGTAAACAGAGTGCGCGCTACTATTTCTAATAGGCTTTATGAAATTTCCGACGTGTTTAAAGAGATGGAAAAAAGTTTTGATAAACTTAAAACTTTAGTTTCGTCCGATGAAGTTTTATTATCTAGAATGGCAGACGAAGTTATTATAAACGTTTGCGAAAATTGTCCACAGTATAGAAAATGTAAAGAACTAAACAACCCCGATAGAAAAGAACTTATTAAAATTATTTCAGTAGCGCTTGCTAAAAATAGGATATCGCTAGTTGATTTAACTAAAAGGTTTACCGAGCGTTGCTCTTATATCAACGGAATTATTTACGAAATTAACGGTCTTATAACTAAATATCGTGAAAAAGTTAAAGAGTCGGAAGACGTTTTAAGTGGAAAAGAACTTATACGTATGCAGTCGGAAGGTGTAGCAGGCGTTTTAAAAAATATGGCTTTTGATTTTTCTAAAACTTTAGAATATTCTTTTAAGTATGAACACGTTATTGCCGACGGGCTTAAAAAACGCGGGATAATTTTTAACGAAATTATGTGTTATTTATCTGATGACGGCTTAGAAATTAATTTAATAATTAAAAACGACTTTATTAAAAACGGTAGACTCATAAAAGCCGTTAATGAAATCACTAATTATCAAAACAACGTAGTTTTAAAAACTGCGATAGCGCTTGATTGTTCTGCCGTAACTATTAAGCGTGCTCCATTACTTGACGCCGCTTTTGGCATCGCTAATAAAACCAAAGACGGCTCTTCAACTAGTGGCGATACACACAGCCTAACTAAAATTGACGAAGGTAAATTTTTAATTGCGCTTAGCGACGGTATGGGAAGTGGACTTCGCGCTGAAAACACTTCTTCTACTGCTATTTCCTTAATAGAATCTTTTTATAAAGCAGGGCTTCAAAGTAAACTTATTCTTAGTATGGTAAACAAAGTTTTAGCACTTAATACCGACGATAATTTCTCTGCAATGGACATTTTAACCGTAAATTTATTTGATTTAAATGCTGATTTTATTAAAATTGGCGCGCCGTTTAGTTTTATTTTATCTGACGATAACATTAAAATTATTGAAGGAAGTTCGCTCCCGTTAGGCATATTAGACGACCTTACCCCTACCGGCACTACGACTACTTTAAACGAAGGTGATACCGTTATTATGGTTACTGACGGCATTAGCGACGCTTTTGGTTCTTCTACTGACTTAATTGATTTTTTGCGTACGCTAGAAAATAGAAATCCACAAGAAATAGCCGACAGTATTTTAAATAAAGCGTTAAATATTGAAAAAGGCTACGCTAATGACGATATGAGCGTACTTGCAGTTAGAATTTTTAAAAAAGTGTCATAAACCGTTTAATTTAAAGGAGTTTAGGTTTATACTTAAAATGCGTCCGGAAATAAACGAGCAGTCAAAAGGAAGAAGCAATATACGAATTTTCGTATAGGCGGTTGTTTTTTAACTTTTAGTTTGCTAAAGGAATACAAAATGACTATTCAAGAACTGGCGCCGTTTTTACAAATGGTAAGCGCAGACATTTTAACGCTTGCAATCATAACCTTCATTTTAACTAACGTAATAAAAAAATTTATTCCCGAAAACTTTAAAAATAAAGTGGGTTTACTTCCATTTATTTTAGGCGTTTTATTATCGGGAATATACTCTCTTATCGCTTATAAAGGAATTGACGTTTTGTCAATTTTTAAAAAGGGCGTCCAAGTAGGAGGCGTAGCGACCTTTATATACGCTTTCATCAAACAACTTCTAAAAAAGGACACGCTTGAAAATACTCTCACTAAAATTTTAAACGGAATACTTGATAGTACTACTCTTAAAACTGCAGTTAAGAAAATACTTGAAAGTTACTCTTTAGAAAATGACGACGGCAAAAACGCCGAACTTATAAGTGAAGTAATTAAAAGTAGCACTGCTTTTTCAGTAGAAGAGTGCAAAACCATAAGCGAAATTATACTTAACGCGCTTAATAATAAATAAATTTTGTAAAAACGCAAAAAAAGGCGGTTTAACTTGCTTTTCTTTTAAGGAAACGGCGGTTACACCGTCTTTTTTATTGCATAATTTTTTTTATATTAAAAATAGTAATTGTATGAAACTTTCTAAATCTTTAAAAGAAAATATTTCTCAACTTAAAAACACTATTAAAAGCGACGATATAATATTTTTTGAATTTAAAATATACGATATAGATGCAACGGCAGTTTACGTTGAGAGTTTATCTGATAAAGAACTTTTAGGTAAACTTGCAATAAACCCACTTAGTGAAATTAATAAAAAAGTGGAAACAGACGATATAGTTAAAAAACTTAATCTTCCTGAAGCCGACACCTTAAAAGATTTTCCAAGTGCGATAGAAAAAATAATATCTGGCGATGCGGTAATCTTTATTGATGGAATTAACTTCGCTATTTCTGCTGCTTGTAAAAAACCGGCAACAAGACCCGTTACCGAGCCGCCGACTTCTTCAGTTTTAAAAGGCCCTCGTGAAGGGTTCGTTGAAAACTTGCAAACTAATTTAAGTTTAGTGCGCGTGCGCATAAAATCTCCCGATTTTACTTTTGAAAAGTTAACTATTGGCAAATACTCGCAAACTATGGTTGGAATAGTTTATATATCTTCTATTGCAAATTCCAAAATTGTTAAAGACTTAAAAGAAAGATTAAATAAAATTAACGTCGACGGAATATTAGATAGTTCGTATATAATAAAAAACATATCTAAACGTAAAACTTCTATGTTTAAAGAAGTTGGAACGACGGAAAAACCCGATATTTTGGCGGGTAAACTTCTTGAAGGAAGAATAGGTATTATCGTAGACGGCTCGCCAATAGTTTTAACCGTTCCATTTTTGTTCGTTGAAGACTTTCAGTCGGCAGAAGATTATTATCTTAACACTTACCGTGGAAACATATCAAGAATTTTAAGGCTATCTGCCGTAGTAGTTGCCGTTTTACTTCCTGCATTTTTCGTTTCGGCTCAACTTTTTCACTTGCAACTAATCCCGCTTAGTTTTTTATTGACGATAGTTGGAAGCATAAAGGGAATACCCCTATCGCCTAGCGTAGAAATGTTTTTCACGCTATTTATATTCGAAGTTCTAAACGAAGCAAGTATTAGAATGCCCAAGTACGTGGGAATTGCAATGTCCGTCGTTGGAGCGCTAGTACTAGGCGAAACTGCCGTTAACGCAGGCATAGTTTCTACTCCTACGATTATGATAGTTGCGCTATCGGGAATATGCTTATACACCGTACCAGACTTAACCGAAACGCTATCGGTATTAAGGCTACTATTTTTAATTATAGCAGGCTCACTTGGTGGCTACGGAATTATTCTTTTTGGTTATGGGCTAATAACTTATCTCGCTTCGCTAGATAGTTTCGGCATTCCATATCTTGCACCTTACGCACCACTTATAAAAGAAGATTTACAAGATGGATTCACTATTGATTTTTACGCTAATATGACAAAGCGCCCAAAAGCGCTTAAAACTAAAAACAGAGTAAGGAAAGTAATTAATGACTAATAAAATATCTCAAAAACAATTAAATATTATAATCGGTGCAGGATTTACTCTTACAAAAATTTACGTTATGCCCGCTTTTTTAGCAAAAATAGCGCACGAAAGTATGTGGATTTGTGCGCTTCTTAATCTTATTCTAGATTTTTTATTGTTACTAGTAGTTTTAAAGGTAATAGAAAACACTAATAACAAAACGCTTTTCGATACGGGTAATCAAATTTTTTCTAAATCCATTAATAAGGGAATAACTCTTTTTTACGCTATATTTTTTATAGTAAAAGCATTCGTTCCGATTGTTGAACAAAAAAACTCAATAGAACTTACTTTTTACGAAACGCAACCAACGCTTCTTACTTTTATGCCCTTTTTTATAATTGCATTTTATATAATTATTAAAGGTTTTACACCGTTTGGTAGGAGTTACGAACTGTGTTTATGGGTATACGTTTTTGGAATAGTTTCTATTTTAATGCTATCGCTATTTGCAGGCAAGTATACGGCTCTTTTACCTATTATTGGCGATAATCCTTCACGAATATTAATTGGCTCTTTTAAAAGCCTTATATGGTTTGGAGACCCGATTTATATATTGTTTTTTGCAGGTTATATTTCTAATTTTAAAGAAAAACTTAAAGGAAGCGTAAAAGCATATATAATTTACGCTTTAACTACGCTAATTATATTAGTCGTTTTTTACGCAGTGTTTGAAACGATAGCACCACGCCAATACTACGCTACGCTTAAAATGAGTAAATACTCTATCGCTCTATCAAATATTGGTAGATTTGACTATATTTCTGCATTTATGCTAGCAGCAATGTGCGTTTTTGAAGTTTGTTTGCCACTTCTTTTTGCTAATTTATGCTTAAATAAGTTTTTTAATTTTAAAAGACCTTTCGTGGCGCCACTTATTATAATTGTTTTAGAAGTCGCTTTTGCAATACTTACGGAAAACGTATTTTTATCGGCAATAAATTTCTTTTCTAATTATATAGTATGGTTTTTTATTATAATGAACTATTTGTTGCCATTAATTTTTTATTTAAAAACACGGAGAAGAAACTATGGTTTTCAAACGGTCTAAAATTTACGTTTTAATCTTTATATTTGCGTTTATTATTTATTTTACACAAGACTATACTTTAATAAACATTGAAAAAACTGCGCTTATAGTAACCCTTGGAGTTGATAAAAGCGAAGAAGATTACGTAGTTACTGCACAAATTGCAGTTCCTGAAGGTTCTAGCACTAAGTCTACAAATAAAGAAGCCGTTATATCATCAAATGGAAAAACTATATTTGAAGCAATTTCAAGTATAAGCGATAAAACCGGTTGGTATCCTAAACTTAGTTTTTGCAATCTAATAGTTCTTGGCGAAAGTATGCTTAGTGAAAACGTTATGGACGTACTCTTATTTTTCATACGTTCTTATAAAATTGAAGATTCGGCTATCGTTTGCACGGCTAAAGGCGAAGCAAAAGAATTACTATTATCTTCTTCGCCACTTGATACGATTTCGGGGTTATCACTTTCAAAAATTTTCGTTAAAGACTATGAAAGCGCAAGCAAAGTTTACACGACTTCAATAAAAGACTTTTGCATTAATTATTATTCGCGTTCTAGTTACGGGTATATGCCGTTTGTTAAAACCATTATGACGGACGAAAGTGGTAAAGGTGGTAAATCGGTTAGCACTTCAACGACAACAGAGCCTGAAAGTGGTTCTGGTGGCGGAAGCGGTGGTGGCTCTAGTGGTAAAAGTAGTGGTGGCGAACAACAACTAGTTATTTACGATGCTTCAACTTGCCAACTTTTTAATAAAGGATACTACGCTGGCGAACTTGATAGCGATGAAAGTTTATGTTTATCTTTATTATATAGACGCGTAAAGGAAGCATTTATAACGATTAACGCAACCGATAATGACGGTAAAACCGGCGATATTTTAATTGATATATTAAAATCTTCTAAA
The DNA here is from genome assembly GCA_045603725.1 of Christensenellaceae bacterium. Classification (GTDB taxonomy): domain Bacteria; phylum Bacillota; class Clostridia; order Christensenellales; family Borkfalkiaceae; genus HGM11412. Next base: position 14,274 of record JAZUMP010000075.1, read on the forward strand.
AAATTGAAACTAGTATTTGAAAACGATTCGCCTACTTTCATTATAGATTTAAAAGTTTGGGCAAGGGTTAGCGACGCTAATTTTAGCGAAAAAATAAATAGAGTTGCAGACCTTGGCAAACTAAACGATAATATGAAATTTAAAACTGAAGAATTTATCAAAGAAAAAATTCAAAGTGTAGCAAAAAAATCTAAAGAAACTAAATGCGATATTTTTGAAGTAAAAAATCTTTTATACAAATATCACACTAAAAAATATAAAGAGCACGAACTTACTATTTTAGATGATTTAAAAGTAAAAACTAACGTAACAGTTTTGAATTATTTGTAAAATTTTCAATTTATTATTTATATTTAAAAACGGGGAGAGCAATGCTCTCCCTTACGATTTTATTATATAAATATCATTTTAACTGTCATTCTTCGCCTACTCACTTTGACGGGCTAACGAAGAATCCCTTACTGTCATTCTTCGCCTACCCACTTTGACGAGCTAACGGAGAATCTTTTACTGTCATTCTTCGCCTACCTACTTTGACGGGCTTACGGAGAATCTTTTACTGTCATTCTTCGCCTACCTACTTTGACGGGCTAACGGAGAATCTAATCCACAAATTTTATTTTTTTAAAATTCACTTGAAATATCTTTCCATTCGGGATTTAAATCATTAATAAGTTTCTCTTTTTGTTTTCTTAATAAATGTTTCAACTTCTTTTCCCGCTCTATTGCAGAAACTATACTTGACGTAGTTTCGTAGTATACTAGTTTATTTAAATTATACTTTTTAGAAAAACCATCAACCAATTTATTTTTATGTTCGTACATTCTACGCTTTAAATCATTTGTTACACCAACGTATAAAACCGTATTATTATAATTTGTTATTATGTATACGTAATAATTCATATTTTTATTTTAACATTAAGTATTGTTTTTTGCAATAATATTATTTAGTTAAACGTTTATAGATTCTCCGTTAGCCCGTCACGAAAGTAGGCGAAGAATGACAAAAATGGACTTTTCGTTAATAGATTCTCCGTTAGCCCGTCGCTGTTGGTCGACGCGAAGAATGACAAGAATGGGCTTTTCGTTAATAGATTCTCCGATTGTTCGTCGCTGTTGGTCGACGCGAAGAATGACAATATAGACGTCATGTTGAGACGCGCCCTATTTTGCGCTAGCGAAACATCTCATCCTTATCACAATAGACTTTCGTTAATAGATTCTCCGTATGCCGAGCAGGTTGGTCGGCACGAAGAATGACAGGAAGAAAGTTATATATAAACTGTCATGTTGAGACGCGCCCTATTTTGCGCTAGCGAAACATCTCATCCTTATTACAATAGACTTTCGTTAATAGATTCTCCGTTAGACCGTCACGGTGGCAGGCGAAGAATGACAGTGTGTTTTTATATAATAAAAATTGGGAGAGTATTACTCTCCCTTATAAAATATTAATTTATTTAAACAACACACTAGGTATTTCTTCTAAACGGTTAACAATATAAGTAATTTTATCGCCAAATGGATTTTCTTCATTTTTAACGTTAACCCAAAGTGTATCAATTCCGTAGTTTATTCCACCTTTAATATCGCTAGTTAAACTATCTCCAATAATTAAGGTGTCTTTACTAAAGTCAATACCGGTTTTAATAGACGCGTTTTTAAAAAAGTCAATACTAGGTTTTTGAGCGCCTAATTCTTCAGAAATAAGAAGTGCATCAATATATTTCATAAACTTTTGACCCAATAGTCTACTATACTGAACTTTAGCAATGCCGTTAGTAGCAATAAAGAGTTTTAAACCGCTATCGTACAATTTTTTAACTAGTTCATTAGCATATGGCATAAGTTTTTTGCCTAACGATAAGTTCTTTACGTATTCATTATTAAATAGTAAAGCATCGCCATCAACTGAGCAATACTCAAAGTAATCTCTATGCCTAAAAACTATTATTTCTTCTTTAGAATATTTACCTAGTTCTAATTGTTTCCAATAATCGTCGTTTATTTTATGGTAAACGCTATAAAGTTCGTTATTCCAAGGTATATTAAACTTTTCGCAAGTAATTCTATGCGCGTATTTTTCGGCATAGCAAAAATCAAGCAAAGTATTATCAACGTCAATTAAACAATATTTGTATTTCATAAAAAAAGTATACTATATTTTTTATTATAAAGCAAGTTAAATTAAAACTTTATAAACTTTGTCATTCTCTACCTACCCACTTTGACGAGCTAACGGAGAATCCCTTACTGTCATTCTTCGCCTACCCACTTTGACGGGCTAACGGAGAATCTAATAATGATAAGGTTGAGATACTTCATAAGCCGTTCAAGACAGCGCGTTTCAGTATGACGTTTATATATAACGAATTACTTAAATAGTTAATCAAAGTAAGTGCATTTAAATATAACATTAATAATATTGCTATACTAAGCACAATAAAGTAAATAAAAAATAAGAACGCCCGACATAAGTCGAGCGTTCAATTCCGCTATTTATTAACCACCTAAGTTAGATTAATCTGCTAACTTTACAGTTTATAATTAATATCGAATTCCGATTATGGAGTTGGTTGTTTGTCAACTACGCTGATAACAACAATGTGTTTATCTTCGCCAAGTTTACATACTTTACCAGTGTAAATCTTACCATTGTATTCCCAAGTATATTCAGGAACATCATTTACATCGTGGTCAACAGCAGGAGTTACAACATCAAATACAACTTCGCCATAAGTAACGTCTTTGTAAGTGTAAGTGATAACGCCAAAACCTTGACAAGATGCTTCATTCTTAATTTCATAAGTGTAAGTAGAGCCAGTAGCATTAGATGCATCAGTAAGTTTAGGAATATCAACAGTGTAAATATTAGCACCACAGCCTTCACGAGTACATACAACATTGATTGAACCCATTGTATCAGCATCCGGTTTAACTAAAGTATCATAATCGTATGCTTTTACGTGTTCAAGTGCATCAATAGGAAGAGTTACTTCAGATTCACAACCATCACAGTAGAACTTTTTAGAACCAGCAACACCACATTTAGCATCCGTGTATTCAATGTAATCTTCTTTATTTTCAGGTTCTTTGTGAGCAGTAACAGCCTTAATACCAACTTTTGCACCACAATCTTCATTAGCACAGATGAAGAAAGCATTTACTTCAGTAGGAGTAGAACCACATGCAGGAACAGTCTCATCTAATAATGACATACCAGGAGCAAGTGTAACAGGCATATTGTTGTTAATCTCAACCTTTTCTCCATTAATTACATAGGTGTGAAGAGCTTTTGGAGTTTCTACAGGGATAGAAATATTTGCACCATCTTCAGTCCACGAATATGTAATTTCGCCTTTTTCTTTACATGTAGCAACTTTCGTTACTGAACTTGAAAGCTCACTAAGTTTTTTAACGTATACAACAGTAGCACCAGTATCATTAGCATGGAGTTCAGCATTAACACAAGTACCAGTGATAGTTATTTCATCATCAGATTTATCATTTGGAGTACCATTATCATTAGTAACTTCATAAGTATATTCATATTTATGAGTAACAACAATAGTTTCTACAACTTGCTTTTTACCACATTCAGTTCTTGCACATATGTAATATTTTTCAATATTTACAATATCATCAGGATTTGAAGAACATACACCTTTTGTAGTTTGATAAACTTCTTCACCATCAACAACAGGAATTAAGTGGTCAACTTGTGCAGTTGTACCAACATTTGTACCACATTCTGAACATACAAATCCTACAATGAATCCACCTTCACTACAAGTATGAGTTATAGCACCATCAATTTCAAGGTCAAACATGCCTCTATCTTTCCATTCATTCCAACTATATGGAGCATCAGCATCTAAATCCATAAACTCACCATCAAGTTTGTGGTTAAGTTTTTCAATAGTGTTAGTAACTTCAAGTGCTTCATCAAGAGCTACACCGTCAATTTCAGTTATAGTCCATTTTTCAAAACCAGTATCTTTACAAGTTGCATCTTTCTTTTCATAAGTTGCAGTAACGTTAATTTTAGAAGTATCATCCACACCGCAACCATTTTTACAAATACCTAAAAGGTCAACGTTTGCAGTACCTTCGTAAGTCTTAGTAATTTTGTACTCGTAATCATGTCCTTTTCCGTTTAAATCAAATGCAAGATATGCATCTTTTTCTTCTTGGGTATCACCAATTACAGTGGCACAATCAGGACAAGTATAACTTACATAATAACCTTTTGTTTCGCAACCAGATGGAGTAGCAACGGCTGGTTCGTTACCTAAAACTTCAGTTACAGTTTTGTGGTCTGTAACAACTTTAACACCTACGTTAGTATTACAGCCTTCTTCTTGACAAATGAAGAATGCATTAGCATTTGTAGGGACTTTACAAGTAGCATTAGCAATGCCCTCAACTTCGATTAAACTAAATAAATCTTCATCATAAGCATATATTTCTCTATCGTGATAAATTGCATTGCCATCTTCATCGTAACCAATTACGTGTTTACCTGCTTCAGATTCTACTTCAAAATTAAATGTTTGTTCGCCAAGCTTATATGCATAGTTATAAATTTCTTTATCTGTACATTTAACTTTTGCAACTTTAGTAGTTTTAACGTAATCAGTTTCGTTTAATGCAGGAATTATCTTTTCTACACCAGGCATTCCACAGTCATCACATACAGATGCAGTTAATTTACCTTCTCTATTAAGTGTAGGTTTATCAAGTTCTTGAGCAAATCTCCAAGCAGTAGAAGAGTGACCTAAACCACCAACAACGCTTTTATTTAAAATTTCGTTGATGCCTTGAGCTCTACAAACTTCACAAACAGTTACTAAGAAGCCACCATGAGTACATGGAGACATCTTTTCGTCTTCATATGCTATAAAGTATGTTTTTTCAGTGTGAGGAACCTTTTCAGTTTCTTTACCACCAGTGAAGTAACCACAATCTTTACATTCTTTACCAGCTTCATGACCTTCAGCATAGCAAGTTGCAGCAACTGCGTCAACGTCTTTAAAGTCGTGACCATGTGCAACTACATATAAATAGTCGCAATCTAAACAAACTGCTTGTTGAATAGTACAAATGTCAGCAAATTTTGCTTCAGGGTCTATACTGTTAATAGGCATTTTGTAGTCACTGATAACAGAATTTTTATGATCGCAAGCAGTAAGGTCTTTACCGTCTTCGCCATCTACACCGTCCTTACCAACGATATCCATACCTTCAGACTTAGAACCATCTGAATAGATAAGAACAAGTTTATTTTCGCTATTGATTTCAGCACCAACAACGCTTTTTACTTCTTCTTCGCCACATGCAACGAGACCAAATGCCACGCTTAATGAAAGACAAAGAGCACAAAGCACTGTTAAAAACTTAACCAATAATGATTTGTTAGTTTTCATATTTATGTTTTCTCCTTAAATAATTTTTGATTAAACAATTTTTTCTAATAAATTTTTTTGTTCGACTTCGCAGCTAACGGAATACTGCAAGCCAGAGGTGGGGTAAATTACAATAATAAATAGATTAACACCGTGCTTTCAAAACAACTACGCGTTGACAATCAAAAATTTGCGTTTTTGCCTTTAAAACACTGCTTAAAAACGACTACAAAACCCGAATTCAAACTCTCCTTTTTCTATGAAATTTGTACTCATAGCCATATTTTTAGCCATAATTACATACTAGTATTTGAATTATATAAGATATTTTATCATATGTCAAGCATTTTATTAAAAATTTTTTTAATACTAACTCTAAAAAGAGCAAAAAATCTCATTTGGTAGACTTTTGGGGTAAAAAATACCAAATTTACCACTTTTTGGATTGATTGCGTTATGCGTTTATTTTTTATAGTTTTATCGCCTATATATAATATATAGAAAAGCAAATAGTTAGCGATTTGTTTGCAAGGTGCGATAACTTCATAATAATAATATATAGATAATGCAAAACGTTTAAAACTTCCTTAGTCAAGCTAGAACTTTACGTATTGCACACTCTTGCTACACTATATATATTTGTTTACTTTTTAATTTGTTACAATTAAAATGAAATTTATTGTAGTTGCATTAATATTTTTTAATAAATAGATTCTCCGTTAGCCCGTCGCTGTTGGTCGACGCGAAGAATGACAAGAAGAAAGTTATATATAAACTGTCATACTGAACATTGCCCGCTTTGAACGGCTTTTGAAGTATCTCTTCCTTATCACAATAGATTCTTCGAAAGAAGTAGCAAGAAGTGGCTCTCAGAATGACAGGAATAAATGAACACCACCTAAGAGTATAGAAACAAGTAGAGGCAAGAAAGAATATTTCAAGCATTGATTTGGGGTTGCTAATTTTTGTTTATACTGCGTTAAACCCCTTGATAATAGACTCTACTATTATCTTCGGTCTTTGCCTTGTCTAAACTAAAAATTTGCTAACCCTAAATTGCTTCG
>JAZUMP010000076.1:0-2885 GCA_045603725.1 Christensenellaceae bacterium
TTTAATATTGATTTATTATATAATTTGTGTTAAAATAACTATATGGCTATTGAAAGGTTAAATATAAAACAACTTCCAAACATAAGGGACATTGGTGGTTTTGAAACTAACGACGGTAAAAAAATCGTTTACGGTAAACTATTTAGAAGTGGAAAGTTGTATAAACTTAATAAAAAAACGAAAACTGCTATACAGAGTTTAAATTTATCACACGTTATTGATTTACGTATTGAAACGGAAGTTTTAGAAAAACCTGACACTAAAATTAATAACTCCGAATATTTAAACTACTCCCTTTTATGCACGGCAACCCCTGCAATTACAGCAGATAAAAGTATGCGTCTTACCATGAAAAAGGAAAGCAAGCGCATAAAAAAGGAATTCGGCACGGCAGATAATTATATGGTTGAAATGTATAAAAGAGTTCTTCTCAATAAAGAAAGTAAAGAAACTCTTAAAATGATTTTAAACGTTATTTTAAATGCCGAAGGTGGCGTTTTATGGCACTGCAACGGTGGAAAAGATAGAGCGGGGCTTGTAGCAATGCTTGTTGAAGGTCTTTTGGGTGTTAAAGAACAAACGATTATTGAAGATTACGTAATTTCGCACAAATATCAAAAAAGAAAATTTTTTTGGTCAAATTTTGGTCTTTCGATTGCATTTTTAGGCACAGAGTTTAGAAAGATAATACTCAACATGCTCTCTGCTAAACCCGAATACATAATTAAAACACTTGAATTTATAAATGAAACTTACGGCAGTATTGAAAACTACGCAAAAGCCGAACTTGATATTTCCGACGAGTTTATTGAAAAGTTAAAAAATAAATATTTAGAATAATTTTTTTAAAATAAAAGAGGTAAACAATGTATCAATCAAAGCAAGATTTTATTAACTGTCTTAAAACCATCATTAACCCTTTAAAGAATTTTTACACCGAAGGTTATGCAGGTATCAAACTTGGTAGCACTGGTGTATTTTATCCTGAAAAAACTGCTCATATGGAAGCGTTTTCCCGTGTTTTATGGGGCTTAGCACCTTTATGGTCTTGTGGCGAATCAGCAGGCGAGTTTGACGATATTTATCTTAAAGGCATTATCAACGGCACCGACCCTGAAAGCAAAGAATATTGGGGTGAAATTCCTAAAGTTAATAGCGACCAAAGAGTAGTTGAAATGACTGCAATAGGTTTTGCATTAATCCTTGCACCACATAAAATATGGGAACCTTTAACTCAAAAACAAAAAGATAATTTACATAAATGGTTATTACAAGTAAATGGGGAAATACAAAACCAAAACAACTGGCAACTTTTCCCGTTAATTGTAAACCTTGGCTTAAAAAACGTTGGCGTTTCTTACGATGCAGAGCGTATGAAGGCTTCGCTTGCAACTTTAAATAGTTTCTATATTTCCAACGGCTGGTATCACGACGGTTTGTTAGAAAGAGCAGACTACTACATTTCTTTTGCTCTTCACTTCTATTCGTTAATATATGCAAAAGTTATGGAAAAAGAGGACCCTGAAAATAGCAAACTTATAAAAGAAAGAGCAGAAATTTTTGCAAAAAGTTTCGTTTACTGGTTTGACGAAAACGGCTCTTCACTTGCAATTGGTCGCTCTCTTACTTATCGTTTTGCTCAATGCTCGTTTTTTGGCGCTTGCCTTTTTGCAGGCGTAAAACCTTTCCCTATAGGCGTTATGAAAGGCATTATATCTAGGCATTTAAAATGGTGGCTTTCTAATCCGATTTTTGATAATGCGGGAATATTGAGTATTGGATATGCTTACCCTAATTTAAATATGTCGGAACAATACAACGCTTGTGGCTCGCCTTATTGGGCACTTAAAGCATTTATTTTCCTTGCACTTGATGAAAATCACGAGTTCTTTAAAGCAGAACCTCTACCCCTACCAAAGATGGATAGTATTCTCCCTATTCCCGAAGCGTATATGACTGTGCAAAGAGTAAACGGCTATTGCGTCGCGCTTTCTGGTGGGCAATGGGCAAACTGGGGACTTTCACATCGCGCGGAAAAATACTCTAAATTTGCATACTCTTCTCGCTACGCATTTAGCGTGTCTAGAGTAATGGATACTATGGAAAACGCCGCTCCGGATAGCACCTTAGCGTTTGAAATTGATTCTACGATTTTTTACCGTAGAAAATGTATTGAATACCATATGGATGAAGAAGGTCGCCAATATTCAAAATGGTCTCCTTGCCCAGGTATTAACGTAGAAACAATTTTAACCCCAACAAATGACGGGCACTTAAGGCGCCATACAGTTACTTGTGATTTTGACTGCACCGCATACGATACTACTTTTGCAACGCCAGTCGGTGAAGGCGGTGAAATTATTGGCGATGGCGAAAACGTTACGATTAAAAGCGTTCCTAATACCAACCTTATTTATCCTGTAACTGAAATTAAAGCAATTAAGTATCACTTCAAAAAAGGAACGACGGTAGTCGAAACAAAAGTTATATATCCTTAAAAATTAATAGAGCACCCTAAAGTATCATCTTTAGGGTGCTATTTTTATACGTTCTAAACCAAGAAAAACATAGCGTTATTACTTTACTAAATTCTTTTGAAGTTTTACAATTCAAATACGTTTATAATTGTCTTTTTCTTTTTAATAGCGTAATCGTATGCAAGTTTAGTTCCAGAAGTTTTACTTGCATATTTTTTATTGCTTTTGGGCTCGTAGGTTCTATCATAAAAAAATATACAATAATCACTATCATTTATTATTGCTTCGTTTCTTTCAACGTAACTTAACCTACCTGCCGTATATTTTTTTGAAAACTCAACTTCTTCTTCCATTACACAAAAATGAACTTCTTTATTTAAAACGTTTAAATACGCTCTTTTTAATCTT